>JAZGFD010000245.1:0-13438 GCA_036479115.1 Saprospiraceae bacterium | reverse complement strand
CTTTACGATTGTTTATCAATTAAATAGCACCATATATTAAAAACACCATTGAGAAATTTGGCTTTGCTGTATGCAGTTATATTGGGAATAAAATAGGGTTGCGCACTTCTAGAGTACGACTATATTTCATTTACATTAGTTGTATGACTCTTGGTTCGCCTCATATATTTTATCTCTTCGTTGCTTTTTGGTTAAATATTAAGAAGTATCTACGACGGGGCAAAAACCTTTTAGTGGATTAGCTTCCCAATATGGCGAATGTCCTTGGGATTCACTGTAAATTTATTGATCCATGTTGCCCTTGTATGGAAATAGTTATGATTTATTGGTGTATATTTTGAGTAATGAATATTGGCGGCCCTTCGGAAGCTCTTCTTTGGCTTTTTCTTCCAACATCTTATTTTTCTCCAGCCTATATGTTTGGCGGCATTTTTGACCAAAAATGATGACAAATCTTTCTGGTTACACATGCTATTGAGTACTTGCCAGGATTAATGGTGAAATTTGAAATATTGTTCCGAATAATTTTATTTCTAATGTTTCTAAGTTCTGATATCCAACCAAATACACATCCAACCAACATTCAAACACTAGAAAGGATAAAATTAATACGCTATCTTTCTGAATGCCAAGGGGTTAGGACATACTATTTTGTTTTCTGTCTGACACTATCTATTTAATAGCTGAACGAAACCTTTGTAAAGTAAGACTGTAACGACTACAAAAGTTAATAAAAAAAGATAGGCCACAATATTGCATTCATTATCATAGTGTGAAAGAAGAAAATACCTGCCCCTATGGTAGCCATTCTTTTCCAGGATGAATATTCAACTCCGTCTAATAGCCATATCCTTCTTAAAAAAAACCATGCACCTAACCCTACTAAGAGTAAGGCAATTCTTACTTTAATCCATGTAAAAGGTTCGGGGTTTTGATTCATTTCTGCCATGTAGGGGAGCCATAACATAGATGCTACATATATTATAACCAAACTTCTTGATATAGGGTAATAATTAAATAAGTCAGTCCTAAAAATAATGAAAAACAGAGCAAGACCAAAGCCTACATACCCTAAGCCCATACTAATAAAGAAAAACGGTTTTACTGATTCTGGGGTATTGCCCCACAAGCCATTCATGTCATTGGGCATAGCCCCCAACCCCAAATAATAGCCCATTCCTATTCCAAATAACCCTAGAATTGACACTATTATTAAAAACTTCTTTTTTTCTAAAACTTGCATTTTACCAATACATTTGAGTTTTCTAGAACCTTGAGGAGATTAATTATTCCCAAATAAAGACAAAAATTTCAAGCAAGGTCAAGTTTTGGATTAAAATAACTATACAGCGATGGTATCTACATGTGGAGCCAAGTTTGGATAAAAAATGTTCTTTTTCTACCATATTTCAGCTATTGATTTCGCCACAGCTATTTTTTGCCTTAAAAAATGAGCGTTATCTGGTAAAGAAATATCAAGTTTTTATCTTAAAAAGCGTCCATCTAAGTAGTGTCTGAACGGAAACTGTCGAATTTTATGAAATAGAATATTTTGAAGGAGAATTTAGTTTTTTGATATTCGGATATTCCTGAGTATCAGGGAGTTGAAAAAAATTAAAATATCGCCAAAAGAACTATTTCTAATTTTGATGAGTTTTCGTTCAGACACTAAGTAGTTACAAAAAAAAGAAGACAATAGAAATCCTTAATATCAATGCAATGGTATTATTACTCGATATCATAACTTGTTGGCTAATTTCAAATTTTGGTTTTTTGTCACATATGAACTCTAAACTCCCCAAATAAAGCGACGCTAAGTCTAATGGCAATAAATTTCACGCTATTACCGAAAAAGACACCTATTTTTTACCCAAAAATGGTTGTGAAGGTGTAGTTGCTCCGAAATTATTATTCCTTTGGGTGTATAAATATTTTTAACACACCTTATTAAAAACCGTATCTATATCACTCATCTGAAAAAGTAATTCTATTTTGATTGCCTAAGAAAAATTATTATGAAGAACATAAGCAACAGTATAAAAATTCTAAATGTGGCCAGACAAAATTTTAATAAATTAATCAGTCCTTTTGATTTGTCTACATTGAATATGATTCCCGATGGATTTAACAATAACCTCATTTGGAATTTTGGACATGTGATTGTCACTCAACAGCTACTCACATATGCCCTTTCTGGGCTTTCAACCCCGATAAGTAAAGAATTAATAGCAAAATATAAAAAAGGATCAAGGCCAGAAAACGAGGTGAGCCAATCTGAAGTAGAGGAGCTTATTGGACTTTCTGAAAGCCTGATACCCAGATTTGTTAAAGATTACGAAAATGGACTTTTTAGTTCATTTGGCCCTTATAAAACTAGTTTTGGCTATGAATTAACATCTTTGGAAGATGCTATAGAGTTCAATAATTTACACGAAGGCATGCATATAGGCACCAGTATAGTACTTGCCCAACGATTTCAAAAATGACACAAGTAGACAGTTTTATATCAGCATTTGCCTCTTTTGTTTGGGGTTTTCCTCTCTTGATTTTGCTTGTAGGCGGGGGTCTTTTTTTACTTTTTAGAAGCAGGTTGCTTCCGTTTAAATATCTTAGGCATGCCATTCAGATATTAAGAGGTAAGTATGATGATGATGACTCTGAGGGCGATATTAGTCACTTTGCAGCACTCACTACGGCACTTTCTTCTACTATAGGGATGGGTAATATTGCAGGTGTTGCTGTAGCTATTTCGATAGGCGGCCCAGGAGCTATATTTTGGATGTGGGTCAGTGGATTGATAGGAATGTGTACTAAGTTTTTTACTTGCACACTATCTATCCTTTACAGAGGGAAAGACAGTACTGGAGTCATTCAAGGAGGACCAATGTACTTCATCACCGAAGGCTTAGGACAGCATTGGAAACCAATGGCTATATTTTTTAGTTTGGCAGGGCTAATCGGAGCCCTACCTGTTTTTAATGTGAATCAACTCACACAAGCCATAGGGGATATTCTGCTAAAACCAGAAGGAATAGAAGTCACTACTACAGTGAATGCGATAATTGGCCTTATTCTCATCCTCATTACTTGCATAGTGATTTTTGGTGGTTTAAAGCGCATAAGCAACACTGCCACAAAGCTTGTTCCCGCTATGGTAGCAGTATATTTTCTATTGGTGATGGTTATTCTTATGGCTAATTATGATCGCGTTCCATATTATCTCAGATTGATTATTACTGATGCTTTTGCAGCCAATCACTATACAGGTGACCCACTGCTTGGAGGAGTTCTGGGGGGACTGATTTTACTGGGTATAAGAAGAGGGGCTTTTTCAAATGAGGCAGGTATAGGTACAGCGCCAATGGCCCATGGAGCAGCTAAAACAAATGAACCCATACGAGAAGGATTAGTAGCTATGCTGGGTCCAGCTATTGATACTTTAGTAGTATGTACGCTTACCGCCTTGGCAATATTAGTAACCGATGCTTGGTTGGTATCTGATGTGAATGGAGTAAGCCTTACCGCTTCAGCATTTACTGATGTATTTCAAGGAATGGGGCCTTACTTATTGCTGTTGTGTGTCGCAATATTTAGCATATCATCACTCTTTTCTTTTTCCTATTATGGCACCAAATGCCTTTCTTTTTTAATTGGAGCAGAAAACGCTCATTGGTATAATTATTTTTACATAGCCAGTATAATGATTGGCGCCACATTTTCTTTAGATGCAATTATTAATCTTATTGATGGCTTTTATGCTTTAATGGCTTTTCCTACCATGATTGCAACCATATTATTATCAAAAAAAGTGTTGGCTAAGGCTAAGGATTATTTTGAGAGAATGAAACTTTGAGACCACTCCGAAAATCAACAAAACCTAAAAAATTCACTTCGACAAGCTCTGCATAAAGCATTTGAAGAACTTAATATTTTTCTCAACTCGCGGATACTCAGCATCATGCATTTGCTAAAGGTCGCATATAGCATAGTTACCAAATGATCCCAAGTCTTAAATGTCTTATAATAGCGAGCACTTCCTGTGCTTCGTACTATTCTATTTACTTCTGATCTAGCTATTTATTTTAATACCTGACTGAAAATCGGCTGCCCGACGAAATGTTTACTTTTGTTCAATGCTGTCTTGTTTTGTTTTTCGACTCCAAGATAGCTGTAGAGTCCAGAAATGGACTCGGGTTTTATTTATTCGGGCACCATTAATTTTTAGGTTCTATAATTGAGTCCACTCCGGAAACAGACATTTTTCACAAAATGAGTTGTTTTGGATGAGATTTACATTTATTGAGATTCGGAGATGCCTGAGTATCAGCTCATTGAAAAAAATATAAAGATCGCCAAAAGAAACTTTTTTGATTTTGTGTGTTTCCGGAGTGGGCTCATAATTTATAAATTAACAATACATTCCTAAAAAAACTGACTTTACAAAACTTTCTGATCAGGACATTAAAAACATTGAAATTAAGCTTAATAACAGACCATGAAAGAGGCATAATTACGAATCTCCTATATTTGTAATAGACAAAATATTGTTTAACAAAAAAGTTGCATTTGTGATATGAATTCACCAATTATAAAAACTTGGTAGTAGAAATTATGTGTAAAACGTCATTTTTAATATATTCGGTCACAATTAGAAGGGAATCATTTGCTGGTTTTTGATTGTAGTATAGAGAAGCTCTTATGAAATGTTTTTTTTCATCAGTGAGGTAGAATTGTAATGGTGATGCCACTTTACCTCCTATTAAAAAAAGTACTCCTTTTAATCCTTCGGCATTATTTATTCTTGATTCTTCTCGGCTGTTAGCCTTTGTATTGTGTTTACTCACTAAGGTAAAGGCGTCATCTACTAGCAGCTCCAATGTCTCCCTATTTACAATAGGATGATAGGTGAAAAATAGTGTAGCGTCTAGGTTGTGAATGCCCAGATTAAACCAACATTCATGGTCAGTATTTTCGTTAAAAAAGAAATTATTTTTGTTGATTTGACTTCTTAGAGGGTACTCAAAAGTCACTGGGCAATAGTTCTCATTAAACGTTATATATTCGTGAGGTTCAAAATTTATTCTAGGGTAAGAATGAGGCTTGGGTGTGCTTGCCTGTTCAAAGGTGCAAGACATAAAAGTCACAACGACAATGTTACAAATGAATATTAATCTTTTCAATTCTTCTTTTGCTTACTGATATTATTTTAAAATGAAGGTCTTTAAATTTAATCTCTATGTCCCTTTTAGGCATAGTACCTAACAGTTCGAGGATTAATCCTGCCAATGAATCGGCAGAGCCTTTTACATCATCAAAAATGTCATTGTTTAAATCTAATAATCGTACCACATCATTAAGCATGGTTTTTCCTTCAAAAATATAGTTATGCTCATCAATTTTGGTATAAATTACCTCTTCGTCAAGATCAAACTCATCTTTAATGTCTCCAATTACCTCTTCCATAATATCTTCTAAAGTCACAATACCGGCACTCCCACCATATTCATCCACCACAATAGCGATATGTGTTCTTTTGGCCTGAAACTCTCGGAGCAAATCGTAGAGTCTTTTTGATTCAGGCACATAAAGAACATTTTTTCTTATGAGTTTTTGCCAATTAAAATTATTGCCTTCATTGCTATAACCCAATAAGTCTTTTACATATAATAGGCCGAGAATCGCATCAAAGTCTTCTTTAAATATTGGTATACGTGAAAATCCCGAATCTCGCACTACTTTCATGACTTGCCCAAAATCAGCTGAGATATTTAGGGCAATTACATCCACTCGACTTTTCATTATTTGTTTGGCTGATACATCACCAAAATTGATAATTCCTTTGAGAATATCTATTTCTCCGCTATCATCAGCACTTACGGCGAGATCTATGGCTGCATCGATGTCTTTTTTATCAGTAGGGTTACCTGTGAGGATTAGCCTTTTTTCATATATTTTACGTTCTATACCTGAACTCCATTCTACTAACAAGGTACTAATAGGTCGATATAAGCTTTCGAGTATTAGCAAAGGGGTGGCCATCATTCTGCTGTGTTTCACATTATTAAGATTGGCATAAATTTTAGGTGAAACCTCTCCAAACAAGACCAATAAAAAGGTTATGCTCGTTGTAGAAATAATAAAATTATAAATGGCAGCCCACTGTTTATTGGTTCTAAGACCCTCTCCAAATATACTTACTGTATTTTCTGCAAGTTTATTATATACTGTATCGGGCAGCATTTTACTTAATAAAAAATAGGAGAGAATTACAATGGCAATATTGATAAAATTGTTGCTGATTAAAATATTTGCAAGCAAGTACTTCGGCTTTTCTCTTAGTTTTTCTATCTTTTTGAATGCCTTATGGTATGTCTCTTCTAATTTTTTAAGGTCATTAGGTTTTAATGAAAACAAGGCCACCTCTGAGGCAGATATCATAGCGGATAAAAATAACAGTAGAATCAACAAGAAAACTCCAAAGGATATATTCCAAAATCCAATTGAGGCAATAAGATAAATGTCTAAATATTGTAAGGGGTCAGGATCCAATGTTCATAGTTTCGTTAACATCTATTTTAAAGTACACTTAAAATTAAAACGGCAAGACATCATCCTTTTCCGGCGCAGCAGCTGGATCAATTGTTTTTTCTATTGTTTCAAAAGTATTTTGATCGCCTGAAAGCGATTCAGTTGACGCCCCTTCTTCTACACTGATTGTTGGTTCTCTTCTTTCCAAAGCCCTAATTGTACGAGCTACAACTTCGGTTGTGTATTTGTCATTTCCGTCTTTGTCTTGCCATTTCCGTGTAGTAAGTTTGCCTTCGAGGTAAATGAGACTTCCTTTTTTTAGTGACCTTTCGGCTCGTTCGGCTAGTGATCGCCAACATACGATGTTGTGCCACTCGGTCTGTGTCTGCCACTCCCCATTTTTATCTTGGTAGTTTTCATTTGTAGCCACAGAAAATCGTGCCATCACACTACCGCTTTCTAAATGGCGCACCTCAGGGTCTTTTCCTAAATTGCCTACCAGAATGACTTTATTGATCATTATTTATTTAGTTATGATTTTTACTAAAGTTAGGAATTTATAAACAGATATGTATAACATTATTTTAAAAGGCTGATTCTTTGTTGCCTCTGATACACACTTTAATCACTTCTTCAATAATGTTGAAGCAATAAACGTTTTAAGAGGTTTTGGAAATGCAAAGGTAGATAGTTTTGACATTTTTTCCAACCTTATATTGTTGTCAAAATTATTGTTAGAAAAGATATTGGCCCGAAAAAAAGTGATATATAGGTTTAAATGAGTTAGCTTTTGTTCCAAATAACCACATTTTTGAATGCTTTGTAAAACCAACCCAGTTTTTTTTTCAATACCAGCAGAAATGATTTCTTTTTGAGTTAATTTTTTCGGTGATTCTATTCCAGGAAATTCATAAAGGCCTTCCCATATTCCTTTATTTTTTCTTTGACGAACTAGTATTTTATCATTATTAAAACAAATGAAATAGTACATAAACCTATCTTTTACTATTGTCTTTTTGGGTTTATTAGGAAGCTGATTAACGATGTTTTTTTTAAGCGCAATGCAACTTTTTGACATCACACAATCTGCACAAGAAGGCCTCTTTGGCATACAAACTAAGGCACCAAAATCCATAATGGCTTGGTTATACGGTGCTGGAAAATTGGTATCTATTGACTCTATGGCTATTCTATTAATTACCTTTTTACCTTTTGAGCGATCTACAGGTTCAGTAATACCAAAATATCGGCTCAATACCCGAATTACGTTACCATCAATAACCGGATAAACGCCACCAAAAGCAAAACTAGAAATGGCTGATGCCGTGTATGGGCCTATGCCTTTTAGAGAAAGAATATCGTTATACTCTTTGGGAAAAACACCCCCAAAACGATTCAGGATATCTTTGGCTGCTATTTGGAGGTTTCGAGCTCTAGAATAATAGCCCAGCCCTTCCCATATTTTAAGCACATCTGTTTGGGGCGCTGTTGCTAAAGATTTTATATTTGAAAATGCCTCGATAAACCGTAAGTAATACCCAATGCCCTGCTTTACTCTTGTCTGTTGGAGAATGATTTCAGATACCCATATCTTATAAGGGTCTTTAGTGTTTTTCCAAGGCATTTGGCGATCAATGTCTTTGTGCCATTCAAGTATTAATCTGCTAAACGTATTCATATATTTATAAATAGTCTTTTTTTACAGACGCTAACTAATGACCTCATTACATGTAGAGTAAAAGAAAGTATGACTCCAAATATTTTAATGCCGAATACAATAAAGGTTGCCAATTTTAGCGGTCTCAACGACGTGTGTTTTAACAATGTTTTGCACCAAAAGGCTTTCAAATTCAACCCTATCGCCAACTAACACATGGCAAAGCACAAAATTTTTAACCTCCTCTAACCTCCTTTCACACTATCTAGCAAAATTGATCGAAAGCCGTTTTTAGATTGTCAGATATCATCTGTGCTGACCTTCCTTCTATGTGATGGCGCTCTAGCATATGCACGAGTTTTCCGTCTTTAAACAGAGCAATCGCAGGAGAAGATGGAGGATAAGGGAGTAAAAGGTCTCTTGCTTTATCTACAGCTTCTCTGTCTACACCAGCAAAAACTGTAAAGCAATGGTCAGGTTTTTTGTCATTTAGAATTGACATTTTCGCACCAGGACGAGCATTGGCCGCTGCGCAACCACACACGCTATTTACAACTAATAACGAAGTTCCTTCTGAATTTTCTATAGCACTGGATACTTCTTGTGCTGATTGTAAGCCTTTGAAACCAAATTCTGTAAGTTCTTTGGCCATTGGTATTGTTAATTCTACTGGATACATAAAATTTTAAATTTATAAAATGTAATTGCAAAAATAGGTTGTATTAATTGATAATGAACAGTTTGTGGCCATTTTCACTAAAGAAAAAGATTACAAAATCACGAACACCTCTCTTAAACAATAAATTTGATCAGATGTTGGGCTGTAAGTTCTCAATTTCGTAATCATCATAGAAAAGGTTGAATGTCTTTAAGCTGATTAGCCAAGGGAAATGCCCTTGATAGAATAATAATTGTTGTGAATTGGCGGCAAATTTGACCAAAAATGATGACAAATCTTTCTCGTTATACAAGTTATTGAGTACTTACGTTAGGCTTTATTAATAATGTAACTCAGATTGGGTTACACATCGTTCTCTGCAAGCTAAAAGAACAAAAAGCCACCCTCAAAAAAGCAAAGAGCCTTGCAGACACATTACTTTTTCTGCCACCCGCAACTATACCACCCACCATCCAAGTGATTGAATATATCATTTAATGAGATAATGTATGTTTTTGATTATCTTGTGACTTTTAGTTCATCACTAACTTATGAATAGAATCAAAGAAGTACTGGAAACAAAAGAGGTAACCCAGATTTGGTTATCTCAAAAATTGGATAAGAGCTACAATATGGTCAACTCCTATGTGCAAAATAGAAGGCAACCAAGTATCGAAGTATTATTCAAGATTGCGGAAATATTAGACGAAGATGTAAGAGAATTATTGGTTTCAAACAAGATAATGAATTGAATAGTCAGATAGACATACAGGAGAATGAAATACTTTCAAAATATGAAGATGTTTTGGATGTTCTACTAATAGATCACACCACAAAAACTAACATTCTGTGGGCAACAAATAATTATTCAAACTTAGGTAAACAGTACTCTTCAAATTCAGAAATATCCCCAAACTTAATTACAGGTGCCAATGGAAATATAATAATGCCGAGAGCACAAAAAGATAAATTGCTTCAACAATCCAGATCAAGAAATATGGCTGAGGTATTTACCCCATCTTGGATTTGTAATGTCCAAAATAATCAAATTGATAATGCCTGGTTTAATAGAGATAATGTATTTAATAAAGAAATAGTCTCAAAAAATGGAGAAAGGAAATGGGAAGTGAGTCATACAAGAATAACTTTTCCCAAAGATAAGGATTGGAAAAAGTACATACGAGATAGACGTCTTGAAATGGCATGTGGTGAGGCACCATACATTACCAGTCGTTATGATACAACAACAGGGGAATTTATTTCTGTAAAGGAAAGGATTGGAATAATAGATCGAAAGCTACGAGTAATAAATGAAAATGTTAACACAACAGGTGAATGGCTTAAGGCTGCCCAAGACGCATTTCAATCAACATATGCTTATGAGTGGCAAGGAGATAATTTGCTATTGGCAAGAGAAGCAATGTTGTTTTCATTTATAGAAAACTATCGATTAAAATTTGATAAGGAACCATTGGTCAAGTCAATAAAATATATAGCCTATATCATATTGCATATTATCATCAAAGTGTACCACCGATTATCATCTAAAGTGTACCAGCAAAGAGAGTGATAATTATAGTCATAAAAATAGATAATATTTTGATATTTAGTAGTCTTGCGGAAGGAGCCCGTAGGGCGACTGGAGCAAGACTACTAAGAACTTAATTTCTTTTGTCTTCTCATTGATTCTCCTTTCAGTTCTATACGGTGAGCGTTGTGGACTATTCGATCCAAAATAGCATCAGCAATAGTGTCCTCTCCAATGAGAGGGTGCCATTTATTTACGGGTATTTGTGAGACTATAATAGTTGAGTGTTTGGCATATCTAAAGTCTATAATGTCTATCAATGCTTTGCGAGTAATACGGTCTATTGATGTGAGGCCAAAGTCGTCCAGTATCAATAGAGGTACTTGCTGAATTTTTTTGATCCACCGTGGATAGTTACCTTGTATGGTAACTGCGTTTGCTGTATCGGTGAGGAGACTCATGGGGTAGTACATTGTACGGTATGTATTTTCACACGCACTAGTTCCTATGGCTTGGGCTAAATAGGATTTACCAGTGCCCGTCAAGCCTGTGAATATTATATTTTCACTTTGCTGCAAGAAGGTAAAACCTAATATTCTCTGCATTACCCCTTTGTCTAGTTGACGAGCTATCGTGTAGTCAATATTTAGTGGATGAGCTTGCTGACGAAAATTAGCGGCTCGCTTAAGGTTGACGATCTTTCTGTTTTGGCGATGCTCCCATTCAGCATCTGTTAGTTTTGCTAGATACTCGACTATCGTCTGTCCTGTAAGCTGACCTGTAGTGAGATCATCATGGTAGGCTTGAGACATCCCTTTGATGTTCATTTGTGTCAATTTTGTTATGGTTTGTTGTTCCATTTTTTATTGTTTTTATATGATTGATAAATTTTAATTGTAGTAGTCACTTCCACGCACGTTGCCATGGTTAGGTATAACATGATCTTCTTGTGGATCTGAACAATGATTCAGCTGTTGATCTTGATTGTTTAATAATATCTCTTTGATCATTTTGTAAGAATATCGGGGATGCTTACTAGCCATTTTACAAGCTCTATCTACTCTAGGAGCGGAGTATTGTCTGATTAGAGCGAGTATACCCTGTACCTGCTTATAGGCTTGTTCTGGATATGGGCGTTGATCGATCAGTTCATCTATATATGCTTGGATATGCTTTCCATGTCCCGCTGCAATATTGCTAAAATACGCTGGTGACCACTCTGTGTATGCTTGATTATTACTTGACAGGTGCTTGGAGTTGGTTACGTATCGACCTTTCGCTTGTGAGGTCGTATGTGTCGCTATACGTTGACCTTGATAGTAGATCTCCAATGCCCTGGTATCGTATCTCAGTTCTACTTGTTTTCCTATATATCGATACGGTACACTATAGTAATTCTTGTAGCTGTTGCATAATACATATCCCATCTTCTGCACCTTAGCTTTACGGTATTGCTTGACTTCATAGCGTTGTATTGGCAAGGGGCTTAGGTGTGGTTTCTCCTCTTTGTATCGATCCATTCGACTGTCATCACAGTTGCTCAGTTTCCTAGTATTAAGCTTTTTTAGCTGCTCTAGTATGGACTCATTTAGCTGTGCTAATGAGAAGTAGGTGTGCTTCTGTAATTCGTAAAATATAGAATTGTAACAGATCTTTACAGCTCCTTCTACAAGTGCTTTATCCTTAGGGTGATAGGTTCTGGTAGGATCGATCGTAGTGCCATAATGTAAGGCCATGGCCTTCAGGCTTTTATTGATGGTGCTTTGGTATTTTCCGGCCTTGGTTACTGCACTTTTGAGGTTATCTGTCACTATCCCTTGAGGGCATCCGTCTATATACTCTAGACCATTCATTATTCCATGGATGAAGTCCTCTTGCTTCTGTGAGGGCATGGCTTCTGCATAGATATATTGGCTAGCAGGTAGTATTGTTACTAGTACCTCTACTGATATTTGTTCTCCTGTCTCCTTGTCTATATAGCTCAATTTCTTCCCCGTATAATCTACATATAGTTTCTCTCCATAGGTATGATTCAGCCGTATGCTGCCCTTTGAGACGTTCCATAGCTTTCTTACTAATCTATAAAAATGTGGCCTTGAATAATGATCAGTGTTCTCCATTGCTTTATAGTCCACATACAAATTGTCTATGGTGAACCCTGGCTTATTGCGTTTTGTATAATGCTCCTTTATGAAAGATTTTAAAGACTCATATCGCTTATCTGGAGGTTTAGGCGGAGGGGCTAGTGATAACGGACCTACTAGATCTGTTTCTGGTTTGATAAGCTCAGATCCTTTTACATCACTTGCTTCGAAACGATCGATATATCCTTTTACTGTCTTACGATGTATCCCTAATTCTCGAGATATACGTCGTGTAGAATATCCCAATTCGTATAATCGTAGTATTTGTTTTTGTTGCATGTCTATGATTCTTCTATTACTCATTCTTCGTTCTTTTTTGCGAAGAAATTTAGAATCATCTCTCTTTCATAAAGTGGTACACTTTATTTAATAATTGCTGGTACACTTTGCATGATAATTACTGGTACACTTTGCATGATAATATGCATCATATCATGGAATGTTTGGCAAATGGATGGTTTAAAATGCGTAATTCCGAATTCTTGCAAATCGAAAAACTATACAAAAACTTATCTTTTTGGAAAGAATGAGAATACTACGATGAAGTGTACAGGCTGCACTAAAAATGAAATCAAAAAGCACAATGGAACTTATTGCATAGTAAAAGATTGGTCAAATAAGGATAAGAAAACTGGCAAAACAGAAAGACAAATACGCTTTGTGGACCTTCTAAAACATTAATATATGAAATTTACTTCAACACTAAAACTTAAATTAATATATGTATTTCGTATAAATGATGAATCTCATTTAGGATGTCTAAAGGTCGGTGAAGCTACATCTGACAATGGGGATATTGTGGTCTCATGATATACGTTGACAGTTTTATGTCAACTTGTTAACCAGTGTTGATAACTTTACTGATTTAAAAATAATATTCTTTTCAAATTCATACTACCGATGTAAGCGGAGAGAAGCTCTGC
>JAZGFD010000244.1:0-2879 GCA_036479115.1 Saprospiraceae bacterium | reverse complement strand
ACTCCATGCATATGCCAGTCCTTGATCTACTCCTAGTGCTCTGTATCAAGGGCCTGTTCGTGAATGTGTAAAGCAAATCTTCTAATAAATTCTTTTGCTCAGAGGCTTCATCATCTTTCTTACATTGCCTGTCTGTAATCTTTGTAATAAAAAGTGACGGTAGTACCATCGTAAGCCTTTATTCTATGAATGTGTGGTGGCAATCTAGTGAGTATATCTTGCTAGATATTTGAGTACGGTATCTTTACTGCCATATGGAGGGTGGCAGTAAACCACCCAGTCTTTACGATAAAGTTTAGTTGTAATATTTTTGGACAACGCCATACCTTCAGGTATCATAAATAATGAAATGGAGGCCCATTGCAAAGTGGGGATAAGATTGTACTTCATATTATAATTCCTCTTTAGAGGAGCGAGACCACATTTTTTTCGTTCCCATCCTTATCACTAAAAATAGAATTAGGAAAATCAACAATACGTACTGAAAAGGAAGGAAAGTGATGACAATGATGCGTGTCTTTTCTAAAATCCACATGATGATTAATACAGCTATTATTACGCTCACTAAACCAGACAACTTGTGAAACCCTGGCACATCATCAAAATCTACATTTTGGCTCACTATCCATAAGGTGAATATCATTAAAAAAACGGGTAAAATCTGAGTGTATATATTGGCATCCATGATACTCATTCTCTCAAATAGAAAGAGATAAACATTAAGCGTAATGGCGAATACGCCAGGGATACTAGCTAAAAATACTACACTGGAGTATAAGTATTTCCAAGGGCTTAGATGTCCTTCACCTTTTCCTAATACTCCAGCCAAAAATGCTGTCAAAGGGAGAGCTAAAAAATAAAAAAGCACAAGAGTAGGATTGCGACCTACCATTTCAAAACATTCACCTAGTGTCATGAATCAAAGATAGTAATCTTTTGTTTTGACGTACCATTTGAATACTTTCTTTGGCTCTAAAAAGGCTGAAGAAGCTTCGTTAAATCACGTAAAGTGTTGACATCCTCCGAATTAAGATCTTTTCTCCAGGATTTAATTTTGGGGTGTTTTACGACTATACCACATTTGTGGCGTTTGGATTGGAAGATGTTTGCAAAAGAAAGTTCAAATACCAGTTTTGGAGCAATAGATCTCACAGGCCCAAAGGACTCCAGAGTATTGCTTTTAATAAATAGAACGATTTCACTGAGCTCTTCTTCAGACAATCCTCCATACGCTTTTGCAAAAGGTACAAACCTGCCTTCGTCTTTCACGGCAAAAGTAAATTCGGAGAATTCATTTGATTTTCTACCGTAGATACTGTTAGCATAAAGCAAGACCGCATTTACTGTAAAATCATCTACTTTCCACTTCCACCAAGACCCCTCTTTTCTGCCTTCATAATAAGCACTTTCAATACGTTTAATCATCAGGCCATCAGCACCAATAGACCTAGCTTTGTTGCGATAATCAGATATTTCATTCCATTTTTTAAACGCTATCTCATCTGACAGAAAAAATACCTGATTATGAGAAAAAGAGCTTATCATTTTATTTAAATAGTGACGCCTCTTATGGTAAGGGTAAGACCTAAAATCATTTCCTTGGTATTCAAATAAATCATGAGCAATAAATGCAGCTGGTGTTTCTTTTATTTGCTTCTTGCTTATTGTTTTTCTCTTTGTCCTTTTCTCTAATTCAGACAAAGGGCCTGGCTTGTTATTTTTCCAAAAAATGATTTGTCCATCCATTACAAAATCATCTTCTTCAAGATTTTTAACAAAAGAAAATTCAGGGTATTTTTGTGTTACCAATTCTTCGTCTCTTGTCCAAACGTATATCTCGCCCTTGCGCTTAATAATTTGACTTCTGAAACCTTCCCATTTGTATTCTGCTGTCCATTCTTTTGATGGCCCTAGTTTTTGTGGCTTGCATTTAAGTGTAGAAGCCAGATAAAAAGGATAGGGTTTAGAAAAACCTTCCGTTTTGTGTGGCTTGGTTAACAATTCTTGAAATGTGGTTGTATCAAGATTCCAGTCTCTCATCAACCTGTGGTTAATAATTGTTTCTTTTTCATTTAGATATTTTGAAAGAGCTTCGATAATAACCTTTTGAGGCTCTCCAAATCTAAATCCACCAGTGAGTAACTTATTAAATAAAAATCGAGCATCTCTATCTAGGCCTTTCCACAACTTTGTTATTGCCTCTTTTTTGTGACCATCATCAAAATGTGCAATGTCTTTAATATTGGCTAAAATATCATTGAGGCTGTATCTTGATGGCATTGACGGTTCTGGCAGTAGAATGGCTATTGTCTCTGCCATATCACCTGTAATCTTGTGCGATTCTTCAAAAAGCCAATCTGGTAAATCAATCATTTCAACTGCCCATTCTTTTAACAAAGTCAGGGTTACCGCTCTCTTTGGTTTGATTTTTACAAATAATGAAACCATGCAAAGTACATCTTGTGGGTCTGCTATTTCCAAATATTGGAGCAAAGACAACACCTTAGCATTATGGCTACTATTGCTGTCCAATACATGAATAAGAGTAACAAAATTGTTCATGATTATTTTTTAAATAGTGTCTGAACGGAAACGGTCGAATTTTATGAAATAGAATATTTTGGATGAGAATTTAGTTTTTTGATATTCGGTGATGCATGAGTATCAGCGAGATGAAAAAAAATAAAATATCGCCAAAAGAACTATTTCTAATTTTGATGAGTTTTCGTTCAGCTACTAAATATACCCGAACCACTAGTGCTCTGTCAAGGATAAATTGACGGGTAACTTTGGCATCTTTTGAACCTGCTCTTTGTTAAAAATACTCGCCATATCTACTGCTATGACTGCGTTTTTTGCCTCGTTCAGGATCAAATTAT
>JAZGFD010000243.1:0-19514 GCA_036479115.1 Saprospiraceae bacterium | reverse complement strand
CCCTGATAAATACGATTTTGCTACCTTTCGTTTTAAACTAACCGAGTAACGGTGGTAATTTTTTACTCTCTTTTTTTGCCCTGTCATTTTTACTCGTTTTGTGTAAAGCTATTTCAGGACAATACAGAATGTAAGAAAGTTTGTGTAAACGCAAGAAGAGCCAATCGGGAAAAATTGCATATTACAAATCAAATTTAATCATAAGTTGGTTAAGAACTAAGTTCCAGTTTCTAATAGGGTGAGTCCATTTTTTCTGGATTTGTTCAATGGACAGAAAAATTGACTTCAGAGCTGATTTTTCATTTGGAAAAACAGACTTGGTTTTAATGTATTTTCTGATACCTCTGTTAAGACCTTCGATGGTATTTGTAGTGTACATTATTTTTCTAATTTCTTGAGGAAAGTCAAAGAAATTAGTCAGATAATTCCAGTTGTTTTCCCAGCTTTTAATAGCATAGGCATATTTGTTATTCCACTTGGATTTAAACTTTTCAAAAGCCACTTTGGCGGCCTCAAGATTCACGGCTGAATAGACTAATTTAAGATCTTTTAGGAACTCTTTTCTATCCTTCCAAGGCACAAACTTGATGCTGTTTCTAATCTGATGAACCACACAGAGTTGACAGACTGTATCAGGATAAGTAGCCTCGATAGCCTCGGTAAATCCTGTAAGATTATCTGTACATGCAATAAGTAACCTTTCTACTCCACGAGCCTTGAGATCATTGAGCACACTTAGCCAAAAAGCTGCTGATTCTGTATTGGATATCCAAAGCCCTAAAATGTCTTTATGCCCTGTTTCATTAAGGCCTAAGACGATATATACACTCTTTTTGACAATCCAGTTCTCCTCACGTACTTTGACCACTATACAATCCATCCAGACCATGTAGTAGATCGTTTCTAAGGGTCGATTTTGCCATGATTCTATATGGCCTGTCATTTTATTAGTAACATCAGAGATGAAGCTCTTAGACACCTGAAGACCATAAATATCTTTGATCTGTTCGGTGATGTCTGCTGTACTCATTCCTCTTGAGTATATGTGGTCTCATGATATACGTTGACAGTTTTATGTCAACTTGTTAACCAGTGTTGATAACTTTACTGATTTAAAAATAATATTCTTTTCAAATTCATACTACCGATGTAAGCGGAGAGAAGCTCTGCTGGGGAGCAACTTCTCAAGGAATAACATCGGTCTTGGAAAACGTTTGATATGAGTTCTGGCCTCTTTTGGTCAGAGCTTTTTTTGTTTTGTTTACACATGTCAATACGTTATTCAAGTAATATGCCTAAAAAAACCCATTTTTTTATCTTTCTTCTTTAAAATCATATAATTTGAACTGTGGTCTTTCTTGCTCTGGCATAGACTCGATGTGCTCTTCAAAATTTACCGGAGTTCTGTATCCAAGTTTTGCTACTGGCCTATCGTAATTGATCCAGTGTTTGATCTTTTTTAACACTTTTCGCAAATCTTTGACATCCTTCACATCATGGTTTTCTAGGTAATCATTTTTTACTACTCCATTAAGTTGTTCAGCGCACCCGTTTTCCAAACAATTTTCGCTTTGACTTATTTTAATATTTTCTGATCCTAACCAATTCAGATAATCATCACTACGATACTGACCTCCTCCGTCTGTGTGGTGGATCAGGTCTTCGAATGTTCCAATTCTTCTCAAAATTGACATCTGGAATAAGCACTCTAGCGCTTTATCTCCTTCCATATTCGTATCACCTGTCAATCCTACAATTCTTCCACTGTAATGATCTTTTAAACTAAATATATAATAGGTTTCCATACCTGACTTATAGTACGTTATATCGCCTACTACCAGTTGATTTATACGATTCAATACCAGAGAGTTAATCAAATTCGGATAACGTCTTTTTCGGTCGGTTTGTGTTGTGATGATTCGTCTTTTACGTATTGGTATTGTCAAGCCATGAGAAGACATCATCTTCTCAAAAGCAGTTATTCCCATCTGTGGATTTTTAAGCTTGTGGTAAATCACTCGTGATCCCATCCTGGAATGATTCGCACGGATTGTTCTTACACATTTTACCAAATTTACCTCCTTTTCTAGCTTACTTTTCTGTCGCTTTTTTATCTGAGACATAGACTGTCTACTCCTTCCGATCAAGTTGTACAATGCCTCCATGCTATGCTCAGTCTTTTTGCCTTTCCATGACTTTACAACGGCTAACATGACTTTTTTTCAATATCACATTTATAATATTCATTAGCCTTTTCTATCACCGTTCGCAAGTATGTATTTTCTAAATCTTTACGACCCAAGGCTGCTTCTAATTCCTTAATCCTTCCCAAAAATTCCATCGATTTTGATCCTTCACTTTCTTTTTCCACAACTAACCTCTCTGTTTTTGGCAATCTCCCATACTTGCTAACCCAAGAGTATATCGCAGCACGGCTCACTTGGTAAATTTTACTCAACTGTATTACTGTTATTTTTCCCTCTTCTATCATTTTTACTTTCTCTTCCTTAAAAGTACGGCTATAATGATAGTATTCTCGTTGCTTTTTTCGCATTTCTTTATAATTTGTGTAAAGTTATCAAGTAAACTTTGCGTCAACGTATATCATGAGACCACAGATATATGGACTTGAGCCTAATAGTACCGCATTAAATAAAGCTGCAAAAAACAGAATAAATCAATATACCCAGACTGCAGGTGTAGCTTATGATTTGTTGTATACGGAAGTTACAATTTTCACGGTAAAGGGAGAAATTAGAAGTTTTAATGATAATGAAGTCCATAATGTTCTATTGAGATCAGGTATAAAGAAAAAAGTTTTTGATACTGAAAACAAAGCAAATGAATGGTTTGTAACTGATTTAGAAACAGTTAAGAAAGCAATATCAGCGGTAAAGCAAGGTAAAGAGTCACTAAATTCCAGTCAAATAACAACAAGTCAAAGCCCTATTGTTTTTCGTCCTGAACAAAAAGACGCAATCCAAAAAACGAAAAAGCAATTCAAAAAAAGTAATGAAATGCTTTGGTTTGCAAAGATGAGATTTGGCAAAACGCTTTCGGCACTCCAAGTAATAAGAGAACATAATTTCAAAAAGACTTTAATTTTCACACATAGACCTGTTGTTGATGCGGGATGGTTTGAGGATTTTAGTAAAATTTTCTATGACAAGCCAAGTTTTAATTACGGATCTAAAAACAAAGGAGACACATTTCTATCATTAGAAAATAGATCTAAAGAAAAGGATGTTCAGTACATTTATTTCGCTTCAATACAAGACTTAAGAGGCTCCGAATTGGTGGGAGGAAATTTTGATAAGAATGATGAGTTATTTAATACTCCTTGGGACTTTATCATCGTAGATGAAGCACATGAAGGCACACAAACAGAACTTGGTAAGAATGTTTTAAATGAGCTTAGACGAACAAAAACAAAAATCTTACACCTATCTGGCACCCCTTTTAATCTAATTGATGATTACAAGGAAGAGGAAATATACACTTGGGATTATGTAATGGAGCAAAAGGCAAAAAAAGAATGGGATGAAATACATTATGGCGACCCTAATCCATATGCTTCATTACCAAGGATGAATATTTATACTTATAATTTAGGTAAACTTATTGATGACTTTGCTGATGAAGATCTAGCATTCAATTTTAGAGAATTTTTCAGAGTTGATGAAACGAATGAATTTATTCACAAAAAAGATGTTGTTGCATTCTTAGATCTAATCAGCAAGGGTGATGACGAAAGTAATTATCCCTTCGCTACAGAAGAGTATAGAAATAACTTTCGCCATTCGCTATGGATGGTTCCAGGTGTAAAAGAAGCAAGAGCCCTAAGTTTACTATTGAAATCACATATTGTATTTGCTCATTTCAATATAGTTAATGTAGCTGGTGATGGTGACGAAGAAGAAGCTAATGAGGAAGCACTTGAAAAATTAAACAAGGCAATAACAACCAAACCTCATGAAACTTATACAATAACACTTTCTTGCGGTCGACTTACAACAGGTGTTTCAGTAAAAGCTTGGACAGTAGTATTTATGCTTGCCGGCTCATATAATACATCGGCATCAAATTATATGCAAACTATTTTCCGAGTGCAAACACCAGCCAAAATAAATGGAAAAGTAAAAGAAGAATGTTTTGTATTTGATTTTGCACCTGACAGAACCTTAAAAGTTATTGCGGAAACTGCAAAATTATCTGCAAAAGCAGGCAAGACTACAGATGAGGATAGAAAAATAATGGGTGAGTTCCTAAATTTCTGTCCAATCATTTCAGCAGACGGTTCTCAAATGAAAGAGTACAATGTAAATTCAATGTTAGAGCAACTCAAAAAAGTCTACATTGAACGAGTTGTACGAAATGGCTTCGAAGATACCCATCTATATAATAATGATCAATTAATGAAATTGGGCTCTGTAGATTTAGAAGAATTTATGGGTCTTAAAAAAATCATAGGCAGCACTAAAGCAATGCCTAAAAACAGCGATATAGATATTAACAAGCAAGGCTTCACGGATGAAGAATTTGAAAAATTAGAAGCTGTAAAGAAGAAAAAGAAACAAGATCTAAATGAGGAGGATAAAAAACTTTTAGAAGAACGAAAATCAAAGAAAAAAAATAGAGATACCGCAGTATCCATACTTAGAGGTATTTCTATTCGGATGCCATTGATTATATATGGTGCAGATATCGAAGATGAAGAAAATGATTTAACTATTCACAATTTCACTTATTTAGTAGATAGTCAATCTTGGAATGAATTTATGCCAAAGGGTGTAACAAAAAGTATATTTAAGAAATTCAAAAAATATTACGAACCTGATGTATTTAGAGCGGCGGGTAAACGAATTCGTGCTTTAGCAAAAACCACTGATAATCTAACAATAGGTCAAAGAATAGAACGGATAACAGCCATATTTGGAAAGTTTAAAAATCCAGATAAAGAAACCGTATTAACACCTTGGAGAGTTGTTAATACGCATATGAGTGACTGTCTTGGAGGTTATGTGTTTTTTGATGATAAATTTGAAAATACTATTTCCATTCCACGGTATATTAATCAAGGCAATATCACAGAAGAAGTTTATTGCGGTGATAGTCGTCTCTTGGAAATCAATTCTAAATCTGGACTGTACCCACTGTTCTTAGCTTATAATCTTCTATCGAAGAAAAATAACAGATACTTACTCTAACAAAGAATACGATGAACTGACAATCTCCGAGCAACAAAGTATATGGGATGAAGTAGTATCAAAAAATATTTTTGTTTTATGTAAAACTCCTATGGCTAAAAGTATAACTAAGCGAACATTGGTAGGTTTTAGGAATGTAGACTTAAATACAAGGTGTGTCGAGGATTTAGAAAATCAAATTACTCACAAGCAAAGTAAGTTTGTAGAAAAAATAAAAAAGGGCAAGTCATATTGGAAGGCAAATAAAAATAATGATATGAAATTCAATGCAGTAGTAGGTAATCCCCCATATCAAGTTATGGATGGCGGAAACAGCGTAAGTGCCAAACCAATATATCACCATTTTGTAGATATCGCAAAACGTATTAAACCAAATTATATTTCATTAATAATGCCAGCAAGATGGTATGCGGGTGGCAAGGGATTAGATAAATTCAGAGCTTCTATGCTTATAGATACGAAGCTTTCTAAGCTTTTCGATTATCCAAACTCAAATGATTGCTTTACAAACGTAGATATAGCAGGTGGGTTATGTTATTTTTTATGGGATATAAACCACAACAACACAACCACGATAGTCAATTATCTAAATGGAGAGAATGATATTGGCAAAAGAGCCCTAAATGAATTTGATATCCTAATTAGAGATAATAAGGCTATACCGATCTTACATAAAGTACTCAAATTTAATAAAGGCGGAAAAACGTTAGCTGATTGCATATCATCTTCAAAACCCTTTGGAATAAGAGGGTTTTACAAACCTAAAACAAAAGGAATACCTTGTTATTTCACACAAAAGATCGGTTTAAAGTACGCATCCAGAAAAGATATAACTGACAAAGCTGATTTACTTGATAAATGGAAGTTATTAATACCAAAATCACCAATAGCTGGTCAAACTGACTTTACAAAATCTGTAGGTTTTTATTATGAAGGTAATGTAAGAATTGCTAAGCCGAATGAATGTTGTACTGAAACATATTTAGTCGCCTTTTCTTCAAAATCAAAGGAAGAAGTTATTTCATTTAAATCATACATGTTTACCAAAGTGGCAAGATTTTTATTATTGCAAAGAGTTGTTTCTCAAGATGTAACAAAAAAATGTTTTGCCTCGATTCCACATTTAGTAAAATATAAGGGAGAATATACAGATAAGCAATTATGTAAATTGTGGAATATAAACAAAGAAGAATGGAAGTACATTGACAGTAGAATAAGAAATATGGGATAACCAACAGAATTACAGCACACTACCATCCTCGTTCCTGCGGTGTCAGAGAGCTGTAAGCCAACCCTCAACCAGCATGACGAAAAAAGAGCCAGCAAAGAAAACTATGTAAGACGGAATACTCACTCTGGTCGTACTCCGCTTACAATTATCCGTTGTACAAAAACCAGTGAAAAGACGATTGTTCTAAATTCGCGGATACTCAGATTTCACAGAATCTCCAAAATTGAAAATTTAGCCAAAACCATACTATTTTATGAAAAAGTAAGTTTCCAGAGTAGACCCACATTTATTTTTTAATGTCTTTGTCACAGAAAACTCCAAGATTTTAAAAGGTACCCTGTTATTTACCCTGACAGAGAGTAGTATTATGCAACCCATGAAAATTTTCGGAGTTATTACCATAAGACTATAGTTAATATACATTTTTAAGCAAAATCTATAATAAATTAACAACAATGAAAATATCACTCACATTTATACTTATCATTTTTTCTCTTGTTTTTGCTCTTAGCCAAAGGAATCATTTTATCGAACTATCGGATAATATTACCACAGTAACCAAAGAGATCAGTAATTTTAATAAGGTTTCAGCAACAGATGACTTTAAAGTTTTTATCACATTTTCTAAAAATCAAGAAAGTTTGAAAATAGAAGCAAATGAAAACCTCCACGAATATATAATAGTAAAAAAAGAGAACGGCGTACTTAAACTCAGCACCCAAAACTATAGCCATAATCATAAAAATAGTTCAAAAGAACACCTAGTGGCTTATATAACAGCAAAACATCTAAATGCGATTCAAGGCCACGATGATGCGGAAATTGAACTAACAAATATGTTAAAAACAACAACTCTTAATATAGACCTTGATGACGATGCGGTATTAAAGGGTAAAATTAGGGTTGATAATTTGACAATAGATTTAGACGATGATGCAGAACTAGATTTAGAAGGAAATGTAAAAGAAATGAAAGCAAGAGTAAATGGAGATAGTAAAATCACGGGATATAGATTAGAGACACATAATTTAAATATTAAATTAATGGACGATAGTGATGCCCGATTGACAGTAACTGGACAAATAAATGTTACAGCTCGTCATGATAGCCAATTTACATACAAAGGAAGCGGAAAAATAATAAAAGAACAAACAAGTGGAGATGCAGAAGTGGAACATAAAGAATATTATAATAAACAAGATTAAAGTTAAAGGCAGCTACACAGAAAGAGGCAAAATTTCCACTAAAAACACCCATATGATCTGATCAGATAACAGAGGAAATTATAGAATTCTTATCTTTCATTTTTTATCAATCCACAAAGCAATTTTCCAAAGTGAAAATACTTGTTACGCCTTTAAACTGGGGGCTAGGTCATGCTACGAGATGTATCCCTATTATTAAGGAACTGGAAAGGCATGGTGTAAAGGTTTTAATTGCTTCTGATGGATTGTCATTAAAATTATTAAAAAAGGAATTTTCAGAAATTTCTTTTTTTAAACTGCCTGGATACAATATCAATTACAAAGGAAAGCACTTTGCCCGGACAATGTTAAGGCAATCACCAAAGGCCTTGACCACTTTGTATAAAGAGCACCAAGTCATTGGGAAAATAGTAGAAGAAAATAAAATAGATGTAATAATATCAGATTGTAGGTATGGCTGTTACCACAAAGCACTAAATAATATATTAATATCTCATCAAATAAATACAATCTCTCCCTTCCCTTTTCTCGATAAACCTATAAACGCCTTAAACAAATTTTTTATATCCAAATTTCAGCACCTATGGATACCTGATTTTAAAGGCTCTTTTAACTTGTCGGGAAAATTAGGCCATGATCATGAATTTGAGGCTGAATATATAGGCGTACTCAGCCGAATGAAAAAGACAGAAGAAAAAAAGAAATATGACATCGCCATAATATTATCAGGGCCAGAACCACAAAGAACAGAACTTGAAAAAGTATTATTAATCCAAGTAAGGCAAATAAAGAATAAAAATATTATTCTTATTCAAGGTGTTCCAGAATCAACAAAGACGATTACAGAAGTTAATAACAATCTTAAAATAATATCCTTCTTGACCTCAACAGAACTTAATAAAGTAATGATGGCTGCAGATATGATAATATCACGATCGGGCTATAGTACCATTATGGATTTGTGGCGGTTACAAAAACCAGCCCTTCTTATTCCTACTCCAGGCCAAACAGAACAAATATACCTTGCAGAGAGGTTACAAAAAAGGGGGCTATTTATTATCCAAAAACAGAATCAAATAAACCTTAAAAATGCTCTTTCACAAATTCAGAATTATAGAGGTTTTAAACAACAACAGATACCCAACAAAGCCTTGAGTAAAACAATTGAAAAGTTTTTAAATGATATTTAGAGAATATTTCTCGGGAGCATTTCATAATGTCATAAGAAGTCAAGAAACCTACACAACAAAGTAAGAGGTTAGGATTTAATCATATACCCTTTGTGATTGTTAAATTATCGGTTGTGAAGGTTTCATAATACTATGACCAATGGGGCAAGAAAGACATATTTTCTTATCGCAATAGTTTTTCTTTAGTTCTAAAAGAGCTTGGCTGTCATAAGCAGTGTTAACCTCTATTCCCAAGTTTTCCCATTTGAAAATGATGTTATTCCTTTCAGAAGGAATATTTTCTAAAAAACTTGTGGCCTTATGGGCCCATTTATCTTCATCCTTTTTTTTACTCATAAAAAAGAGCATTGGCACTATAGCATTGATGATAATAATTCTGATTTTAGAAATGCCTAATTTCTTTATTCTGGTTGTTGATAAATTATCAAAAGTGTAATGATTGTTCCAATAATTGGAGGCGCTGACCCTAAGAGTACTGTGTAATTCTTTGAGGGTACCATTCAGAAGTATTGAAAAAACATTTGGTTTTCGCATGAGTTGTATAAATTGAGACAATGCGACTTCTGGAAAATTTTGAGGGCGTACAGCTTTGTGCTTCAAAACAATGCCATCATGGCCTACTAGGCCATACTTCTTTTTTAAAAAAAGGTAATTGTCTTTTAATCGGCGGGGATATTCGTCTTTGACTTTATCAGTAAGAAGCCCAGCAGTGCCCATGAATAAGGCTTCGAGATTTTCTATATTATCACAATTCTTTTTTAATATAGACAAAGGTATCCGAAGTGCAATATCCAGAAATGCATCTGCATTATGTACCAAGCCAAAGGAGCGACATATTAATCGGTAAGCAGTTTCTTCCCAGTCGCGGTCAGTCAGGTCATTTGTTTTGTTCATATCTTGCCATCTTCTTTCCAGCCGGTCAGTTAGCATTTTTTCTTTTGCTAAGAATATCGATATTTCCGAGACAGAAGAAATGAATGGTTCACATGGAATCCAGTGTGAATTGTCAAACTTTTGATACAATTCTAAAATAGAAGAATCGAACCGATTATTAAGCTCCAGACACGGAATCTTCTCACCATTAGATCTAAACACATCTTTGTCAGCCTCATATACTACATGAAGAATAGTGTTTTCATAGTTGGGATCAGAATCATGTTTGTGACTGTGCCAGTCTGAGCTTTTGACATGCATTTCAATAGAGCCACTCCATTTTATATCATCTAATTCTATTTGTGCTTCTAGAAAATCGGGGCCATCAGAATGGTTGTGAATACCAAATGAAATAATATTAATTTTTAATCCTTCTGTGGTAAAGAGGTCATTGTGATTGAAGTTTTTTGTTTTCCAGATATAATGAATAAGATCCTCTTTAATTTGCATTTCTTATGCGGCTGTAGGTTCTAAAAGAATAATTATACACATTTTTGTCATTGGCTGCATGTATTTCTTCTGATTGGAGGGCCCATTGATCCATTTTTAACTGTACAAAAGAGGTATCACCTTCTAAATCTACGTCCACATCAGTGATGTACAATTTGTCCCATAGGTTTTGGGTTAGCTCATATATAATACCTCCACCTAGTATGAGAATTTCGTGTTCTCCTCGTTTTTTTGCATAAGCCAGAGCTTCAGGGATAGAATGACATACGACGCACGAGTTAGAAAAGTAAGATTTGTTTTTAGTAACAGTAATAATTGTACGCCCTTTTAATGTGCCAGGAAGAGATTCGTATGATTTTCGCCCCATTACTACATGACGCCCCATTGTTTTTGTTCTAAACCATTTTAAATCTGCAGGCAAATGCCAAGGCAAAGAGTTTTCTATTCCAATAATATTGTTATTAGAACGGGCAACAATAGCTGAAATGATCATTAATAGTATTATGGTGTATTTATTAAATTTATTTCTTTGATGTATTTTTCCAAATATAATCTGGATAACGGAATTTTATTTTTTAAATATTTCTCGATTATTAAGCTGCCAATGGGAGCAGCAACAGTACCACCGCCACCAGCATTTTCTACATATACAGCGATTGCAATTTGAGGATCATCTTTAGGGGCAAAGGCAAAAAACACGGAATGATCTTTACCAAAAGGGTTTTCTGAAGTTCCCGTTTTACCACAAGTTGGTATGCCCCGAATTCTAGAAAAACGACCAGTCCCAGTTTTCATAACTCGCTCCAGACCTTCTAAAACAGGAATAAAATGTTTTTGATCAATATCTACATAATGAGGCAAGGAATATTTTTCATCATTTGGTTTATTATTTTCTAAGGATTGCACTAAGTGAGGAATTTTATAGAATCCCCTGTTGGCCAAAATGACTGCGAGATTGGCCATTTGCAAGGTTGTCATCTGTAATTCTCCTTGACCAATGCCTAGTGACAATATATAAGATGCTTTCCAACCGGTACGCACTGTTCGATAGAGGTAATCATAATACTCTGGTGTAGGAATGAATCCTGTGCTTTCATTAGATATATCAGAATCAAGCTTTCTTCCCATGCCAAACTGATTGAGATATTTGTTGATCATAGCCAGTCCAATATCAGGATTGTTATAGCCAAATTTTTCTACAGTTTCTCCCATAAGTTTGTAATAATATGTATTGCACGAATGTTCTAGCGCGATTTTCATGTTATAGGCTATAGGGTGGTTTCTACATCCTTGAGAATAACCTTTTTCTTTATTGATATCATATACTCCTGTACACTCTATGGTTCTGCCAGGATAGGTGATGCCTTCTTGCAATGCAATAAGTGACAATATTGGTTTGAATATAGACCCAGGAGGATATTGTGCCAATACTGACCTGTCGAGGAGAGGTTTGTTTAAGGTGTCATTTACTAGTTTTTTAAAAGAAGCTCCCCGGTGACGGCCTATACTCAAATCATTGGGATCATAGCTTGGGCTACTTATAATAGAAAGGATTTCCCCTGTTTTAGGTTCTATTGCGACGATACTGCCTTTTTTAAATTTCATTAATTCTTCGCCATAGGCTTGCAAATCAATATCTATAGTAGTATTGAGGTTTAATCCTGGTTGAGCTTGGGTTTGTATTAGGTTTTGATCATTTTTAGAAACCTCTCTGCCTATATTGTCTTTCAGTACATAAGCTACACCCTTTTCCCCCCTCAACATCGCATCATATCTGCGCTCAATACCACTTACGCCAATATAATCACCACTCGAAAACATTTCGGGGTTTCTGTTGATTCTGGCATTACCCACTTCTCCGATATAGCCCAGAGCATGTGCTGCATGAGGATATACGTATTTTCTTTTAAAATTTAAAACAGGATAAAAACCGGGAAATTGAAAAAGGTGCTCTTGAAACTTAAGAAAGCTTTTTGGCGGTATTCCAGAAAGAAAGGTGAAAGGCAAGTTCTTTTGAAATTGCACATTATTCCAGTTTTTACTCAGGTTTTTTATAAAATCTTCAGTTTGAATGGAAAGTAGTGTACAGAAAAGCGTAGTATCCATTTCAAAATCAATTTCGTTATACACTACATTTATATCATACATAGGATCATTGGCAACAAGCAATTTTTTATTGCGATCATATATCATACCCCTAGAAGGCTCGAGATCTTTTTTGTAAATAGTCGTTCTGTTTGCTTGACTTTTATACTTGTCACTGAATACTTGAATGATGCTTAATTGGACCAATAAAAACAATAAACTCGCAGCAAATATGCCAATCGTTAAATGGTATCTATACTTTTTTTCCATTCTAAGTTGCTTTCAATGTCAAAAGAATAAGAATGCCGAAAGGAAATGAAGCCATTGTGCTTATTGCGGCACAAAAAAGCACCTTTTTTATATATATAAAAGTGAAAGCATCAATCATAAAAAAAGAAAAACTGAAAATAAATAGAGATAATAGTAGATACATTATTGCCCATCCAAAGCCATAGCTTTTTAAGCTAGACGACCCAGGTTTGTATCCTATGCGGGGCTGAATCAGTTGGAGGATATAGCCTCTCATATATGCTAACATTACCAGTGAAAAAGCATTTACCCCAAGGGTGTCATTGAATACATCCAGAATCAACCCTATAAAAAAAGCAGTGATAAGTAAAAATGGTTTGTCAAAATCAAAAGGTATAGTTAGAATTATTAAAGGGAAGACAAAAATCATCAAAGGATAAGAGTCAGCAATTACAGTAACGGCATCTGAGAATATTAGTTTTTGCGCAACCAAGATAATGACACATAAAATGATAAAAAGAGGTTTAATTTTCATTTAGTAACGGTTAAAAGCCGTGAACTTGTCTAAAAACGAACCTGAATGGTTACAGGAAAAGTAATGATATTTCATTCTTTATCGTTCTTCGAGGGATTTTGAACACCTTTGGTTTGTTCCTCAATATATATTTTAATCGACACCCGAGCTTTCCTTCTCCACTAGCCTTATGTGTGAAACCCTAAACGGTATTGAGAATAAAGCAATCATATTTGTCAATCACTAAAACTAACTACTTAGGGGGGCATCAAAATTAACTCAAAAACACTCCACTGGAGTTACCTTTTTCTAATCTTCGTTTACCTTTTCCAAGGTACTTATTTCACTAAAATCATTGTTTTTAATTATATATACTAACCTTGCCTTGGTTAAATCTAAGTGATAACGTACGAGTATATCATAAAACGCACCACCAGGAATCAATTTGTACGATTCTATTTTACCCATTTTTAACCCTTGTGGAAAAATGGAAGAGTGCCCACTTGTGATAATTTCATCACCAATTGCAATGTTTGCATGTTTTGGTATACCCTGTAGTTTGAACTCGAGATAGTTTTCACCAGACCATGTTAGAAACCCATAGTAATCTTTGTTTTCAATGGCTACAGCAATACGAAGGTTTACATTTAGCATTGATATTACCGTAGAGTATTGCACGGAGGTTTGATTGATAACTCCTACTATTCCCACATTTCCTATCACACCCATGCTTTTAGTAATTCCATCTTTGACTCCTTTATCTAGTGTAAGATAATTATTAAGAGTATGTATTGTACTGTTAATAATAGAAGAAGGAATGACTTCATATTTTTTTTCTATGTCAGAAGAATCCCTGGTTGCTTTAATCTTTTCGTTGATAAGCTCTTCTATGAGTTTTGCATTTTGGGCAAGAAGGTCATCATTTTGAGTTTTAAGATCAAGCGATTGCTTAATGCGAGCCTGTTGTCTTACAATATCAGATACTATTTGATTAGACGAATGAAGAAATATTTCATTTTGCCCTTGATTAAACCTAATAATTAAGAATAGGGATATGCTTTCCAAAAAAATGAAAAGAATTGTAGCTCCAAGGTTTTGAAAAATTTTTAAAAACCTAAACATGTGTTACATACTACGTCTATCCATCAAGAATGTGTATGCCCCTGTGTTTTCTAAGGCGATTTTAGTGCCTCTCACCACTGCCCTTAAGGGGTCTTCAGCAACATGTACCGAGAGTTTTGTTTTTTTAGAGAGCCTTTTGTCTAACCCTTTTAACAATGCACCCCCTCCTGTTAAATAAAGGCCTTTTTGGTAAATATCAGAAGCCAATTCTGGAGGGGTCTCTTCTAGAGCCCGGATGATGGCTTCTTCAATTTTTATTAGCGACTTATCCAGAGCTTCTGCTATTTCTTGGTAGGAAACAAGTATTTGTTTGGGAATTCCTGTGAGTAAATCTCTTCCATTTACAGGATGATTGTCGGGAGGATTTTCTAATTCTTTTAAGGCTGAACCCACGTTCATTTTGAGATTTTCTGCAGTACGCTCACCGATTAGCAAGTTGTGCATACGCTTCATATAATCAATAATGTCGGCTGTGAGTTCGTCTCCTGCTATCCTTATTGACTGATCAGTTACAATACCCGAAAGTGCGATTACCGCTATCTCAGTAGTACCACCTCCTATATCAATGATCATGCTTCCTGTGGGCTCAAGTACATCTATACCAATGCCCAGAGCTGCGGCCATTGGTTCGTGAATGAGATAGGTTTCTTTAGAATCTACATGGTCGGCAGAATCAAAAACAGCTCGTTTTTCTACCTCAGTAATACCAGAAGGAATACAGATAACCATCTTAAGGTGGGTAAAAAATTTCCTTCTTCCTTCTATCATTCCTATCATGCCCTGTATCATAGCTTCAGCAGCTTGGAAATCAGCTATTACTCCATCTTTGAGAGGTCTGATGGTTTTTATGTTTTCGTGGGTTTTTTCATGCATAAGCATGGCCTTAGTCCCAACAGCTAAAATTTCTCTCGTAATTCGGTCAATAGCAACAATAGAAGGCTCGTCTACTACGATACGATCTTCATAGCTTATTAGGGTGTTTGCAGTCCCTAAATCTATTGCTAATTCTTGTTTGAAAAAATTAAAAAGCCCCATCTAAAAAATCCCTTTTTCTACCGCGTATTGTAAATTAAAAGTAACTATTCGGGTGGTATGGTTTTAGGAAATGAAAATTTCATCCGAGTAGCTTACAATTATTGGCGAAGGTAAGTTATTGTTACGTTTTGCCAACAATTACTTTCCAAAACTTATCTATATTTAAATATTCTTTTGCCAATGATTGAACATCTTTTGGTTCAATAGATAAAACATCTTGTCCCAATTGATTATAAAACGAACTTTTTAGGTTCATAATTACTTCGGTTTTAGTAGGATTTATGGCATTGAAGGGCCCGCTTATGGTAGATATAAAATTACCGAGCAAATAATTTTTTACCATTTGGATTTCTTGATCACTAATAAGATTATTCTGAAGCCTTTCAAATTCAATCTTTATTTGCTCTAAAGTGGAGCATATATACTTATCATCAAGCTCACAAGAGATGATCCATGCCCCATCATGTTTATATATGTCCATCATTGAATAAATGTTATATGTGTACCCTTTTTGTTCTCTAATGTTTCTCATGAGGCGTGACCCAAAGTATCCGCCCAAAATGGTATTGAGAAAATATAGTCCAGAATAATTTTTATCTTTTCTGGTAAATAATGGAAGTGCAAGTTTAAGGGAAGATTGATTTTCTCTTCCTTCTAGGAATATTTCTTCTCTTAAAGTGGTAGTGGCCAAATATTTTTTTTGAATACGAGGAGTAGCATTTAGTTTATAAGATAGTTTTTCAATATCCTTTATTATTTTTTCGTCAAAATCACCAGAAAGGAAAAAGCACGCACTTTGGCGTGTACAATACTTTTTGTAATGTTCAGATAAATCTTTTGTAGTTAGTGCACTTATTATTTCATTGGAACTATTATACCCATATACATTATTAACACCATAAAGACTGGCTGTAATTGATCGATATGCTATCACATCATTCTTACTGAGGTTGATAGTCATCTTTTGTTTTATCCTATTGATAAAAATGTCTAACTCTTCTTGAGAGAAAGAAGGGTTAGCAAGAATGTTTTCTAGGAGGAGAAGCATTTTGTGTATACTTCTTTTAGCACAGGTAAGATTTAATGTAATAAAATCCGAATTGCCTTGGCTTGAAAGATATGCGCCTTCAAAATCAACAGCCTCAGAGATTTCTGCACTTGAGAAAAATTCACAACCTTCTATTAATAAGGCACCACAAGACTGGGCCACCATTTTTTTATCTTCATAGAAGCGCCCAGCTTCAAAAATTATTTCAAATTTTATGGCTCCGATTTCGGCAGTGCTAAAAGTATAAAGAGGGACACCTGATGAAAGGGGAATGAGTAATGGCTCCTCGACTTCAACCGTTGATATTTTATAACATTTAGGACCTCTTTTTAAACGTTCTGTCTTTTGCATCATCTATAATATGATGCGAAAATAAATCTACTCTATCTTTTCTGCTTATCTTTTCTTAAATACCACCAATCTTATTTTATTTTTGCCATAATATTAGTTGTACTTTCGATTTTTTTGAAGATTAAAGCGGGTTATGAAGTTTACGGTATCCTCATCTGACTTATTAAAAAAATTATCCATATCAAATGGTGTGATTGGCTCTAATACCGTCTTACCAATTTTAGAAGATTTTCTTTTTACTATAAATAACAATTTACTTAGGATTGTCTCATCAAACCTTGAAACAACGATTATTACTGACATTGAAGTAGTAGCCGAGGGTGATGGGAAGGTAGCCGTGCCTGCCAAAATATTAATGGAGACTTTAAGAGCTTTACCCGAGCAACCTCTTACTTTTGATATTAATGACGAGACCTATGCCATTCAGATCACTTCTGAATATGGAAAATACAAATTAGCAGGAGACAATAGTGTTGATTATCCAAACTTGCCATCGGAAGAAGACGTAAATTCTATTACTATGCCTTCTGAGATGTTTGCAAGAGTGTTAAATAATACATTGTTTGCTACAAGTAATGATGAACTTAGAATGGCAATGCAAGGACTTTTTACAGAAGTGGAAGAAAACAAAGTGACATTTGCTGCTACTGATGCTCACAAACTTGTAAAATACGTTTGTAATAACATTGAAGGGGGAATAATACGAAGTTTTATAGTGCCAAGAAAGGGATTGAATATATTAAAATTAGCCCTTGACTCTTCTGATGATTTAACGGTTTCATTCAACACTAAAAATGTATTTTACAAAATAGGAGGCACTGTGGTAATCATCAGACTTATAGATGCTAAATTTCCTGACTATAATGGAGTAATTCCTACTGAAAACCCAAACCTTTTAACGGTAAGTAGGTTGGACTTTTTAAGTTGCCTAAAAAGGATGGTGATCTTTGCTAATAAGACCACGAGTCAGGTAATACTTAATCTTACTGAAGGAAGCCTTACCATATCATCTCAGGATTTGGATTTTGCTAATGAAGCTACAGAACAACTGAGCTGCACCTATGAAGGGAATGCTTTGAATATTGGATTTAATGCTAAGTTTCTAGTAGAAATGTTAAGCGTTTTGAAAGGAGAAAATGTAGAACTTGAATTGTCTGTATCTAACAGAGCAGGAATTCTTTTGCCCGTTGAGAAAGAAGAAAACGAAGACATTTTGATGCTTGTCATGCCTGTGATGATGGGATCATAATTACAGCACTACCTTTAGTCTTATGAAAATAGGCTTGTTTTTCGGCAGTTTTAACCCAGTACACACGGGTCATTTAATCATAGCTAACTTTATATTACAGTATACCGATCTACAAAAAATATGGATGGTGCTTTCACCACAAAACCCATTCAAAAAAAAAGAAAGCCTTGCTAGGGATTATGAAAGGCTCCATTTATTAAATCTTGCCATCGATGACAACCCACTATTGATGACATCACCAGTAGAGTTTGGGTTAAAAAAACCATCTTATACCATTGATACATTAGTCCACCTCAATGAAAAACATCCTGAACACAAATTTTCTTTAATTATGGGGGGTGACAATTTAAATAGTTTACCAAGATGGAAAAATGGGGACATAATTATTGAGAAATATCAAATTTATGTATACAAAAGAGCAGAGTATGAATTGGGAGAACTAAAAAACGACCCCAATGTGACCATTGTCGAAGCACCACTACTAGGCATATCAGCTACTTTAATTAGGAAAATGATGAAAGAAAAGAAATCGATACAGTATATGGTTCCCGATACTGTTTTCCGTTATTTAGAAGGTTCTAATATTTATAAATAGTGAAAAAGGCTTCTATTTATTTCTATCTTATGGTGTTTCTTTTGTTCTCTGTAGCGAAGACAGACGCACAAAAAATAGGCGAATGGATATCATACCTCCCTTATCAATCGGGCAAAACTGTGACACAAAGCGAAACTAAGGTGTATTATGGAACGGAGTGGAGTATCTTACAGGTAGATAAAGAAGACTTTTCAACAGAACGAATGTCAAAAGTAGACGGCCTTTCTGACATAGGTATAGACGAGATTGCCTATGATATATATAAAAGCCAACTTGTTATTGCCTATTCTAATGGGAATATTGATATCCTGAAAGGAGACCGTATTTTTAACCTGCCCAATATAAAGCTCAATACTGACCTGACTGGGAATAAAACAATAAACGATATTCATATTTCGGACAACAGGATTTACCTGTCCACGGGGTTTGGATTGGTTACTATTTCAAGCGATGATTTGCTTTTTGGGTTTACTACCTTTACTGATATTCCTATCAATGATGCTGTTACATTTAATAACCAAATATACATAGCTACTGATGAGGGGGTTTATTTTGCACCTATTGATGGCTCCCAAAACCTGATAGATTTTTCTCTGTGGAAATTAATTGATAATAATTTTGGCTTACCTATATTGTATGAATCTACTGGAGTGTCTGTTTTTCAAGAAAAACTTTACTTTATAGCAGAAGATATTCTCTACCAATTGGAAGGAAATGGAATTATTGAAATTTGGCCATCTGGTTCGAGTAATGCATCTGTATCTTTTCTATCTTCTGAGGGCTCAAATCTTATGATTGGTGTTACAGGGCAAGAGGGAAGAGGAGATATTTTATTTTACAATGGCAATGACTTTGTTATAAACGGAAGAGACTGTAGTGACCGAATTCAAGACATTATTGAGGACCAGTTTGGGAGAGTGTGGTATGCGGATGAATTTGAGGGCTTTAGATCTGCGTCTTCTTTTAAGGAAGATTGTCAAATAATGAATATTAACAGTCCTTTTTCCCATAAAGTTAGTGATATATCTCTTAAGAATGACAATATATATG
>JAZGFD010000242.1:0-28212 GCA_036479115.1 Saprospiraceae bacterium | reverse complement strand
AGAAAGAACAAATAATTATTCAAATTATTTATTTTTGTTACTCCTCAAAAGGTGTGTTCTATAGTTACAATTGATGCCAACCGAGTTATTTTTTTCTAAATATTCCTTTAAGGTCAAAAATCTTACTTTTAAGGCTATCCAAAGTCTTATTATCTTTTAAAACATCACCTCCAATGCTATCCAATTGATGGAATAAAGTAGAGTCTATTTTGTCTTTTATTTCATCAGTAAAAATCACTTTGGCGGAATCTATCATCGTCCCAATTTTTTCCTCGCTTTTATTTACCAGTACGTCTAGGGTGTCTCTTAGTTTTTCTTCTACCTGTGACTTGAGTGTGTCCACCTTTGTTCTGATGCTGTCTTTTACATCTTGTATGGTCTGATCTACAAGTGCTTTGCCAGCTGAAATAATGTCTATTTGATTTAGTTTAAGGGTAGGTTTATTCATGCTTCCTCTCATTTCAAAAAGAAGGCCAATGTGCCCTTTTTGTACACTCCTATATTTATTCAGTTGAGCTAATAATTTCGGGTTTACATGGTCTTCTATGTTGATTTTAGAAATCTTAGCAGAAGGCACCTCAACAAGTATTTTGTAATTGAGTTTGTTTTCTAAACTATGGCCACCTTTTACTTTAAAATGATAATCATCAATCGAAAAATTGAATTCTTCCACTTGTACCCATCCGTCTTGTATCGTCACCCAATTTTTTGATTGCTTGATGGCCAAATCTTTTTTATTGTTCAAGCCAAGAAATGTGATTAATTTTTCTAAAGGCTCAAACCCACTTATTTTTCCATCTAATGTTTCTAGTAGAGCAAATGCATTCACTTCGGGGAGTATAAAGTTATTATCATTATATAATCCAGTTGACAAGGACAGAGTAGTATTTATTCGGCCATTTAAAAAAGACAATGGGTATGATAATTTTTTAAATAAAGGCAAGGATTCTAAGCTTTGAGAAATACTAATGTTTTGAAAATCAGTTTTCAGTTCTACTTTGCTTTTATTTTGACCAAAGATTACGTCACCTTTTACATTTAGCTTGCCGCCAAAAGAATTAGATATATAATCATTAATTTTTAAGTGATTGTCTTTTAAATTTAACGATACAAGGTTTTCATTTACATGAGTATTGCCATAATTCAATGTGCCAATGTTTGCAATGATTTTTAAGTCAATATTTTCGAATGCTACTGTGGAGGAGGTTTGCTCTAAATCGTAATTATCGTCATAATAAAGTGCTTCAATTTTGTCAAGATCTAATCGTTTGGAAGTAACGTCTATAGTACCATCCAGGGCTCCATTGGCATTAATATAGTTATCTACATTTTTCAATTTTCCTGTTAATACAAAATCACTTTTATCGACTTCGCCTTTTAATTCTTCTATGGTAAATTTATCTTTTTCTAATTCTCCCTTAAGTTTAACGTTCGTAAAAGGCAGTCCTCGATATTGTACGGTATTAGCAGAAAGTTCTATATCGGCTTGTATTGATTGAATCAAGTTATTATAATTAGATGTGGTATCTGAATTGCCAAAAAATTCATTCAAATCAATAAAATCACTTTTTAAGTTGGTAATAAATGACAGCGAAGGCGTCTCTTTTAAAAAATACAGAGGTTTTTTTATTATAATGTCACCTCGTATATCAGACTTTCCAAAATTGGTATGCCCAAAATTTATTGTCATACTTTTTTGGTCACCTAATCCTTCAGATGCGGAGGAATATACACGTATTGAATCCATGAGAAAGTCGACATTTTCTGCTTCCCAGTCGACATTAAAATTAACATTCCTGAAATCTTTTGCACCATTATTAATATCAAAATCTCCTTTGGAAAGCAAGTGAATTTTACCTCCGTAAAGCTCAAAGTCAATGAGCGTATTAAAATTTTGAATATCGTCTATTTTTGCATCAAGGTCATAAACCACATTTATATTTTTACCATCTCTTTCAATCTCCGCTGTACCCTTTACTTTTTCATGATTCCTTGTGAGCACAAACTCTTCCAAGGTCACCACTGTGAATGAGTATTTACTGTCATTGTTACTCATTTTAGCGATTACATCAAGGGTTAATTCTTGATTTTGGTCATCAGGAAGATAAAAGCTTCCGCCATCTGTGTCAATGCTGAGTTTGTATTTGGGATAAGTATTTTTCTCATTCAAGGTTCCGCGAATTTTCCCAATTATTGAAAATTGTCCGTCCGCTTTTAAATCTGTTTTGGGGATATGATTCAGGGCATTTATTATTGATAATAGATTGCCAAATTCTTGATCCCTAGATTGCATGTTAACATCATAAGTGAATCCTTTTTCTATTTCTTGAATTCTTCCATTCAACTCAAGTTCTAGATCATTGACAAAAAAGTTAGATTCTGATAGGTCTAGGGTGTTTTTGCTAGAATTATAATTTGACTTTAGACTTACTTTTACTTTATAGTCTTCTATGTCAAGAGCAGTGCCTTTGGTATTGATTTTCATCGAAATGATTCCTTCTTGAAAGATGCTATCTTCAGCCATCTTTAATCTGCCTTCATAAGTTATTCCTTCAATATTTATTTTTGTATGAGAAAGATGATTGTCATAGATTAAAGTCCCATCGTTTAGAATGATCTCTTTAAAGGTAATGACTCTATCCGTTGTCTTTGTTGAGTCGGATTTAAAGGTAATTAGCTCCCAATTGCTTACTTCGTTTTGATACTTATCTAGTTTGATTATGGGTTCTTCTATTTCGAGTTTACTCAGTTGAATCTTATCTTTTTGCCTTATGATCTGCCATAGATTAGCCACCACTGTGACCGATCTCAGTTGTACCAAAGTCACTGAATCATCCTGTGGTTTTATCTTTATATCATTTGCTGATATCCGTAAATGAGGGAATGAGTTGTCGATGCCAATAGTAGTGGAATTGTAATCAATATTTGTAGTAGTATATAACTCCAATTCTTCTACAGCCCTTTTTACCAGTTTGTCTTTATTAACATATACAATTGCTATCGCAATTACCACTATCATAAGTAGGCTAACAGCAAGTATTTTGAGGATTCTTTTTATTTTCAAAAAAATATATTTTTTATAACTACTAAGGTGGTGTGCTTTTGAGTAAAAAATGAGCCTTTTCTAGACAAAAAAAATATCACCTGAGTAGTCACCGATTTTTTTATGCCTTGTATATAACGTGTTTAGTTATAATTTATCATATATCACCGATTTTTTTTCAGCAAAAATTGATGCCACCTGAGTGTCTGCGCGAAAACTCATCAACATTGAGTCCACTCCGGAAACAGAAATTTTTCACAAAATGAGTTGTTTTGGATGAGATTTACATTTATTGAGATTCGATGATGCCTGAGTATCAGCTAATTAAAAAAAATATAAAGATCGCCAAAAGAAACTTTTGTGATTTTGTGTGTTTCCGAAGTGGACTCAACATTAGAAATAGTTGACTTCGTCGAGCTCTGCAGAAACACTTCTGCAAGCTCTGCTAAAAGCTTTTGGCGATATTTTAATTTATTTCAACTCGGTGACACTCGGGCGTCACTGAATATCAAAAAACTAAATTTTCATCCAAAACGATTCTTTTCATGAAAAATGTTAGTTTACAGACTCGACTTAACTTTTAATGTAATATACATAAATGCCAGATTTTGTATCTATTAATGATTTAAGCATTGCATTTGATAATGGAGACGGCGATCTTCTTACTGTAGTGGATCACGTGAATATTGATATTAAGAGGGGAGAGCGAGTAGGAATCGTAGGAGAATCAGGATCAGGGAAGACTTTGACATCATTATCCCTTTTGGGCTTATTGCCATCTCAGAATGCCAGCTATAGCAGTGGCAATATTATTATTCGTTTAGGAGAAGAGGAAATAGATGTTACAAAGCTGGAGCTAAAAAGGCTTAATGATATCAGAGGAAACCGAATAGCTATGATATTTCAGGAGCCAATGAGCTCACTTGATCCAGTATATCGATGTGGCTATCAAGTGGATGAAGTCTACCTTTCTCACCTTGAGAAAAATAGAGTATTGGCAAAAAAACGAACCATTGAGTTGTTTTTACTGGTTCAACTAGAAGACCCTGAAAGAATTTATTATTCGTATCCTCATGAGATTAGTGGCGGACAAATACAGAGAGTAATGATAGCAATGGCATTGGTATGCGAGCCACAGTTGCTAATAGCCGATGAACCTACCACTGCTTTGGATGTAACCATACAAAAAGAGATCATAGCGTTATTAAAAGATCTTTCTGATCGACTCAATATGGCATTGTTATTTATTTCTCATGACCTTGCTCTGGTTTCTCAGATTAGTGAAAGGGTATATGTGATGTATGAGGGAAAAATAGTGGAACAAGGAGATACTAAAGAAGTTTTTAAAAGACCGAAAGAAAATTACACCAGAGCCTTGTTGGCTTGCCGGCCGTCTTTAGAAAAAAGAGCTAGAAAGTTGACTACTGTTGGTGACCTGACGTGGCTTTCAAAAGAAGATGCAAAAAGAGATGAGAATGAAGAGGTGAAAAGAGAATGGTCACATGAGAATGTCTTGATTATTGAGCACCTAAGCAAAACATATTTTAAAAATTCATTCTTAGGATTTATTAAGAAAGCCTCTACTATAGCAGTAAATGATGTGTCTTTATCCTTAAAAAAACAAGAAATATTAGGAATAGTAGGGGAGTCAGGATCTGGAAAATCAACATTGGTAAAGTGTATACTCGGAATAGAAAAAGCGGAAACAGGTAAAATAATTTTTAATGATCTAAACCTTACACAATTGTCACCTCGACAATGGAGACCGTTGCGTAAAAAAATTCAAATAATATTTCAAAATCCTTATTCATCACTTAATCCAAAGATGAAAATTGGGAATGCGGTAAGTGAAGCATTAGAAATTATAAAGTACAAGGGGAATAAACACAAAAAAGTAGAAGAGTTATTTGATTTAGTCAGTATTCCTTATGGCTTTTATAATAGATATCCTTTTCAACTCTCAGGAGGGCAGCGCCAAAGAATTTGTATAGCTAGAGCTCTTGCCATGCAACCTGAAATACTTCTTTGTGACGAGTCGGTATCAGCATTAGACGTTTCAGTGCAAGCACAAATTTTGAATCTTTTATTAGAGCTAAGAATTTCACAAGGAGTGAGTATTATTTTTATTACTCATGATTTTTCAGTGGTAAGTTACCTTTGCGATAGAATAATAGTAATGCAACATGGAAGGGTAGTGGAAACAGGCAGCCCTGAAAATATAATTAAAAAGCCAAAGGAAGAATACACTAAAAATCTCATTAACAGCATTCCTACTTTATTGTGATGTGGGTTTAAATATATTTAGGGATATATAGAATCACGCCTCCTATTTTATTAATATCGGAACTACTCAGATGGGTGTTTTTGAGAAAAAAAAATTGTTATTTTTTTATTGGACGAGACCCATTTTTATCAGAATAGCAGAGCTATTGTTATAAAAATAGCCGAAGGATAATGAAATATAACTTTGCTTGGCCAAAATTGTCTCCACCTGTAGTTACATAATATCCTTGTGAGAAGGGGCTTATTTCTTGAGGCCTATTTCCCTCAATCTTTGATCTAGATAGCCTGCAGCAGTAATGGGTTTATATTGTAATGGATTGCTGTCAGTGACACAAATATCTAGACATGAAAGATCCATGTCGCCCTTAGGGTGCAGAAAAAATGGAATAGAAAGCCTCGGTATATGCCATTCTTCTTTTGGAGGATTTATAACTCTATGTGTGGTAGACTTGAGATAGTTATTTGTCAATCTCTGTAACATATCTCCAACATTTATTACGATTTCGTCACCTTCTGGCACTATATCTTGCCATTCATTTTCCATGTTGAAAAGTTGGAGGCCTCCAGCTGATGCCCCTACAAGTAAAGTGATCAGATTTATATCTTCATGTTGTTCTGCTCTGATGGCATTCTCCGGTTCTTGTGTAATGGGAGGGTAGTGTATAGTCCTAAGGATGCTTAATCCATCCGTAATTTTTTTGGTAAAGTAGTTTTCGTCTAAGTCTAAATGTAGCGCAATTGCTCGCAGTAAGTGACTACCTACGTCTTCAAAAGCTTTGTATAGTTCCTTTCCTTTTTTTGTAAATTGAGGTACTTGAGTGACATCTATATTTTCAGGATATTCACTTTTTAAAGGATTTTCAGGGCTGATTTCTTGACCAAATTGAAAAAATTCTTTTAAATCGGCATCATCGGATCCTTTTGCATGTTCTTTTCCAAATGAAGTATAGCCTCTTTGACCAGCTAAACCCAGAATTTCGTATTCATTTTTTTGTTTTTTAGGAAGCCCAAAAAATGATTTACTACTCATATAGAAATCATTAATAAGATCTTGGGATATACCATGCTTAGATACTCCTACAAACCCTATGTTATGAAAGGCATTTCCAATTTCTTTTACAAAACCATTTCGCTGAGCGGATGATCCTTCTAAAAATATTGATAACTCGACTACTGGTATTGCTCTTTTTGACATGATAGACTCTATATTAATTCAATACAATTTTACAAAAAAATCATTAATAAATGGGTTTTCAATTGTTTTAAGGTAGATCTCATAACGAAGTTTTTAGTCTTAGAGAAATCTCAGTATATTGGCTTTAAGTTACATAGCCAGTGAGATTTAATGCATATTTGCTGATATTGAGTCTTAAGATACTTTAAATTAACAGGTGATTTTAATGTTATCAATAAGAGAAGACACTTTAAGGTCTTACAGACAAATAACAATAATAAATTTCAATCAGCATCAAGAATTAAAAATGAAATCTTGACTCAAAAACGTTCCTCCATTGAACTTGGATGTGATTCCTGTCAAAGGCAAGTAATCTTGAGCTTGACACTTGTGAAATCTTATTAATTGTACTATTGAGTAATTACGATGAAATTCAGTAAATTGATACTCGTATAGTAAACATTTAATGTTGAGCCTACTCAGGAAACATAAAAACTCAACAAAGTTTCTTATAGCGAATGTTACATTTTTCTTAATTAGCCGATGCTCATGCAGCACCCAATATCCAAAAATATGAATTTCATCCAAAACAACTCTTTTTATGAAAATCTTCTGTTTTCAGAGTGGACTCAATGGTCTTATTTTAAATTCCACAACAATTATATTACACATTACCAAATTGAGATCACATGATACATGGAAATACAACAACTTTTAGAGAACTTTCGATATCAATAGGATATTGGAATTTCGTAGTTTTCTTCTATGTGATAATAAGATATTGGCACCCTGAAACATTGGCTCATGAAGGAATATTAACAATTGTTGGACATATGATTCAAAGGGCTTTAATATTCGGTTCGGTGTTAGGGGTGATATTCCATACTATGAAATCTGCTGTTGGGCATAAAAATTTGACTCGATTGTCATATGGAAAGTTAATTATCTACAGAAGTTTGAGCTACATAATGGTTTTCTTAGCCCTAATTGCTGTATACTCGATGATCAAAGTTTTTAATATCTATGGTTTATCAAATAGGGAAGCATTCAGGATGGATTTCTTTACTGCGGATACAATTATCTCAATAGGCGCCATGCTCGTTTTTGCCGCTCTTTATGATCTATTAAGTCAGGTTGCCTTGAAATTTGGAAAGAATAATTTTTGGAAAATGTTGATAGGCAGATATCATTTTCCCAAAGAAGAAGAAAAGATATTCATGTTTCTTGATTTACAATCGTCAACAACAATAGCAGAAAAATTAGGACATCGCAAATATAGCGAGTTCATTCAAGAATGTTTTCGAGATATATCTGTAATAGGTAACTACGGAGGGGAAGTCTACCAGTTTGTGGGAGATGAAGCAGTATTTACTTGGGATGCACATGAAACTAAATCTACCAAGAATAGTATTGAGGCCTTTTTTGCTTTTCAAAAAAGAATTTTGACTAGAAATGTATTTTACAAAGATCGATTTGATCATGTACCAGTATTCAAAGCTGGTCTACACGGTGGGCAAGTGATGGTAGCTGAAGTGGGATTATTAAAAAAAGAGATTGCATTTCATGGAGATACCATTAATACTGCAGCCCGCATTCAACAAATGTGTAATGAAAAAGAACGAATATTTTTAACTTCAGACTATTTTAAACCTGTGTTAGAAAAATCTGATAAATATTCTTTCGAAGATATGGGTGATATATTACTCAAAGGAAGACAGTCTGTCATTAAGTTGTACCATCCTATTCTAAGTGGTAGTTAAATGGGTTTCTTCTTTTTCGAGCCCTATCAAACAGCAAAGAAAGAAAATGGATGTTTTTCACAAAACACTTAAACCCATTACTCCTTTTTACTAAATCTTGCTATATAATCAGTCAGTTCCATCACTCTGAATTTGGTAATATCAAGTTGTCTCTCCGCCAATTTTGCGATTGGGATAGATTTCATATTGTATCCTTCAGGATTTAACATTGTATTTACAGCTTGCTCGTATCGTTTGTAAGAGTGCCATCTGGCTTGGGCTTCTTCTAAGATAGATTGATCTTCTTCATTCAGTAATGCACTTAAAATATGGTAATATTTTGCTATTAAGTGTTGATACCGCTTTTCAGCTAAAATTAACTGGTTGATGTAATTTACATTTGAATCATCACGTTGAATCTTACGGCTGAGATATTCTTCTATTTGATGTTCGTCAAGTTGATAGGTGACAAGTATTTTATGGGGCAATTCACCAAAAGAAAGTAATTTATTTAATCTTTTTTCTTTCTTTGTGCTTCTTTTTAAAATGGATTTTACTAAAGAAGAATCAAGAACTTCTTGGGCTTCACTTTTAAAAGTACTTAGAGTTAGAATGACAATGAGAAAAGAAATAGTCTTTTTCAACATTTGTTGATTTATTGTTTAGAAGGGAAAGTTAGTGTTAATGTAACTATTCAGATACATTCTTGGTACGTAAAATTATTTTTGTGTATTATCTATAACGTATTCTCAAATCCAAGCCACCTTAATACAGCGCTACACTGTACTATGTTTGAAGAAGGGAGTAATCTTTTGGGCGATTTAAATTTAAACAACAAGTCTTTGAAAAAAAGGCATATTGTTTTTTTGTAATTACTCAAGTGGACCCAATTTTGGATAAAATAAGTTCTTTTTCTACCATATTTCATCTACTCATCGTTTGAAAATATATCATTATACTACGGTATAACTTCGATGTTTCAGCCCCAATCAGATAAAGAAATAACTGCCTCTAAGGTGCGCTAAATTTCATGCTTGATGCACTAGTGCTGTGTCAAGGATAAATTGACGGGTAACTTTGGCATCTTTTGAACCTGCTCTTTGTTAAAAATACTCGCCATATCTACTGCTATGACTGCGATTTTTGCCTCGTTCAGGATCAAATTATGCGCAAAGCCAACCCGTCATTTAACACTTGACACAGCACTAGTGTCTGGACGGAAATTGTCGAATTTAATGAAATAGATTGTATTGAATGACAATTTAGTTGTAACTACACATTCGAAGAGCTTTTTAACAAAATTTGACGGTGGCTGTGTAGTTACATTTAGTTTTTTAAGATTCGGTGAAGCCTTAGTATCAGTGGGTTGAAAAAAAATAGAATATTGCTAAAAGTTTTATGCAGGTCTAATCGGAGTGTTTATGCAGAGTTTGTCGAAATAAACTATTTCTAATTTTGATGAGTTTTCGCTCTGACACTAAACTATATGCCACTATACATAAGAATTAAAATATTATGAATCGAAAAAGAATAATTCTACTTCTTCTATTATCATTAATTTTTCTTTTGAGCTGGAGAGGTGATCCACCTAATTTGAGAACTGGGGCAACTAATAATTCCACATGTGCTACTTCTACCAGTTGCCATACTCCCAATAGCACCAATATTGATGGAACATTAACATTGTTGGGATTGCCAGATGAGCCTGAATTAGGGGTAACTTATGACCTTACAGTTCAGATTAGAATGACCGATGGAAACCCTGCCTCAGCAGGTTTCCAAATGGTGGCTTTAGATAAAGACAATATGAATGTTGGGTCATTCGGGTCATCAGAAAACAATGTAGGGGTGAGTTCTGAAAACAATATACAGCATGTAGATCACAGAACAGCTAAAAGTTTCAGTGGAAACACCGTTGATTACACCATGAAATGGACAGCTCCCACAGAATCAGATGTAAATGTGTGGACTTTTTATGCAGTGGCGATTTTGGCAGATGGAAATGGTGGAAGAACAGGGGATAAATTCAAGTCCATTACAGAAAGTAGATCAGTGGGTTCTCTATTAGACGAGGACAATGACGGTTTTAATAGTGATGTAGATTGTGATGATAACAATGCTGCCATTAATCCTGATGCTATGGAAATTATCAATAATGATATTGATGAAAATTGTGATGGAGTAAAGGAAGTTGTAGATATGGACATGGACGGTTTTAATAATGATGATGATTGTGATGATAACGATGCCAATATTAATCCCAATGCCAATGAAATTCCTAACAATGATGTTGATGAAAACTGTGATGGAGAATCTTTAGTCATTGACAATGACAATGATGGCTTTAATAGCAGCGAAGATTGTGATGATGATGATCCATTGACTAATCCTGATGCCACTGAAGTATTAGGAGATGGAAAAGATAACAATTGTGATGGAGAGATAGATGAATGTATTTGCACAACGGAAGTAGTGCCTGTATGTGGAAGCGATGGAATGACTTATAACAATGCTTGTGAGGCAGAATGTGCTGGAGCTACAGTGGTAGAACAAGGTGCCTGCATGATGAGTGGTGTGGTCTCTGGGCGTATAAATTTTAATAATGATAAAGGTCTTTCTAATGTATTAATAAAATTGAGTGATGGCAGAGAAATTATGGCTGAAACAGATGGCAGTTTTGCTATTGATAGTATTGGTTCAGATACTACTTTGACACTATCATTTAGTAAGAATGAGAACCACGCTAATGGTATAACCGGACTCGATTTGGTACGGATAATTAATCATATTTTAGGGAAGAATGTATTTAGTGATGAATTGAAAATTCTTGCTGCGGATGCAAATGGCAATGGTATGGTATCGTCTCTTGACTTGGTGCATATCACTAATGTGCTAATTGGGAAATGGACTGAATTTTCTTCTAGCGAATCATGGGGCTTCTTCCCTGCAGTAGTAAAAATTGCAGACATTCCTGCTGATGGAGGACTAAATATAAAGGCATACAAAATAGGAGACGTAAATGACTCAGCTGATCCGAATTAACATATTGTTGGTGTTTTTAATTAAAGCAAGTGAGAAGATATACTCCTCATTTGAGATGGGCAAATAATCAGAAAAAGTAGTGTCTGAACGGAAACTGTCGAATTTTATGAAATAGAATATTTTGGATGAGTAATTAATTTTGTGAAAGGAAGCGCTCAATATCTTGTGTAACCAGAAATATTTGTCATCATTTTTGGTCCAAAATATCGCCAAATCAAAACATTTGATATTCTATCAAGGGCATTGCCCATAGCTGCTGTTCAGCTTAAAGGCTTTCGGCCTTTCTATGATGATTACTATATTGAGTACCTACTTTTGTTGTTTGTATGCCCTTAAATTTCAGGGCATAGTAAATCTAGAAATTCGAAAACTAAAATAGATTGAATATATACCCATCTCATTTGATTTTTAGATAAAACCAGACCGCCATTTTTACTATACAAAGGGGTTGGTCAACTTGACCAACCCCTTTGGAAAATTTTGTGTGTAAAAAATACTAACGTGATACTCACCAATCGGATCAGAATATCATAGTTAACAAGATTACTTCATTCTTAATAATTGAAAGTCTTGGTACAGCCTCTACTATCAGAAAAAGTAATAGTAGAGAATTCATTAGTAGGAATAGATAATCCCCAATTCACGTTATAAGTGCCATTGTTATGCTGCCAAGAATTTGTAACATACGGGTTTCACAATTTTTGAAATCAAAAATTTCGCCAAAGCCAAACATACCAATTATGTTGGTTAACATTATTTTACCTCACTGAGGTAAAAAAATGACAATCTTGATACTCACCAATCGGATCAAAATACCATAATTGAAAAGATTCCTTCATTCTTAAAAATTAAAAGCCTTGGTACAGCCTTTACTATCAGAAAAAGTAATAGTAGAGAATTCATTAGTAGGAATAGATAATCCCCAATTCACCTTATAAGTGCCATTGTTAGGCTGCCAATAATTTGTAACATATGTAGTGGCTGAACGAAAACACTTCTATAATTCGACAGTTTGGCCGACAGGCCTCAAAAGCGACCCGTCTAAGTAGTTACTATTTTAATCGAATTTTGAGAATGTAATTCTACCAAAAAATAATTATAACTCATATCAAATATTTATTTCATTTGTTATTCAATATTTTCTATCTTCGCACTTGTTATAAAGATGACCTGAAAGTACATGCTTAGTAGACGAAGTGTAAGAATTAAAGCAATGCAATTTCTATTCTCCCTCAGTAGGGATGAAGAGTTAAAGTTTGCAGAAGCCACTAACCGATTTTGGCGTAGTATAGAGACTACATTTGATTTATATTTATTCAATCTGTATACTTTTAGCAGAGTAACTTCGAGGGCGCATCAAGATGCAGAAAATCGAAAGACCAAATACCTACCAACGGCTTACGACAAAAAATTCACAGCTAAGATTAATTCGAATCCGATTATTACTTTTTTATCTGAAAATAAAGACCTTCAAGAAGAATATACCAAAAGGAATTTCGAAAGTCTAGCTAACGAGGACTATGATAATAAAATATACAATTCTTTTGCTAAAACTGACATGTATAAAAATTATGTTGGAAAGGAAAACACGGCAGAAGATGACTTGAATATAATGTTAGAGTTATACCGTCACTGCCGCCAGAATGAACTTTTTAAAGAGTTAATGGAAGACGGATATCCTCAATGGATAGATGATAAATCAGTAGTAGTGGGGAGTGTCAAAAAAACATTAAAAGAACTTCCTTGTGACAACTCAAAGTTTTTTGAAAAATATTATCCAGATGATGAAACAGTGAAATTGTATGGATATGAGCTCTTTAAAAAAACCTATGAAAAGAATGATCATTTATTAGAAATAATAAAGCCTACCCTCAAAAATTGGGATCATGAGAGAGTTGCCATCATTGATATGATTCTTTTAAAAATGGCTCTTTCAGAATTCTTATACTTTGAAACCATACCCACTACAGTCACCCTCAATGAATACCTCGAAATATCAAAAATTTATAGTACTGCAAAAAGCAAAGACTTTATTAATGGTGTACTTGATAGAATTAAAAAAGACCTTATAGAAAAAGGTTTAATAAAAGAATAGAGGTTGTTTTAAAAGTAACTACTCAGGTGGCATCAAATTTGGCTAAAAAAAGCACATGACCAGAGTAGTTGCGAAATAAATAATTATTGCTAGAAAGTGATAAGGGCATCAAGAACGTAATAATATTGACCCTGATCAGCTTAGAAATTTCAGTTCTCTAGCACAAGATTACAGTGTTATGTATGCATTTGACTCTCAAGACGCGTTTTTTTTAACAATGCATGCTTAGAACTATGGAGTCCATGAAAAGCCAAGACATATCAGACTGGAATGAGGGTGAAATACCAAATACAATGACCTCGTATCTCATAATAATAGAATGAACGATAAAGTAATTATTCTGGATTTTGGTTCACAATACACACAACTTATTGCAAGAAGAATAAGAGAACTCAACGTGTTTTGTGAGATATTTCCTTTTAACAAAGAGTTTGAAATAACAGATGATATTAAAGCCGTTATTTTATCAGGAAGCCCATTTTCAGTCAATGATGATACAGCCCCTCAGATTGACATTTTTAGGTTTATTAATAAAGTGCCTCTGTTGGGAATATGTTATGGTGCCCAATATATAGCAGAACAACTTGGGGGTAAAGTTGAAAAATCTATAAAAAGAGAATATGGGAAATCAAAAATTTCAGTAGTAGACTCATCTCCATTGCTTGATGGAATGATAGAAGACAGCCAAGTGTGGATGTCTCATGCCGATACAATAACCGCTCTCTCGGATTCATTTATTACAGTTGCAAAAACAGAATCTATACCGATAGCAGCTTTTGAATATCACAAAAGCAGCACTCCAGTATTTGGGTTGCAATTTCATCCAGAAGTGACGCATAGTGTACAAGGTAAAGATGTTTTTTTCAATTTTATTCTTAAAATAGTAAGCGCTCAACCTTCTTGGACACCAGAAGCCTTCATTGATGAAAAAGTGCAGTGGATAAAGAAAACAGTTAAAAATGAAAAGGTTCTTTTAGGGTTGTCAGGTGGTGTAGACAGTACCATTGCGGCTTCTTTAATTCATAAAGCCATTGGTAAAAATCTTTATTGTTATTTTATTAATAATGGCTTACTTAGAAAACACGAATATGATCAAGTCCTAGAAAGTTATAACGGAATGGGGCTCAATGTTTTTGGTATAGATGCTAGTGACGAGTTTATTGACTTATTAGAGGGAGTGAGTGATCCCGAGAAAAAAAGAAAAATAATAGGAAAGACTTTTATAGATGTATTCGAAAGAGAAGCTAAAAAAAATAGCGAAATAAAGTGGCTAGCCCAAGGTACTATTTATCCCGATGTAATAGAATCAGTAAGTGTGCATGGCCCTAGTGTCACTATCAAATCGCACCACAATGTAGGTGGACTTCCTGAAAAATTAGATTTAAAACTTATAGAACCACTTCGAATGCTTTTTAAAGATGAAGTAAGAAATGTAGGTAAAAGCATGGGAATAAAGCCTGAAATAGTCAACCGGCACCCTTTCCCCGGCCCTGGATTGTCTATTAGGATTTTAGGGCCTATTACTAGAGAAAGAGTAAAACTTTGTCAAGAAGCAGATTACATTTTTATCAATAAATTAATGCAATCTGGCTGGTATGACAAGGTATGGCAAGCAGGGGTCATACTTCTTCCTATCAAATCTGTAGGAGTAATGGGTGATGAAAGAACATATGAAAACACCGTAGCTTTGCGTTGTGTTAACTCTGTAGATGGGATGACGGCTGAATGGAGCCACCTTCCTTATGATTTATTAGCTGAAATATCTAATGACATTATAAATAGTGTCAAAGGAATAAATCGAGTCGTTTATGATATTAGTACTAAACCACCGGCAACAATTGAGTGGGAATAGTTTAAAATATTTTCTTTTTATACTCTCATTTTCATTTTTATTCTCTTGTTCAACAAGTAGAAAATCCACACGTGTACTTAATCCTGTACGGACAAAACCCACCACTAATGCAACAAAAAAAGAAAGGCCTAAAGTGGATACCGTACAATGGAATATTGTGGACGGCGAAAAGTATAAACCCATTACCAGTAATAATATTATAGCGATCAACCCATTACTAAAACCAATCAATAAAATTTCATTATTGATTCCTTTTAAATCAACAAACGATCCTGAAAAGCTTTCGCGCAGCGAGAAAAAATTTAGTCATTACTATGCTGGCAGCCTGATTGCTTTAGAAGAATTAGAAGCATTAGATATCAATATACAAGTAAATGTATTTGATACAGAACGTAATGTTACAAAAGTGAACCGCCTTCTTCAGAACGTGGATGTTCGAAATAGTGACGTTATTATTGGCCCATATGAGACTGCAAATTTGAAAAAAGTGGCAGAATGGGGAAAAAATAACAACATACCCGTGATCTCGCCTTGGCGTTCTTCATCTAATGTTACAGAGAATAACCTTTACTATTATCAAATGAGACCTTTGATAGAACAATATTTTGAGGCTATTCTAAAAGATGCATTAAATAATTATAATCCTTCACAGATATATATTATCAACCAAGAAAATAATAGTGACGATACAAGAGTAAGGGCAATTCATAGGATGTATGAATCTATGAATAGAGGGAAAATCACTACACCTTTAAATGAGTATATGATTGTTACTGATTCAATTAAGAACAGTGATTTTATGATGTTTGATTCGCTTTTTATGAACCCTTCAGGAGTGGCATTGATAATACCTGATTATTCATCTAAAGATGCACGATACGTATACTCATTAATACGCAAAATTAATGCTGAAATTAAAGACCAAGAAATTGAAATTTATGGGATGCCGACATTGATAAATGCACAAAGATTAGACCTCGAATTCTTTAGAAGTCTAAATTTGAAAACTGTTGATTTTAAACATTTAAACAAAGCAAGCCCACTTGTCAAGAATTTTGCTTCCATTTATTTTGAAAAATTTGGCCATTTACCCAATGCTGATAGTTATCATGGTTATGATACAATTGTCTTTCTTGCGAATATATCACAATCGGTAAAAAATGTAAATAACTCGGAAATGACCATTAATTTACCTTTGCTAAGCATGGGGGTAAACTTTCGAAAATACAATAAAAATCGACTTACAAATAGTCATTTTCCTCAGTACCACCCTGGTGATTTTATGGTAAATACAGATCTCAAACTAATAGAATATACAGACAATGAATTTAAAGTCAAATCTATAAAGTAACTATGTTTTCATTGGACATAAGCGAAAGTCGGCTTGAAAAATTCAAGAGAGTATCATCTAAACGGCAGACTGACCTCACCGTTGTATTAGAAAATGTACATGACTTGCATAATATTGGAGCAGTGCTAAGAAGTTGTGATTCTGTAGGCATTGATGAGATATATGTTATAGATACAGATTCTCGACTGGTAGGAAGAAAACTTATTGATAATCAATCAAGTTCAACAGGTATTAATAAATGGATAACAATACATGAGTATAACGATATCTCAAAATGTATTACTGATCTTAAAAAAAAATATGATCTCATTATTGGTACTATTCTAGATAATACGGCCAAATCAATATATAGTTATAATTATTTAGGTAAAACTGCTATAGTTTTTGGCAATGAAAAAGATGGGATTACCCCTGACTTGCAAAATCACATTGAGCACTACATGGTTATACCTCAAGTAGGCTTTGCGCAAAGTTTAAATATATCAGTAGCCTGTGCCGTAACGCTATATGAGGTGTATAGACAGCGTGACGAAAAAGGGTTTTATAAGCCAAAAGATGCCGATTCCATATTGAATAGGTATAGGCATATTGATGAAAATAAAAGGCTAAATAAAATCAATAAAAAGCCATTTACATAAAGGTGATTTTGGAATACAAATTTTTAGAAATTTACTTGTGTCAAGCTAAAAGGGATACACGTGGTATTTGAGTTTTAAGGGTAATTTAGCGAATACATAGTCAAGATTATTATTGATGCTATTTTGACTGTATTAAAACTCAATGTAGATTGAGCAACGTTGAATCTAATCAAGTTGGTTAAAAAACACTTTTATCCTTTTGGCTGCTTCTCTGAGTTGATCTTCTGATGTAGTATATGCAAGTCTGATGCAGTTATCATTTCCAAAAGCAGCACCTGGCACCGTAGCTACATATACTTCAGAAAGCATTGCCTGAGTTAATTCTACGGAATTGCTAATTTTCTTTCCATTTAATGACTTACCATATGTTGCGCTCACATCAGGAAAAAGATAAAACGCGCCATTCGGTACATTTAGGGTCATATATGGAATATCTTTCAACAAATCTAACATGATATTGCGGCGAGATTTGAATATATTTTTCATTTTATCACGGTCATTTGATTCTTCTAAGAGTGCAAATGCCGCTGCTTTTTGTCCAAATGAAGTAGCCCCGGAGGTAACTTGACCTTGTATTTTTCCACAGGCTCGGGCTACCTCTAAAGGAGCTGCCATATATCCCAATCTCCATCCAGTCATAGCAAAACCTTTAGACATTCCATTCACTACAATTGTGCGGTCTTTTATTTCATCAAATTGAGCAATGCTTTGATGTTCACCTTCAAATACAATGTATTCATAGATTTCATCAGAAACGATCAAAACGTCGGGAAACTCATTAAGTACTTGAGCAAATGAACGTAACTCTTGTTTGGTATAAACAGTACCAGTGGGATTACAAGGAGAAGAGAATAAAACAAATCTTGTTTTGTCTGTTATTGCTTGTTTGAGTTGGTCTGCTGTAACTTTATAATCTTGATAAACCTCAGAATTCAAACTTACCACTTTAGCTCCAGTAAGTTCTACTATGGCGCTGTAAGACACCCAATAGGGAGCAAAAATGATCACCTCATCGTCAGGATTTAAAAGAGCTTGAGCTATATTGTATATAGATTGTTTGGCACCATTTGAAACGACTATTTGATTCACTTCAAAATCAAGGTTATTATCTCTTTTTAGTTTTTTAACAATCGCTTCACGAAATTCAACTAAACCAGGAACAGGGGTATAATGAGTATATCCATTTTTAAGAGCAGAATAAGCAGCATCTACAATAGTTCTAGGCGTATCTAAGTCTGGTTCGCCTAGGCTCAAGGAAATTACATCTTGACCTTTTGACTTGAGATTACGAGCCATTTGAGCCATTTTAATGGTAGCTGATTCTTCAAGATTGATTACAGTATTTGAGAGTCTTATTGCCATTTGAAAAGTTTGGCCTAAAAATAGATAAAGAACAACTGTAAAGATCAATTCTCTTAAGAATTAATCGTTGAATATAAATAGTAAGTTAAATTAAGAATAGGGGTTATCCCTAAGTAACTTAGTTTATTTAAATAGATTAACTTTGTTGACTAAATCATTTTAGAAAGATGCAAACTAAACCGGTTATACTCATCATAATTTTCACCTTATTCGCAATTTTACTTGCTGCCCAAGAGGCAGATGAAATTCAGGATATGGAAGTGAAAGAAATGAATAAAAAAGACAATTCATTTTATAAAAATGGCTTGACTGTAAAAGCACTCCTCATGGATTATCAATCCCAAAATGATGGAGATATTGGTGCTATTAATAAATATCATCATGGTTTTGAGGTAGGGTATCTTAGAAGTTTGACTGATCGAATCAGTGTGGGCATACCTTTAAAAGTAGGGGTTGTTACCTATGATGTAGGATTAGAAAATTTTCATAAGACAGTAATAGGTGCAGATATTGTAGGCCACTACAATTTCTTAGGGTCTTCATCTCCTTTAATTCCTTATGTTACATTAGGTTATGGATATGTATATGAAAAGTCAGGTCATCAAGTAGAGGTTGTAAATAATCTTCAAGCTTCAGGAGGATTAGGGCTCAAATTAAAACTTGAGGATAGAGCATATTTGAATTGGGAATCACAGTATAGGTACTCCTTGTCTGATAATCGGAATAATCTTCATCATGGCCTTGGTTTTCTATACTATTTAGGAAAAAGAAAAACCAAAATCAAGAAGAAAAGGGATACGAGCCTACTTGATTCTGACGGTGACGGTATCATTGATGAATTAGACTTGTGTCCTCAAATTGCAGGATTAGAAAAATTACAAGGTTGTCCTGATGGCGATGGCGACGGAATTGCTGATTATATTGATAAGTGTCCTAACATCTCTGGTTTGCCAAGCATGAATGGCTGCCCAGATACAGATGGTGACGGTGTAAGTGACAATAATGATGAATGTCCTAATCTTATAGGAACCAAAACCAATAGAGGTTGCCCTGAAAACGATGCGGATAACGACGGTGTCCCTAATGATCTTGATAAATGTCCTACAGTAGCAGGGCCTGTGGCTAACAATGGCTGTCCAGAAATAGATACTGATGGCGATGGAACTCCTGATAATATTGATAAATGTCCAAATGTAAGAGGATCCAAAAACACTTTAGGTTGTCCTGATAGAGATGGTGATGGCATTAGAGATAGGGATGATAGATGTCCTTCTACAAAAGGTACAATAGAGAATAATGGCTGTCCTTCTCGTTCTACAACAGGTAGAACAACAACAGGTAGAATAACAGGAACTATACTAGTAGATACCGATGGTGATGGTATTGTAGATAGAGATGATTTATGTCCTAGAAAGCCGGGATTGGCCACATTCAGTGGTTGTCCAGATTCTGATGGTGATGGTATAGATGATAGTCGTGATAGATGCCCAAATACAGCAGGAACAATAGATAATGGAGGATGCCCTCGACTGGCTCAAATTGCTCAAAGGGATTTAGAATTTCTGGAAATAGCAATGCGTTCTATTCAGTTTGAGTCTAGTAAGGCAGAGCTGAAAGTAGAGAGTTATAGAATTTTACGACAAATAGCAGAAATAATGAGAAGATATCCTGATTATAATTTATCTATAAGTGGTCACACTGACAATGTAGGTAACTCCGCTAATAATCAGATATTATCAGAAAATAGAGCCAAGGCTTGTTATCAGTTCTTATCTAATGCCAACATAAATATTGCAAGAATGAACTATGCCGGATATGGAGAATCACAACCTGTGTCGGATAATAAAACTGTAAGTGGCAGAACATTAAACAGAAGGGTAGAGTTTAGTTTGATTCCAAGATAGATAGGAACTTATTAAGAAAAAAGAGAGACTGGATGGGTACATTTTTATGTAAGTATTCAGTCTTTTTTATTATTTCATAATAACTGCGGTTATTGTGACCACTTAGGTGGTGTGCTTTTGAACTTAAAAATTACATTTTTTTGATGGACACAAACTATTTTCGCATTAATAGGTAACCCAGAGTTGAACCTGAAGGGTTCATATGATAATAAAAATAGACGATAATCGGTACATACGACCCCGACAGGGTCGAATTTCTTCAATACAATAAAACCCTACGAATATTAAAACCCTACAGGATACATAGATCGGTTCTTAATTGTGCTATTAGAATGGCTAAAGTCAAGGTTAAAATATCTGGCATGTTTTAAATCAGGCTAACATGTCTTCTGTACCCTGAGGTCTGTTTGTGGCACTTTGGGAAAAAGAAGCCTCAATATGCACTCAGCTATGATGCAAATAGTCAAAATTTAATTCTCATTTAAAGGTACCAGAGTAGTCACGGGTTATTTATACTTCGAAGGCATTGCTTTTTTTGACTTTAAAAGTGCCTTGCTTAGAAAAAAGAGTTGATTGTAACTACTCCAGGGCTATCAATTTTAGATAAAAAAGGCTCTTTTATCGCTATACTTCTGCTAAATAAATGAGCCTTGTCTAGCAATAAAATAGAAATTTTCCTACCTGCTTGTTAGAAAGACAGGTCTCATAACACACCACCTAAGTAATCACAATTAATTTTCTAAATCTTCTATTTGGTTTCTCACTTTTTCTTTAAGATCTTCTTTATATTTTACTAATAAAGTATAAACTTTAGGGTCTGAGCAACCTAAAATTTGAGCTGCTAATAAACCTGCATTTGCAGCCCCATTTAGAGCCACTGTAGCTACAGGCACACCACTTGGCATTTGAAGAATCGATAAAATTGAATCCCATCCATCAATAGAGTTAGATGACTTGATAGGGACGCCTATGACGGGTAAAATGGTCAAAGAAGCGGTCATTCCAGGAAGGTGTGCTGCTCCTCCAGCACCAGCAATGATTACCCTCAATCCTCTGTTGTAAGCATCTTGGGCATAGGTGACCATTCTTTGAGGTGTTCTATGAGCAGAGACTACTGTTATTTCATATGCGATGCCAAATTGATCAAGTATTTGTGCAGCTTTAGACATTACGGGCAAGTCTGAACTAGAGCCCATAATAATTCCAACTATAGGATGTTTCATATTTTTATTCTCTTTCATTAGATCGTATTTTTATTTTAACTGGAGCTGTCCTAAATGCTTGTTTTATAACTTCTACGGCATTAATAGGGATATGTTCTTTTTCATGTAAAAGCGTAACATGACCCATTTTACGAAATGGTTTGGTATGTTTTTTACCATATAAATGTAGATGAGCTCCACTTATTTTAAGTATATCAATTAAACCAGAGTATGAGGTATCTCCTACGAAGTTATTACTTCCCATTAGATTAACTAGGATAGAGGAGGATATGATATCAGGACAACCAAGAGGAAGATTTAGGATGGCTCTAAGATGATTTTCATATTGAGAAGTGTCACATGCCTCAATGGTGTGATGCCCACTGTTATGCGGCCGAGGAGCCATTTCGTTTACAATGACCTCTCCTTTTTTTGTCAAAAAAAACTCAATTGCCAGTATTCCTACAAGGTCCAATTTGATAGCTATTTCATAAGCCATTTCACTTACTTTAAATCTTACATCTTTGTCTAATTGTGCTGGAGACAATTGATAATCCAAAAGGTTAGCTTCTGAATCAAAGACCATTTCAACGGCATCATATATTACAATGTCACCATTGGCATTTCTGCATGCTATCACTGCTATTTCTTTATCAATGTCCACTATGTCTTCTACTATGGATGGCAAATCGAACATTTGTGATTCACAACTGAGGTCTTTACAAATTAATACACCTTGTCCGTCATAACCATCCCGTTTTGTTTTTTGAACAAAAGGGTATGAAACCTTTCCACTTATAATCGCCTCAATAATCTCTGACTTATTGTTAAACGAAATAAAATTTGATGTAGAGATGTTGTTTTTTACAAAGAACTCTTTCTGAATACCTTTGTCTTGTATTACAGCTATTATATGAGCAGAAGGGTATACCTGTATACCTTCTTTTTCTAAAGTGGACAATGCATCCACATTTATTTTCTCAAATTCTATTGTCAGAATATCTACAGTTCTTCCAAATCTTAGAACATCTTCGTATTTGGTAATATCTCCTTCAATAAAATTCTTATTTACTAATCCAGCAGGAAATTCAATGGATTCATCCATTATTCTTATGTCTAAGTTCATGCCAGTAGCAGCCATGCATAGCATTTTTCCTAGCTGGCCTCCTCCCAATATTCCTATCTTTTTATCTATCATGCTTTTCACCTTAATTTTTGGTATCAAGACGTTGCTTAAATAAATGCATTAACGAATATCTTTTTACTCCAAAAGCCCTTACCTGCCTGGTTACATGATTTGTAGCAATACAAGTAATTTCAAAATTTATTAATAAAAACTTTTTTATCTCTTTCTTCAGCTGTTAATATGTAATTAGCATGTCTACCTTTTGAGTAGAAGCCCTTTATAGTAAAAATGAGTAAATTTTCATCCTATACATTCTGCTTAGCAAGATTCCAATTATACCTTTACTGTAAAATTGAAGTGTCTTTAAAAAAAATGAAACGACACAGGTGAAGCCATTTTTGGATAAAAAACGTTCTTTTATCCCTAGATTTCTGTTATTTGTTTCCTAATAGGGTTGCTATAAAGAAATAAATGAGTTTTGTCTAGCAATAAAACAGCATTTTCTCTCAACCTGTTTGGCAGCGAAGTCTCAAAAGCACACCGCCTGAGTAGTTATTCCTATTTCAAAACTTAAAAGTAGCAATGTTATAATATATCAAGAGAATAAAAGATACTTACATCATAGATATTTTTGCTTAAATACTTATGGTTTGAGGGACTACTTTACTAAGGTCTCTTGACCTCGTATGACAGTTTGAAATATAATTGAGAGCCTGAGGCATGTTGCTTGAATAATTACCTTAACTCTAATCACTAAAAATTGAATAAATATGTCGAAAATACTTCTTAGAAATGGAACAGTTATTAATAGAGGGAAAAAAGAAGAAAAAGATGTTCTCATTGATGATAAATTTATCTCAGCTATTGGCCAGAATATATATTCAAAAGGCTGTAAAATAATAGACTGTGAAGGAAAATGGATAATACCTGGTATTATCGATGACCAAGTCCATTTCAGAGAGCCAGGATTAATTTATAAGGCTGATATTGGTTCAGAATCGAGAGCAGCATTATTGGGAGGTATCACCTCTTTCATGGAAATGCCAAACACCAACCCAGCAGCTATTACAAATGCTGAATTAGAAAAAAAATACAGCACAGCTGCCGAGTCATCGCCTTGCAATTACTCTTTTTTTATAGGTGCTACTAATGACAACATCGAAGAATTGCTAAAAGCAGATCCGACCAGAATATGCGGGATAAAAGCTTTTATGGGATCTAGTACTGGTAATCTTTTGGTAGATGACCAAGAGTCCTTGCATACACTCTTTAAAAAAGCGCATATGTTGATAGCCACTCATTGCGAGGACGAGCAGACTATTGTGTACAATATGGCTAAATACAAAGAAAAATACGGAGAAAGTCTTACTGCACATCACCATCCTATAATCAGAAGTGTAGATGGGTGCTTCATTTCAAGTTCATTTGCTGTTTCTTTAGCCAAAACGTACAATACACGCCTTCACATTTTACATATTAGTACTGAAAAAGAATTGGAATTATTTAGGAATGATATACCACTTTCTGAAAAGAGAATTACAACGGAAGTATGTGTTCACCACTTATTTTTTAATGATAGTGATTATCTTATTTTGGGAAATAAAATAAAGTGTAACCCTGCTATAAAATCAAAAGACGACCAAAAAGCGCTTTTTACTGCCCTTTTAGACGATCGCCTTGATATCATTGCTACTGATCATGCTCCACATACTTCAGAAGAAAAATCACAAGATTATTTGAATGCCCCTTCAGGGCTTCCTCTAATACAGCATTCACTGATGCTTATGCTAAATTTTTATCGTAAAGACATGATATCATTGGAAGACATTGTAAGAAAAATGTGTCATGCCCCCGCTGATTTATTTGATATTGAGAAACGTGGGTATTTGGATGAAAACCACTATGCCGATGTAGTAATTATTGATCCCAATCAAGATTACACCATTTCAAAAGATAATATCGCTTACAAATGTGGATGGTCTCCACTAGAAGGACATACATTTAGAGGGATGGTAACTGATGTATTCGTCAATGGAAAACATAAAGTAAATAAGAGTAAGATTATTGATGATACTCCTGGAATGAGGCTTATTTTTGATAGACATTATTAAGTTGTTAAAATCCTATCTTTGTTTTTCTAGACTTGAGCTCATGACTGGCACTTATCATTTTTATAATTGCTTCGGCGCATTCGGCGCCTTTATTCCCTTTGGTTCCCCCTGATCTTTCTTTTGCTTGATCTAATGTATTGGTAGTAAGGACGCCTAATACAATGGGAACATGACTGGCTAAATTAATTGTCATGATCGCTTTAGCAACGGCATGATTGAGATAATCATCATGTTTCGTTTCCCCTTGTATCACACAGCCAAAACAAATGATTCCATCAAATCCACCTTTGGTTAAGAATTGTTTTGCCCCCCATGGCAATTCAAATGACCCAGGAACACTAAAAAATGTAAGTTGGGTGTCAGCTACGCTTAATTCTTTAAAGCGCCTAACACAGTTAGATTTCAACCTTTCTATTATACCGTGATTCCATTCAGAAAGAACAATTCCGATACGAAGATTCTTCTTGTTGTCAATAGGGTAACGCTTGGCATCAAAAGGAACAATGTCAGAAGTCACCATGGTACAATATCATCGAAATTACGAAATGAGTTTTTCTATATCTGTAGCTTCTATAGATTCGCCATATTTATCTAATATGTTTTGAAACACCTTATTAGCTTTCTCTACGTTTCCATTTTTGCGATAAAGCATTCCAAGTTTTTTAAGATAATATGGAGTGAGTATTTCGTTGTCACCATTATATGCAGCTTTCTTATAGTTAGAAAGTGCTTTGTCCATATCTCCTATTTCAGCATAGGCATCACCAAGGGTTCCATATTTCATGGTAGGAGAAATGTTTCCTGATTCCTTGTATTGACTTAAATATTTTACGGCATCTTTATAACTTCCAAGATTTAAATAAGATACACCAGCATAATACTTCGCTAGATTGGCTGTTTTTGTTCCAGAATAATTGTCTATAATATCCAAAAGGCCTTCATAGCCTCCACCAGGATTACTCAATGCGAGTGTGAAAGAATCACGCTGAAATTGAATTTCAGCTTGATATATTTGCTCTTGAGCATTTTTATTTCTGGGTGCTTGATATAGCATTTTATAGGCAATAAATCCTCCTATGCTAAGAAGTATAGCTGCCACTAACCCAATAATTAATAATTGGTTGTTTTCCATAAAGTCCTGCAAGGACTGTTTGGTTTCTACCAAGTCAATAAGTGTTTCTTCTTCTTGTTGTTTTTTACGCGATTTAGCCATACCTTTTTTCAAAAATTTGGCCAAAAGTACTGAATAATTAGCTTATAATAACCACTAATTTTAATTTTAGCGAAATAAATAATATTTTTGATATTCAAACTTGAGTCTACTCTGGAAAATAACATTTTTCATAAAAAGAGCCATTTTGGATGAAATTTGCATTTTTAGAGATTCGATGATGTCTGAGTATCAGCGAGTTGAGTAATATGTAAATTTCGCCAAAAGATTTATACGGAGCTTGTCGAAGTGATTTTTTTTAGTTTTGTAAATTTTTGGGAACTACTCAGGTGGGGTCAATTTTGGATATAAAAAGTTCCTTTTCTACCATAATACAGCTATTTCTTTCGGCATAGCTCTGCTATAGCTCAAAAAATGAACTTTTTTTTACAAAAAAATAACAAAATTTTACTTGCCTGTTTGACTAACAGGTCTCAAAAGCGCCCACCAGAGTAGTTACAGTTTTCGGAGTGGACTCGAATTTCAGCGGTTCTCAATTCGTAACTCCTCCTCAGGTAGTGTGATTTTGAAGAAAAAAGTATTTTTTTTAGTCAAAATTGAGTCCACTCCGGAAACAGACATTTTTCACAAAATGAGTTGTTTTGGATGAGATTTACATTTATTGAGATTCGGTCATGCCAGAGTATCAGCTCATTGAAAAAAATATAAAGATCGCCAAAAGATTTTTTTTTGATTTTGTGTGTTTCCGGAGTGGGCTCAAAATTGATTGCACCAGAATAATTACCTCAATTCCTATCCATATTTAATCCATTAAATATGGATAATCTTTTTGCACATAATTATCAGTATATAATTCAGATGAAGGAGGGAAAGAAGAGTCTTCCGCAAATTGTACAGCATCAGCTATTTCATCATTTATTTTCTTCTTAATTTCGTCTATTTCTTGCTTGACCCCTATTTTGTTTTTTAAAATCTTGTCTTCTATAGTATTAATAGGATCCAGACCTTTGTAGTGTTCCAACTCTTCTTTTGTTCTATATTTGGCAGGGTCTGATACGGAATGACCTCTATATCTATAAGTATTAATTTCCAAAAAATAAGGGCCTTTGCCACTTCTGATGTGTTTAATGGCCTTTGCCATAGCATTGTGTACATTCTCTGGGTTCATTCCATCTACAGCTTCATTTGGCATGTCAAAAGCATCGCCTACTCGATGTATAGATGTAACATTACTTGTCCGAGACACAGATGTACCCATGGCGTATCCATTGTTTTCGCATATATATAATACTGGAATATTCCAAGACATTGCCATATTAAATGACTCATATAATGCACCTTGTCGCGCCGCACCATCGCCAAACATGCACACGCATATGTTGTCTGTTCCTCTATATTGTTCAGCAAATGCAATGCCAGTACCTATCGGTATTTGAGCTCCGACAATACCATTGCCTCCGAAATAATTTTTTTCTTTTGAAAAGAAGTGCATTGACCCTCCTTTATCTTTTACTGACCCTGTTTCTTTTCCAAAAAGTTCGGCCATACATTCTCTAGGTGTAAGTCCTCTGGCCAATGCAACCCCGTGTTGCCTATATGCCGTAACCACCTTGTCACCTTCTTTTAATGCAGAATGCAGTCCCCCTGCGATGGCTTCCTGGCCGATATAAACATGGCAAAATCCTCTAATTTTTTGCTGAGAGTAAGCCTTTAATGCGGCCTGCTCAAATTGACGTACTCTATACATCACTTCAAACCACTCGAAATATGTTTGCTTTGAAAATTTATCTTTTGTCGTTTTTTTAGATTTTATTTTTATTTCATTTGTTGTTTCGGACATACTTCTTTTATTGAGGTTCAAAAATATTACTTTCTTGCGTACCTATGCATTCTCATTAAAAATAAGATTCAATTTATTTAATGGCAGAACGAGGAAGGTGCAATTCGATTTCATGAAATCTGGCAGTTTCCGTTCAGACACTAAGTAGTGTCTGAACGAAAACTTATCAGAATTAGAAACAGTTTTTTTTGCGATATTTTATTTTTTTTCAACTCGCTGATACTCAGGCATCACTGAAACTCAAATAACTGAATTCTCATCCAAAATATTCTATTTCAT
>JAZGFD010000241.1:0-17930 GCA_036479115.1 Saprospiraceae bacterium | reverse complement strand
AGTCATAGCAGTAGATATGGCGAGTATTTTTAACAAAGAGCAGGTTTAAAAGATGCCAAATTTACCCGTCAATTTATCCTTGACAGAGCACTAGCTATTGTGTTACGCTGTGGATGTACCCCGTTTATAAAGTAAATGCGGTCATCATCTCCCAAATTCTCTTTTATTTCATAGTATGTTTTAACAAATCCTTTCTGCTTCTCTACATTCGCTTTTCCTGGCACACACTTGGGCTTCTTATAGCCTTATCACCAATTATCGCACACCTGATTCACTATAGTCTACTAAAAACCAGTTCTTTATTAATTCTCTGCTTCCATTAAAAGTTTGGTAGGTATATTCTTGTAAATGATCTTCCAACTCGATTAGTTGAGTTTCTGTAAGTTAAATCGGTTTGCCTCGATACTTATTGTCTGTCAGTTCGTATTATCCTCCAGAATTGTATTTCTTTCGATATGATCTTATCGTATCATCGTCTAATAATATTATCTGTCCTACTTGTTCACAACTCAAACCCTCATCCAACAACAGTATCGATTTAAGTCTATCTGCTAAGCTTCATGTGCCTGTTACTTTATGCAATCCAACGATCTCAATTATTTGATCTTCCGTTAATTCAACTGTCTTCATCAATTTACTATATCCTACAAGAAAATATATGAATTTATTTAATCTGATTGAAATTCTTCAATTCTGCTTTTCAATATCTTTTGTGTATTTTTTTCGAAATCTTAAATAGGATGGGTATACTCAATATTTTAATCATCATAGAAAGGCTGGTGGCCTTTTTGCTGAATAGCCAAAGGTAACACCCTTGGTTGAATAAGCCAAGGGCAACGACTCGAGTGCCTATTTTCTAAATCTAGTAACCCATCTTATTTCCGCACCTTTAAAATCCAAAATTTCATAACATACCCCAGCACTACATTGTGGGCCACCACGTCGCTCACCAAAAAACAGTTGGAATGTGTTTTTGAAATCAGGTTTGTACCTTATCGTATTTCCTAAAAAGATTCGCAGAGAGTTATTTTCATCTATTATAAAAGGGTCATTTGTAATTTCTCCCAATACTGAAAATGAAAATTTAGAAGTAATTTTTAATGCTAAAAGCAAGTTGAAATTATAGAGCTGATTTCCACCTCGATTAAACGATTGATATTCCACTTCTGGTAAAATTCTGGTTTTATCATTAATGGCTATGTCTGTATAAAGACCTATCGAATATCTCTTGTTTTCTCCTTTAAATGGGTCTTGGCTATAGTCTAAAAAACCTTTGTACTCTATATTCTTACCTATTGAAGATGTAATTTCAAAAAAATATTGGGTAAAAGTGGCATTTATACCACTAAACTTATTATTGGCAAGGGAATGATTAAAATTAATTGTTGTACCGTTCTTAAAATTGTAGAAAAGATCTAATTGGTAACCTTTTTCATTTATTGGATTAGAAACATGTATACTTCGATTAAGCACTCTATATGTCTGCTGTTTTATCAATGCTGGAGGTTCATTTATACCTGCCCCTAAAATAAAATTAGAATAATTTTTATATTCCAAAGTAAAACTAAAAGCACCTTTATACCCTGCAATTCCTGTATAAAATGAATAATTATTAACCTTCAAATCACTGGCATATTCGCTATAGTAGTCGAGACCTTTTATTATTACACCATTTACTGACCCACTTATGTAGTGATTGTTTGTACTGCCTTCTTGCTCCCTGAGCATTAATACTATTCCTGCTTGATGTCCTTTGATATATTTTACATTCGCCACAGCAGCAGTAACTATATCTGTTCTTCTCTCTGATCTGCTAAAAGTAGGAGGAAATACGTTATTTAGCACATCAGCTCTAAGTATTTGAAAAGTTGCTTTTTTTAATCTGTATTTAACTGATGCGCCTAAAATGTCTCTATGAAAATAATTTCTTGATCTGAACCCAATATCTTCAAGAAGAGCCCCTGGTATTTCAAATGATCTCAATAGGAGCCCACGGCCTAGGGTTTCATAAAAATTACCTATTACTAAATCCCATTTGTTTTTCTTATAGCGTATGCTAAATTGCGATAGGTCCACATAGTTTCTATCATTAGAAGTTGTATGATATTGCTCTATTGTAGTCTCAAGAATGAAACCTTTTACTCTGTAATTAATTTCTGTTCGATCATAGATAGATGGAAAAATCTTAGATGTTTCAGTAGGAAGTTTACCCAATTGGCCTTCCATTAAATTTGAAATACTAAGTTGGCCAAAACCAGTGCCTAAAGTGATAAAATAAAGAAGTAAGGGTGGATAAAATTTAATAATTTTCATTTCAGATGATCCATTATTGCTTGCTCAATCTCACGTTCATCACCTGTTCCAAACCCTTCATGTACCCATACAATCTCTTTGTTATTATCAATAATAACAAGGGTTGGGAAGGCTTGAAATTGGTAACTATTCATCACTTCGCAATCGATATCTTTAAGAATATGATAATCTATTTTTAGGTTGTTTGCTACGGCAGAAACCTTGGATATACTTCTGGGGCCATCACAACTTATTCCTATCATTGAAACGCCTTGATCTTTATACTTTAAATAGAGCTCATTAAGTTTGGGCATTGCTTTGGTACATGGCTTACACCAAGTTGCCCAGAAATCAATAATGGTAAGATTTTCACCTTTTATTTCTTCCAGACTTACTTGCTCATTATTTATATTGTCGAGAATAAAATCATCAACAACTTGTGCCTCAGAATAATAAAAAAAAGACATTAATGCACTAAGCATCAATGTCTTGGAATAAAGGGTAATTTTCATATGTTTTATCAATTAAGTAATTCTTTTACCAAATCTACTACTGTGTCTAGATTATTTGCGGCTATACTATTGCCTCTATATACGACTTCACCATCTGTGTTAACTACAACCAATCTATCATATGTGGTTTTAAATGCACTGGCTACAGATGAACCTTTTATGCCTAACGGAAAGGTAACTCCAGTTGTTTTTTGAAAATCTTCTACTCCAGCTTTGTTGCCGTCCCATTGATCCATGCCAATTATCGCAAATTTAGAGTTGCTCTTAAACTCTTGGTTAAGCCTAGATTCTATACTTGGCCCTACAGATTTGCAAGGGGGACAATTGTACCCAAAAAAGAAAATTACAAGGTTTTGCCCTTCATAACTAGCAGATGAAATAGTACCTCCTGATACATCTTCTATGCTAAATTCTGGAGCTAAATCCTTGTCAGAATTGTCGTCTTGATCATCTATCATATCCATATCGTCTGGTTGATCTGGAATTACAGTTCCGCCATCCTTAGCACAAGAAGCCAGCAAAAGCGTAACACTCAAAGCCCAAAAACTAAAAAATCTCAAAATATTCATAACTATGTTTTTTAAAAGTTGATTATTATAAATTTCTTTTTTTAAAAAGAATTATATCGGTAAAACTTGAATTTTTAGTTATTGCAATTTTCTAATGTGTAGGTTACTCAGTCGTAGTTACTCATTAAATATGCTTTTATTGCCAAAATCCATATCGGCTCAGTGTAGAGCCTAAATGTCCTTTTAATTTCAATATGCTAAACGCCAATATTTACTGATATATTTTAAAACAAAAATAAGAATCCAATTACTTCTATTATGTAACAATTATCACAATGATAGCATAAAAGATAGATGGATTGTCAATAATAACTTTGAGTCCACTCCGGAAACAGACATTTTTCACAAAATGAGTTGTTTTGGATGAGATTTACATTTATTGAGATTCGGAGATGCCTGAGTATCAGCTAATTGAAAAAAATATTAAGATCGCCAAAAGAAACTTTTTTGATTTTGTGTGTTTCCTGAGTGGGCTCAACTTTATGCAATGATTCAGTACTGTCAAGAATACTTTGTTGGATACTCCTTGAATATTTCTCCTTATTCTCTTCTTTTATCTTGAGCTTTTCTTCTACAGTGCATTGTTTCCTGCCGCTTTGTGTGATTTTCATGTCCATAAGTTCTAAAAATATTTTTAGAACTTTGTCCTTTTATTTATAGGGCTGTAACACCTGTTTATCAACATGCTGAAGTCTTTCAAATCACAACAAGTCCATTGTTTACAGCAAACATCACTAATTCTACGGGTGAATTGATTTTGAGCTTCTTCATTATATTTTTCCGATGTGTATAGACTGTATGAATACTTACATGTAATTCCATCGATATTTCCTTCGTCATTTTTCCAGAAGCGAATAAGCTCAGAACATCTTTCTCACGATCTGTAAGAAGTTCAATACTATTGTCTTTTTGATTGTTGCCAAAGGATTTGTTTACTATTACATCTAAAATTTTGGAGCAAAAGAATTTTTTATCTTTTAATGCAGAATCAATGGCCATTTGAATCTCGTGTTTTTCACATTTTTTTGTTACATAGTTAGAAATTCCCCTTTCGAGCACTTCATATATGGATCTTTTATCATCATCATCACTTACCACTACCACATTTGTAGTCGGTCTTAATTCCGATATCATAGAAATGGTTTCCTTTCCGAAATATCCAGTGTGATTATAATCGATGATCACTAAATCAGGAGTCATATTTTGGAGAATACGTTCTAAATCTTCATGCCGCTTCGCTTCACCAATTACTTCATATAAAGGATGAGAAGATATCATAGCCTTTAAGCCTTGACGACTTAGGAATTCAGGATCAGCTATTACAAAAGTTTTTTTCTTCATCTTAACTTAAAAAGGTAAATTCTAGATGTTTTATTATGTTGTTTATACTTCGGCAATTTATATCTCAAATCGAAGATGTGGACATATAATCGAGATTCGCTAACATATAAAATAAGTTTTTAATAGCGCTGCTATTAATACAAGAATAGCTTGTGTCTAGCAATTTTTTATCTCAAAAGCACATCATCTAGAGTAGTTACTGTCTTAAACAATTTTTTTTACAAATAGGAAGTCTCTATCATTATCTTCCTAAATTATTATTTTCAAACCGAAGATAAAGCAACTTTATTGAAATGTACAAAAGTGAAAAAGTAAGTTGGTGGCAGGTACATCTATTATTATAGAAAGCCCGATGAATTGGATTAACGGGGACTGCCTTTTTTTACAATTTAAGGTATCTACTCTGGCAGTATCAATTAAAAAAAAAGCTCTTTTATCACTATACTTCGGCAATTTATGTCTCAAATCGAAGATGTTGCAACATCTTCGAGATTCACTAACATATAAAATAAGTTAGTATTAGCGCTGCTATTAATACAAAAATAGCTTGTGTCTAGCAGTAAAATAGCAATTTTTTATCTCAAAAGCACACCACTTCAATAATCATCAATTTAGATTTTTTTAGTTTTTCATATACTAAACCTTTAATACACCTTTCACCACAAAATTTCCATTATTACTTCCGTGTATAATGATTTTACCAAATTGGGTGTCTTGTGCAAAAAATTGGGTAACAAGTTAATTAAGGCATCACAAAATTACTTAAAAAGCAATTTTCATCCAAAACGATTCTTTTTAGTAACTACAGGTGGAGCCAATTTTGCATAAATAAAGTTCTTAGTTTCTACTATATTTCAGCTTTTGTAACTACTCAGGTGGTGTGCTTTTAAGATAAAAAATTAAGCCAAAATTGATACTACCTGAGTAGTTACCAGTTTTTTATTTCGCCATCGCACTGCTATGCCTCGGAAAATGAACTTTATCTATCAAAAAAATACGAGATTATTACCTGAAAAACCCCCACTTGAAGTTACTCTTTTTATATAAAATGTTAATTTCCAGAGTAGACTCAATTTAGTGTCTTTACAGAGAAATATTGAAAAACCTTAGATACGGGTAATAAAAATGAAATAATTGCTTTAGTTCACACCTTCAAATTTGATGCGAACATCATTGTTTTTGCTTTGCATTTTTACTTTGCTTGCAGCTTTGATAACATATGCTCCCTTAAAGCCATTTTTTCTAGCGTTGTTTTGTGCCTCCACAGCAGATGTTAAGGTTGAAAACGTGCCAATAGTATATAAGTATTTTTTATTTATTTTTTCTTCCAGTACTTCCATTTTTAGAACTATCATACCTCTTAAATCTGGTATAACACCATTGCAAGATGAGGCCAGCATGACATTATATTGTGTCATTTCATTATTAACAATAGGTGACATTTTTATAGGTTTGTATTCGATAGGTGCAGCTTCATTCTTATGAATAACTACCTGGTTATCAATATTTTGTATAGTAGAAATATAGATGTTTATGCCATCTGATATATTTGAGATTATCTTTTTTCTGCTGTTGTCATTTATTAGTTTGGCCTCATCGTGTTCATTACTCAGAAAACCCACCTCCACTAGAATGGCAGGCATAGTAGCTTTCTTTAACACTACAAAACCTGCTTGTTTCACGCCCCTGTCTCGCATAATATTTTTATCTGAAAATTGTATTTGAATTTCATGTGCTACTAAAATGCCTTCATTGATGTATTGATTTTGAATCGCGCTGAGATAAATATGTCCGGAGGGCGAATTTGGGTCAAAACCATCATAATTTTGATGAAAGTCAGCTTCATGTAGTATGGCTTGGTTTTCTCTCTTTACAGTTTGCAGATTTTCACTATTATTTTGTATTCCTAACACATAAGTTTCTATTCCATTAGGTGATTGGGCGCTTATAGAATTGCAATGTATAGAAATGAATAAGTCAGCATTATACTCGTTTGCAATGCCTACGCGCCGATGAACAGGTAAAAAAATATCTATTTCTCTTGTGTATTTTATTTCAATATTAGAATTGTTTTTAGTCAGTTGTTGGCCCAATTCTTTAGCAAGGATAAGTGTGGCATCTTTTTCGATTAGATTATGACCAGAGGTGCCAATGTCTTTACCACCATGCCCAGCATCTATGACTATAATGTATTTTTTAAAAGTACTAATATGTGAGTAACTACTCAATAAAGAGAAAGAACATGTGGATAAGATAGCAAACAATCCATATTTTAAGAAGGCAGAGAAACGTAAACCTTGCATTATTCGTTATTTTGTAGAATTAGTTTTCACTATTAGAATATTTGCAACCTTTTCAGGCAGTATCAATTTTGGCCAAAAAAACCACAACACTTGAGTAGGTACAAATATTTTATTATTCTAATACCATAAATAAATTTAGTAATCTGAAATACAACCTATTACATATTCAAAATTATAGTAATACAAACTATTCACCTAAGTTTCACTTGGTTTTTTTATTATTTTTATTTTGCATTGTATTAAACAATAATGCATTAGCACAGATATTTCCTGTAAAAATACCTTCCGATTCACTTGCACTTTCTATAGATACTCTTAAGAATCCTGCTACCAAGGGAAAAAGTGAAAAGGCACTCCAAAAGAATGACCCAATAGATGAAATTGAGTATGGTAGCACGGATACGAGTATATTTTTTTTTAAAAAAAATCAAATAGAACTTTTTGGTGATGCATTTATTAAGTACCAAGATTATGATATTAAGGCCGATTATATTCTATTTGATTTTGATAAAAATGAAGTGCTTGCTCAATATGGATATGAAGGGTTTAAAGGCAAAAACAAACCCACTTTTGACTATGATGGCCAGGAGGTTACTGCTAAAAAACTCCGTTATAATTTTAATACAAACAAAGGAATTGTCTTTGATGCCATAGTACAAAGAGATCAATTATTTATTCATGGAGCCACGACAAAATTTGTAAAAGGAGAAAATGATTCTCTACATCTGAGTGACGATGTAATTTATAATAGAAATGCACTAATAACGTCATGTAATCTTGAACATCCACATTGGGGAATTAGAGCTTCAAAATTAAAATTAATACCTGAGCAAGTTGCTATTTTAGGGCCTGCTAGATTGGAGTTAGCAGGGATACCTGTACCTTTATTTTTGCCTTTTGCATTTGCACCTTTATTTGATTTTAATGCCGCTTCTTCAGGATTAATATTCCCTCAAGACCCTTTTGTAATGGACAATAATTTAGGGTTGGGAATGAGAGGATTAGGGTACTATTTTGCCTTAAGTGATAAGATGGATCTTAGCCTAGAAGGAGATTTTTACACCAGAGGTTCATGGGCACTTAGGGCAAGTTCTAACTATTACAAACGCTACAAGCATAAAGGCAATTTTGGCATAGGATTTTCAAGGCAACTTATTGAAACAGAAGGCATTATAGGTAAACGGAAACAAGATAGTTATTCTTTTAATCTGACACATAATCAAGATTCAAAAGCCCATCCTTATCGAACAATTGGAGGCTCTTTAAGATTTACTGTTAATGATTTTGATAGAAGAAATGTATCAGATGCCAATGCCCAGATTAATAGCACGATAAACTCTAATTTTAGCTATGCTTATAAGTTGTCATCCAAAGTAAATTTTACCAGTTCTATAACCCATTCACAAAATACCCTTACAAGAGATATTACTTTTTCTCTGCCTGATATTCAACTTAGAGTTTCGCGATTGTCACCCTTTGATAATCCTACTACAAGTGGTGCTGGGGATAAATGGTATGAAAAGATAGGTCTGGAATATTCCACAAGATTTCAAAATTCATTTACCACCAAGGATACACTTCTTTTTACAGCCAATACATTAGATCTTATCAGTCCAGGAATCACACATGATGTAGGATTGAGTGCGGCTTATAACCTTTTTAAATACTTTTCCTTTAATACAGGGATTGATTACGACGAATGGTGGTATTTCAAAACAGCTCGCCGAGAATATGAAATAACCAGTGATAGTACTGGAAATAATGTGAATATAGTAGGAAGATTAAAAAATGGATTTACTCCTTATCGGGATATAAATTTTAATGCAGGCATTAGCACTAGCCTTTACAATACCATCTCTGGAGGCAAAGGTTGGTTCAGAGGATTTAGACATACGATAAGACCTTCTTTAAATCTTACATTTAGCCCTGCCACTGATAGATATTTACTGTTTATTGATGAAGAATTAGATCCAGTCAATGAAGTTGAATTTACAGAATATAGCCCTTTTCAAAGTCAGTTAGGTACAAAGCTATTTCGCTCTGCACCTACATTAGATAACGGTGGATTGCGTTTGGTATATAACATTCAAAATCTATTTGAAGCTAAAATCTATTCTAAAAGAGACTCTATTGAGAAAAAAATCAAGCTCATAGATCGATTAAACATTTCAGGTGATTACAATTTTAATGCAGACTCATTAAATTGGAGTCGGCTTACTTTTTCGGGATCTGTACGCCTTTTTAATAATATTACTACAATCTCATTCAGAGGCCAATTGGATCCATATAGAGAGATAAATAATAAAAGAGTAAATCGACTAGTTTGGACACGACAGGACGGGGAAAGTAGCGTAAGGCTTCCTTTCAGATTTGAAGAATTTACATTAAACATAAGTAGTCAAATGACCCTACAAGAACTGAGCAACCTATTTAAAAATGAAGAAAAAGCACGCATTGCAAAAAAAGAAAAGAGAAAAAAAGGAGAAGATGAATTATTTTCTTGGTTCTCTAGTTTTAGACTAAGTCATACTTTTAGATATCGTATAGATCAAGTAAATGGAGTAAATGAAGGGAAAGTACAGACGCATTCTATAACATTAAACTCAGGCCGAATTCCACTAACTGAAAAATGGGGTTTTGGTATTAACAACCTTTCTTATGATTTTATACGTAAGAATTTTCCTATTCCACAGTTCAGCGTTTTTAGAGATTTACATTGTTGGGAAATGAATTTTACATGGTCGCCTACATCTGATATTTTTACCTTTAGTATAGGTGTAAAGGCATCTCCATTCTCTCAATATATAAAGTATCAGACAGGCAATCAAGTGTTTGGGGGAAGATCATTTAGATGATTTTATTTTAATTTTATCAATTTGATGAAACAAATATCTTCCGTGTTTCGAAAGAAGAATCATTTTCTAGAGAAAGTATGTAGATACCGGCTTTAAGAGCATCCGAATTAATACGAAAAACAAAATCTTTATTAGATCTACTGTCATAAATTTTCTTACCACTTATATCATATAACTTGACATTCATGGTAAAGGAGGCATATGAACGGCTATATATAACAATATGAGTCCCATTATAAAAAGAAATAAGGTCATTAAAAGATAGAATTTCTTTTTGAGTATGACAACCATTCATTGTCAGTTCTGATCTTGATGTCTTTAAAACTTCATGCATTACATCCACCTGCCCTTTTGTGAAAAATAAAAGACAATCGTCATCATGAAAGTCCATAAAATTATAAATGAAATCTAGCGACCCACATGATTGTTGTGGATAAGAAGGGCAGCCAAAATAACCGCCTTCTTGGAAGGGAGTATCTTTGATCCCATCATCGTCACTACAAGCCCCTGATGAGCCCCAGGGATGTTTCAGCCCTAAATAATGCCCTATTTCGTGAACTAAGGTTTTTCCTAAGCCCTGTTTTGTGCCTAGTACACTGGTTTTTATCACGATGCCGTCTTCTTCTTTACTTCCCGTACCTGGAAATGTTGCATCCCCTAAAATGCCGTCATTCCTAGGCGCTACCCATATATTAAGATACCTATCAGTATTCCAAGCATTTGCCCCCCCAAGGCTTTCTTGTTTGACTTTGCCTACCTCACCTTGAAGATTCAAATTGCCTAAACTCGAATCATCGGTATCATAATACAATATACCAGTGGTAACTTTTTCATCAGGATCGATTGTAGCCAAACAAAATGTAATCTTGGGGTTTTCCACAAAAGGTGAAGCTTCTGAATATAAAATAGAAGCGTGAAGAGCTCTATTGTAGTAAGTATTTAGTGCGTCAATCTGATCATAGATATCAAATGTTTGGAGCGGATCTTCCCCATCTAAAGTGAAAATGTGGAAAACAATAGGAATCTCGAATTTTGCACTTCTTGAAGAGGTATTAATTTCAACCTGAGGGGTGTTGTAAGATAAATTATTAGGTATAAGATCAGTAGCACATTTCATTTGAGAATTGGCCTTCAAATACAAGAGATTTGTTAGAATAACCAAAAGGCAACTTATTTTTACGACACTACTCATTTTCCCTGCAATATTAAACATCTAAATTAAATCTGCTCTTTATGAACGAATTTTAAATATTCGATATTTAATATTAAAGAAAAAATATATATTTGCCACATTAAAAGATTCAAAGCTAATGAGGCAATATTTAGATCTCCTAAAACATATTTTAGACAATGGGATAGAGAAAGAAGATCGTACTGGCACTGGCACATTAAGTTGTTTTGGCTATCAAATGCGCTTTGATCTCAATGAAGGCTTTCCATTACTTACTACTAAAAAACTTCACCTAAAATCAATTTTACATGAGTTACTTTGGTTTCTGAAAGGGGAAACAAACATTAAATATCTTTCTGAAAAGAATGTGAAAATATGGGATGGATGGGCTGATGAAAATGGAGATTTAGGGCCAATATATGGAAAACAATGGAGGCGGTGGAAAAGTGAAAATGGGAAAGTTATAGATCAAGTAGGAGATGTTATCAATCAAATAAAGAATAATCCCGACAGCAGAAGATTAATTGTATCTGCTTGGAATGTAGGAGAATTAGAAGATATGGCCTTAATGCCTTGTCATTGCCTTTTTCAATTCTATGTTGCGGAAGGACGACTAAGTTGTCAGTTGTATCAACGATCAGCAGATACTTTTTTAGGAGTACCCTTTAATATAGCATCATATGCCATCTTGACCATGATGATAGCCCAAGTTTGTGATTTAGAGTATGGTGAGTTTGTCCACTCTTTTGGCGATATCCATTTGTATAATAATCATTTAGAACAAGCATCTCTTCAACTTACCAGAAGCACGAAGCCACTTTCTAAATTAAAAATTAACCCAACAATAAAAGATATCAATGATTTTAGATATGAGGATTTTAAATTATTGGAGTATGAATCAGATCCTCATATTAAAGCAGAAGTTTCGATCTAAATTGTTTAGAATGAATCTATATAAAAAACTGTAAAGAATAAATATTGGTTAGTAAAAAGTCTAAATCTATTTTTGCGGCATTTTAGAGAGAGGCCTATATAAAAAAGATAAGTGGCTAGAAACGAAAGTAACATGATTCAAAAAATATCAAGTGCATTCATTTTAGGAGTTGTTCTCTTCTTCACAGCATCTCTATCTGCACAGCCTACTGTTGAATCGGGCAAAACTCTATTCAGAAATTATTGTGCTACATGTCATGATAAAACCATGACAAGAGATGCTACTGGCCCTTCTCTGGCAGGTGCTGAAGAAAGATGGTCAGAATTTCCTAGAGAGGACTTGTACGGTTGGATTCGAAATTCTCAAGCTTTAATAGCTTCTGGTCATCCCAGAGCAATAACGCTTTTTAAGAAATGGAATTCTGTCATGACTGCATGGCCAAACCTTACTGATGAGGATCTCGAATCTATCATTCTTTATATCAATGATGCCAGTATTGCTAAAACTCCTATTGCAGGCCAAGGAAACAGAGGGTCGGGCGCTGTTGAAAAATCAGATAACACTGTATTGTACTATGGCCTTTTTACACTCTTAGGTATTCTGTCTTTAATCTTAATGAGGTTTATTGGAAGCCTTAATGAAATAGCCGCTGCCCAAGATGGAACATCATATGAAAGGAAATCTCTACTACAAAAGTTAACAAGTAAAAAGTTTATCAGTTTTTTAATATTTGTATTTGTACTTATTGCAGGATATAATACTGTGACAAGAGCTATAAATTTAGGAAGACAACAAAATTACGCTCCAGAGCAACCTATAAAATTCTCTCACGAAACTCATGCCGGTTTAAATAAAATAGATTGCCAATATTGCCACGATGGGGCAAGAAGGTCAAAACATTCCTTAATACCGTCTACCAATACTTGTATGAATTGCCATAAAGCAATCACAGTTGGTTCTAAATATGGCACTCAGGAGATAAGTAAAATTTATGCCTCCATTGGATATGATCCCAATACGAGTAAGTATATTGAAAATTATGAGAAGATGTCTGATGAAGATATCAAGACAATTTTCAAAAAGTGGTTTGCTACAAATTACATTCAGGATAAAGGACAAGAAGCATTTATCAGAAAAGGTGAAGAAGCAATAACAGGACAATGGGAAAATATGGTGACATCTCTTACCAATGAACAAAAGAAGTCAGTAAGGGGCCCAATAGAGTGGGGGAGAATACACAATCTTCCTGATCACGTGTATTTTAATCATGCACAGCATGTGGTAGTAGGTAAAGTAGAATGCCAGACCTGTCATGGTAAAGTAGAGGAAATGGAGGTAGTACATCAGTTTGCGCCTTTATCAATGGGATGGTGTATCAATTGTCACAGACAGACAGAGGTGCAATTTAGTAACAATGAGTACTATGCAACTTATGAAAATTACCATGAAGAATTAGCCAAAGGAGATAGAGATGGAGTGACAGTAGAGGATATAGGTGGTTTGGAATGTCAGAAATGTCATTATTAATAAAGAAATAGAGAAATACCGATATAAATGAAAAATAGCCAACAAGGTATTTGGATAGGAGCAAAAGATTTGAATAGAGATGAAGCTTTCATTTTGGAAGCCCAAAATGAAATTCAAAACCCATCTCTTATCGATCAATTGGGTAATAAACAGGTCGCTGAAGGATTAGAAAGTAATCGAAGAGATTTCTTAAAATATTTAGGATTTGGTGTAGGAGCAGCAACTTTAGCAGGATGCGATATTCCTGTAAAAAGAGCCATCCCTTATGTAATCAAGCCCGATGAAATAGTACCTGGAGTGGCTACCTATTATGCCTCCACTTATATGAGTGGTGGTGATTACTGTCCAGTATTGGTAAAAACCAGAGAGGGAAGGCCAATAAAAATAGAAGGGAATGCACTTTCATCCATTACCAATGGTGGTACATCTGCAAGAGCTCAAGCCCATGTTCTTTCTTTATATGATACTAATAGATATAAAAAACCTCAAATAATAAGTGAACAAGAAACTAAACATGTCTCTTGGTTGGATTTCGATTCAGCCATTAAGTCTGTGTTAAAGAGTTCATTGGCCACAAGGATAGTTACCAACACAATAATGAGTCCTACTGCTAAAAAAGTAATAGCAGAATTTACAGCAGCACATCCAAATACAAAAGTAGTCACTTATGATCCAGTATCATCAGCAGCTATTTTAGAAGCCAATGCACAGAGCTTTGGAGACAGGACCATTCCTGATTATCGATTTGATAATGCCAATGTTATTGTGAGTTTTAATGCCGATTTTTTAGGCACATGGATTTCTCCAATAGAATATGCCAATCAGTATGCTTCAAAAAGGAAAATTAAAGGTGTAAAAAATGTCAAAATGTCCAGGCATATTCAGGTAGAATCTCACATGTCAATGACGGGTTCAAATGCCGATAATAGAATATTGGTAAAACCTTCTGAACAAGGTGTGGCCATAGCATATTTATATGAACAAATTACCGGGACTAACGTAAGCGCATCATCTAGATTAAACTCAAAAGCAAAAGCTGCATTATCTAAAGTAGCAAGTCAATTAAAGAAATCTGCTGGCAGCTCATTAGTAGTAAGTGCAAGTAATAATGTAAACGAGCAGGTACTCGTCAATGCCATTAATACCACTTTAGGAAATTATGGACACACAATATCTTTCGTTCATGCTTCTAATCAAAGACAGGGCAGCGAAAAAGAAATGACTTCACTCCTTGCAGAATTGAAAGGAGGAAAAGTGGATACATTGATATTTATGGAGTGTAATCCACTTTATAATTCTTCTGTTGCAGCTGAAATGACGAAGGCTGTGGAAAAAGTTAAAAATAGAATTGGACTTAGTTACTCAAAGGATGAAACTTCATCTATATGCAACTATATCGCGCCTCTTCACCATGGGTTAGAGAGTTGGGGTGATGTTGAAGCCAAGCGAGGCATTTACAGCCTTATTCAACCTACAATATCTCCATTGTTTGATACCAGACAGGGGGAAGAATCACTATTGGTGTGGGCAGGTTCTGGAGCATATGTTGCAGGTTTTGAGCAGAAATATATGAATTACTTAAAGAATAACTGGAAAGCCAGCTATTTTGCTACTCAAGATAAATATTTGGGATTCCAATCTTTTTGGGACAGTGTTTTACACGATGGAGTGTATAATACAGTAGGATACTCTACAGCCACTGATTTTAGAGCTGACTTGAGTGCTGCGGCAAGAGGTATATCTTCCCCTTCATCTTCTGAACTTGAAGTACAGTTTTATGAGCCGGTTACCGTTGGTAATGGCCAGTTTGGTGATAATCCATGGTTGCAAGAAATGCCAGATCCTGTGACGAGGTATACTTGGGGAAATTTTATAGCAGTACCCGTAAATTTTGATGGAGAAAAATCATTTAAAGGCCTAAATAACTTGGTAGATGGAGAACTTGTAGATGTAACCGTTGGCGATAAAACTTATAGACTACCTGCCATTCAGCAGTTTGGGATTATGGCAGGCACAGTTGCAATTGCACTAGGCTATGGTCGATCTAGTGGAGGATTTGCGTCCAAAGGAATAGGGAAAGATGTAAATGGAAGCCTTGGTTCTTCTAATGGGATGACTCAATATTTCAGTGATTCAGTATCTGTATCTAATAGTAAAGGCAAAGAAGACGAATATTCTTCAGTTCAGTATCACCATACAATGGGTGTGACAGCTATTGAAACAAAAACAGGTAAAACGATTAATGCTGACGAAGCGGCTTTAGCGCCAGGATACGGTAATGTATTCCAAGGATTTCAGGGTTCACTTACAGAGAGAACAGTCATAAGACATACTGATCTTGACCATCTGGAAGAAGCCGTAGATCATCTTCAACACGAAAGAGCACACCATCAAAAATTAAATGGACATACACTCTATCCTTTTGGTCAATATTCTGATGAAAAATACAGCCAAGGCCACCATTGGGGACTCCATGTTGACCTAAATGCTTGTATCGGTTGTGGAGCTTGTACGATAGCATGTATGGCTGAGAATAATGTACCAGTAGTGGGAAAGAGCAAAGTGAGCATTCATCAGGAAATGGCATGGCTTAGAATAGATAGATATTTTTATGGTGATGTAGAAAATCCCAATACCGTCTATCAACCACTGATGTGTCAACATTGTGATAATGCACCATGTGAAAATGTATGTCCTGTAAATGCTACAAATCATAGTAGTGAAGGCCTTAACCAAATGGCTTATAACAGATGTGTAGGCACCAGATATTGTGCCAACAACTGCCCTTATAAAGTGAGAAGATATAACTGGTCAGATTATACTACAGCTGATATATTTCCAGCCAATCAAGTAGAAGTAAATGGAGAAGAAACACCATATGGTGCAGATAATTTGACCAGAATGGTGCTGAACCCTGATGTGACAGTTCGGTCTAGAGGAGTAATTGAAAAATGTAGTTTCTGTGTTCAAAGAATTCAAGAAGGCAAGTTAACTGCTAAATCAGAACAAAGAAGATTACAAGATGAAGATGTAAAGACGGCTTGTCAAACCTCATGCCCAACAGGAGCAATAACATTTGGAGATAGAAATAATAAAAAAGGAGAATTGTATGAAAAATTTCATTCTCCATTGAATTATATAGTACTGGAAGAAGTGAATGTACAGTCATCTGTACAGTACACAATGAAGGTCAATAATAGAGACAAAACATTAGACGCTTAAATAAAGAATCTTAATGGGAGCAACAGTAAGTCCAATACGTGATCCTCTAATTGAAGGTAATAAGAGTTATCACGATATCACAGAGGATCTTGTAAGAGCTACAGAAGAACGTCCGGGAACAACATGGACAATAGCTTTTATCATATCGGTTACTTTTTTACTTCTTCTTGTGTTTTGCATAGGTTGGACGATATGGCATGGCATTGGTACTTGGAACCTCAACCGTACAATAGGATGGGGATGGGATATTACCAATTTTGTTTGGTGGATAGGTATCGGGCATGCCGGCACTTTGATCTCTGCTATCCTTTTATTATTTAGGCAAAAGTGGCGTACAGGTGTAAATCGAGCTGCGGAGGCTATGACCATATTTGCAGTAATGTGTGCAGGGTTATTTCCATTAATTCATATGGGCAGACTTTGGATGGCACCTTATATTTTTCCTTATCCAAATACAAGAGGGCCTATATGGCCTAACTTCAATTCTCCTTTACTTTGGGATGTTTTTGCTATTAGTACTTACCTTACTGTATCACTTTTGTTTTGGTATACAGGTCTGGTTCCTGATTTTGCAACAATAAGAGACAGAGCCAAAGGCATGAGAAAGAAAATATATAATTTTCTTTCTTTCGGTTGGACTGGCTCAGCTAAACATTGGCAAAGATGGGAAGCATTGTCGTTGGTGCTGGCCGGGATAGCTACACCACTGGTACTATCTGTGCATACCATTGTAAGTTTTGATTTCGCCACCTCAGTGATACCTGGATGGCATACCACTATATTTCCTCCATACTTTGTAGCAGGAGCAATTTTTTCAGGTTTTGCCATGGTATTGACATTGATGTTGATTACCAGAAAGGTTTTGAAACTACAACAATACATTACCATTGAGCATATAGAGTCAATGAATAAAGTAATTGTGGCTACAGGCATGATTGTAGGTGTAGCATATTTGACAGAGTTGTTTATATCGTGGTATTCAGGATATATATACGAACAATTTGCTTTCTTTAATAGAGCATTAGGGCCATATTATTGGGCATACTTTGGCATGATGTTTTGTAATGTAGTATCACCTCTTTTCTTCTTTAGTAAAAAATTGAGGAGGAATATCAAATTTACTTTTTTCATGTCCATTTTGATAAATGTAGGAATGTGGTTTGAGAGATTTGTAATAATTGCTACTACATTGGCTAGAGACTAC
>JAZGFD010000240.1:0-4970 GCA_036479115.1 Saprospiraceae bacterium | reverse complement strand
CTCCGGAAACAGACATTTTTCACAAAATGAGTTGTTTTGGATGAGATTTACATTTATTGAGATTCGGTGATGCCTGAGTATCAGCTAATTAAAAAAAAATATAAAGATCGCCAAAAGAAACTTTTTTTATTTTGTGTGTTTCCTGAGTAGGCTCATTTATCATCATTTTTAATCAAAATACCGCTAAATCACAATATTCGCTTCTCAACCAAAGTCGTTGCTCTTGGTTATCAGCTAAAGGGCTTTCAGCCCTTCTTTGATGCATCCAATATTGAGGATTTACTCTCAAAAACTAAATTCTCAACCAAAATATAATATTTCATAATATTTGACAGTTTCTGTTCATACATTAAGTAGGGTTACAATTATCATATGCGAATAATATTTAATATATTTGTCATTAACTTTTAAGTGTTTAATTCTCATTTTGATAAATAACGGCTCACATGAACTACATTAAATTCATCTTGCTCTTAGTATTGTCGGTTTCATTCCTTACTCAAAGTCAAGCTCAAAAAGACATCCGCAAAGCTGACAAACAACTGGAACTGAGAGCTTATGATCTTGCCATAAAAAATTACAAATCACATTTGGATCAAAATCCTGATAATACTTATGCTCAGTTGCAACTTGCAGAGGCATACAGAAGAACAAACGCACTAATTAAGTCGGTGTTTTGGTATGAGAAAGCTATTGACGTGGGAAGTACAGAAATGGATATAGTACTTAACTATGCAAATAGCCTCAAAAAATTAGGCCTTTATGAAAAAGCGCAAAATATATATTCAGCAATATCAGATATAGATGCATCTTTATCTAACATTCATTTATCTGGCTGCGAAGCTGCGATTGAATTACTCAAAGCAGATGACAAATATGATGTGAATCCATTCGATGGAAATTCCGAGAACTCTGATTTTGGGGCTGTTGCTTATGGTGAGCAAATAATATTCTCATCTTTCAGAACTGATCTTAAACGCCAAAATGAAAAAAAGAATCTGAGCTATATTAAAAATTATGGCAATCAATTATTTATAGCGCCTAATAAAGAAACTATAGACATATCTGAATTGGGGTTTCTACGTTCAGATTTCAAAGAAGTGAAAGGAATCGGCCCAGTGTCATATTCAAAAGACGGAAAAAAAGTGGCTTACACAAAAAACAACCTTACTGATGGGGCGATCAGCGTAGAAGATGATGATAATAATTTTAGTATTTTTCTTGCAACAGTAGGGGAAGAAGGGGATTTCTCTGATGATATTCCATTACCATTCAATGAAATAGATTACTCTTACGCATTCCCGCATTTGGCATTTAACGGATCAGCCTTATACTTTTCATCAAACAAAGAAGGAGGCCATGGGGGGTTTGATATATATGTTTCATATTTTAAAAATGGAACGTGGAATACTCCTGAAAATTTAGGCCCGAAAATAAATTCTAGTAACAATGAAATTACCCCATTTTTGAATAATGACTTACTCTATTTTTCTACTGATAATGTCAACGGACTGGGAGGGTATGACAATTATTTATCACAAGTTACAAATGGAAACTGGAGCGACCCTGAAAATCTTGGCAAAGGAATAAATTCTCCTGGTGATGACTATTATTTAAATTTAGATTCCGACGGTAATTTTCTATTTTCTTCTAATAGATTAGGGGGAAGAGGGAAAGATGATATTTATACAGCAATTAAAACTATTTCTTTAGCTGATGAAATATTTGCTCAAAATATACCTCCAGTCACCAATCTTGATGGTTTAGTCGCGGCAAAAACGGAAATCATTTCAGATGACCTCCCTACAACAGAATTAGTTACAAATGTCTCAGATTCTGAGGCTAAAATTACAAGAGTGAATGCTTCAGTGGATATGTTTGGAGAAGATAATGAATTTAAGCTCTATGATCACTTTGAGTTGTCATTAAAAGGAGCAATTAAAAAAGGAGACAATCCCACTCAAGAAAGGTTCTTTATTCAGATTGCTTCATTAAAAAAGTCAAAAGGGCAAATAGGAGATTTTAGTAACATCAGTTCTTATGGTAAACTATATCGATTTGTTATGGATAGATCTACTAAGATTCGACTTGGATCTTTTGACAATAAAATTGCTGCTGATATGATATTAGAAAAAGTAAAGAGACAAGGATATCGTGATGCATTCATAACAAAAGCTACTCTATCTGAAGCCAATATCGAACTATTGAATGGGGAAGGTTTTGTTGATTATTATACCAATAGTGGTGAAACATCAGGCCCTCAATATAAAGTGAGATTAGCTTCTTATTCAGATGAAACATGGTTTGATGTCAATGAACTACAATTTTTGGATGGAGAACTAGAACAATGGACAAAAGGTTATTGGCACATTTTTATATTATCGGGATTTGAAAGCATTAAAGAAGCTGAGGCCGCTCAAATTAAAGCTATAAATAGGGGTTTCACAGAAGCCGAAGTCGTAATAGATGATAGGGGAGTGTTAAAAAAACTAAACAAGCAATAGTCAGTGCATTCTAGAACCATTGAGTTCTAAATGATGCATGATTGCAGCTTCGTGAGATAAAAACTCTTGCCATCTTGCAAGAGTTTTTATTTTCCCGCAATACTCTTTAGCAAGCCCTAAAAAAGTCTTATAATGGCCTGCTTCTGATATCATGAAGTGGTGATAAAATTCTTTGAGGTTGTCATCAGAAATGTGTAGGGACAAGAGTCGAAATCTTTCACAACTGCGAGCTTCTATCATTGCATTCATTAGAAGCTTATCCAAGAGTCTATCCTGTTTACTTCCATCTTTCTTCTGAAATTTTCGTAGTAAGTTGACATACTCATCCTTACGTTGCTTGCCCAGTTGTAAATTTCTTTTTTTCAATTCTGCATATACTAACCTGAAATGTTCCCATTCTTCGCTTACAATAGGAGAGAGTTCTTCCACTATTTTATGATATTCTGGGTATTGAGATATTATTGATATACAAGAAGAAGCCGCTTTTTGTTCGCAAAATGCATGATCAGAAAGAATTTCTTCTAAATCCATTTCTGCCATACTAACCCATCTGGGGTCAGTAGGAAGTTTAAGACCAAGTTTTGTTTTCTCTTCGAATGATTCTTTCATAAATATCCGAGTTTTTCCATACAATTTAGTTGGTTATAAATGGCATCTATTTCGTAAACTTCATAAGATTCAAACCCACTGCTCCATTCTAATTCCACTTTATCAATATCGTATTTTTTAAGTTTTTTCACATGCTTTTGGTCTAATTCATAGGTTAAGGCATATACCGTTTTATTGGTAGCATCATTCGATTTTCCGAGACTTCCATTTCCACATTTTAGAGTCAATTGCCCACCCTTGATAAGATGTATTATAAGGTTGCTCCGTTTGCTTACCACACCATATTCATTTTTAGCAACACTAGAAGCCAAATTAAAATTTAAATTGAGATGAATAAATCCGTTATTCTTACTGATCTGGCAATAAGTCCTAATAAAATTATTCTCCTTAAATATAGACTTTAGTTCTGGATGAGAAAATGAGAAAAAATATTCAGGAACAAGATCAACTCTTTTAGAGTTCGTATTGATTATTTCTCGTTCATAGGCAATCTCACATGGAATAGTCGAAATATTGGGGATTGTTGTGTTCCCTGTAAATAGATCAAAAGAAAGAAGAAGGAATAAAAGACTCATATATATTGTATTATTTCCTGTAAAAATAGTTCGTATTATAAAACTAACAATATAAAGTAACAACAACTTTCAGCAACACTACTAAAACTGTATCTTTCATCTTTGTAGCAACATTATATGATACTCACTTCAATCTTAGATTTTTCGGTACTTGGCATTAGAATATTAGATGTTGTTGATATTTTAATAGTGGGATATCTTTTTTACATTATTTACAAATTACTGAAAGGAACTATAGCATTTAATATATTTGTTGGTGTTGTTTTATTTTATGCCATTGGCACGGCAGTTTCAGTTCTTGATATGAAACTTCTTGGTGTTGTATTAGGCCCTTTTTTAGTGTCGGGAGTTTTAATATTAATCATTATTTTTCAACCTGAAGTACGGCAATTTTTACTAATGCTGGGTAATAATACACTAAAAGGAAGATCCACCTTTCTTGATAAACTTATAGGCCAGCATGAGGAAAATTTGAATGAAATGGAAGTGCACAATGTTGAGGAGCTTTATTTTGCTATAGAACACCTTGCTGCACACAAAATAGGGGCTTTAATAATCTTGTCTGAAAATGTATCAGTACCAATTTGGAATAATTCAGGAACATTAATAGATAGTTCTGTAAATGGCAGATTGATAATAAGTATATTCCAAAAAGAGTCACCTCTTCACGATGGAGCTATGATAATAGTGAAGGATAGGATTTTTAAATGTGAAGTAATACTCCCCGTTTCTGACAGTATGAAATTACCCAAAGAGCTGGGGCTCAGGCATAGAGCTGCTATTGGAGTAAGCGAAAATACCAATAGTGCTACATTTATGGTTTCAGAAGAAACAGGTGAGGTTTCTTACGCATTCAAAGGAGAATATAAATTAAATTTAAATAGAAAAGTATTAAAGAAAAAACTCTCAGTGCACTTTCATGAAAAGTAAAGAACGACTCATGGGTTGCGTTTTTTAGACCTGTCTGTCAAAACTGGCAGGTAAAAAATTGTTTTTTGTATTGAGACAGAATTTGCCGAAGTATAGTAAAAAAAGATTTTTTTAAGCAAAATTAATACCTCCTGAGTAGTTGTAAAAATAGATATAAATGAAGAGTATAGAATTAATTGAAAAGAATAAATCAAGATTTCTTGATGAGCTTTTAGAGCTGTTAAGAATCCCATCCGTTAGTGCAGATCCACAGCACAAAGATGATATGATAAATGCGGCATATTGGTTAGAAAACCACCTAAAAGGCATTGGTCTTGACAATGTCACCATTCATTCTACTCCAGGTCATCCC
>JAZGFD010000239.1:0-3421 GCA_036479115.1 Saprospiraceae bacterium | reverse complement strand
CAGCGAGTTGAGAAAAATGTAAAATTCGTTACAAGCAACTTTTGTGATTTTGTGAGTTTCGGAGTGGACTCAACCTTATACATAAAATTGTAAAGAAGAGCGTTTACCTCTTAGGGGTCACACCCTCCAATCTGTGCTATAAATTGTCCCCCTATCTTGACCGTAAATCCACTATTGAGCAATATCTCTTGCCCCGCATCATAGGTAATAATGGTGGCTGAATCCAGCTCTGCATCACTAGTGATCTGATTTCTAGCTTGAAAATAGCCCACCGTGCCCATTGCAAAGTCAGAATCTACATTTTCATTTTCAAGGCAAAAATCATCACATAGTTCAGGAGCACCGCCGTCTATCCATCTTTGCAGTTTGTCAAGATCTGTTTGAGTAATCGGACTAGAAGATCGGACATTCATTTGTGGAGCACTTATTGACAGGCCGCAGCCGTTGTATTCACTTATAGTAATGACACTTACCAGATTATTTTCTGTTTTGAGAGAGGTGCCACATATATTGCCTCCCAAGGAGAAAGAAGCATAACTTACTAAACTAAGGCCACCTGCACTTGCTGCTATATGACATCCATTACAGCTGGTGATAAAAAGCCCACTTATATCATTCCACCCCAGCTCTCCGCTGTCGCAATCATCATCAGTATTATCTACATATCCCATGGGTTTTTCACAAGTTTGTATCGTAGATGCACTGCTTCCTTTGCCATCTCCATCAGCATCAATATACCATGTTGCTTCTTCAGGGCCGCCACATACACCACATACATCTACAACTCCATGACACTTGCTATCATCCACTTGAAATTGTATCTCTCCTAACGATGCGCAGCTTCCGTTTCCGTGGGTGTTCTGCACAGTTATCAATATTTTTTTAATAAATTGGCTCCCAAAAATAGGCCCTTCAAAACCTTGATACAAATCACTTTCTGAACCCTGAGCAAAGGTAAATAAGCCCAATTCAGTCCACGTATTCCCGTCAAGGGAATAGTCTATGATTACATCTTTAAGGCCAGTATCGCTTTCTCCATTCCTATTGGCATTCCACACATGGCTCGAATCTATCCAGTGATTTTCATTAAATTCATAGAGTATCCAGTGCGTAATTCCTCTTATTGGGTTTGGATTAATGGAGACCTGACATGATACCCAGCTCTTGGCCCATTGGTTACCATTGCCGTCGCATTGTGCTGAAAGGTCAATATTGATTAACATAATGAGTACCAATAGGATGTATATTTTTTTCATCATTTTCATTTTCATACAGGCAAAAACCCTAAAGGCATTCCTGTTGGAGAAGGAGTCCAAAAATTTTCAATATTCGGTAATATTTCATCCAGATCACCAGTAGATGCTCCCATCCAAAGTGCCATCTCTGCAAATAATTCATCACATGATGTAGTCGGTACGATTCGTCCATTTCCTGCATCTAAAGGATTGTCTATATATAAGTCAGGATAGGTACCATATATTTTTTTTCCTATTACCGAACCTCCTATTACCATAGAGTGACCTCCCCAGGCATGATCAGACCCATCACCATTAGAAACCAATTTTCTAGCAAAATCAGAAGCAGTAAAAATCAGTACATCATCTTGCATACTCAACTCTGTAAGAGCCGTATAAAACGACCCTACAGCGGCATCAAGTTGACTCATAAGATCACCATGGGCTACTATATTATTGTCATGATTGTCATATCCACTTTGTTGTACAAAAAAAGTTTGATTGGTTACGTCTAATTGATCTTTGGCAGCGATGACCTGAGTAACCATCTGTAGTCGTTCTGAAAGCGAATCATTACCAAAAGGTGTGGTAAAAGGAGTACCCTGAGCCAGAGCAGCTGAAAACTGGATGGCGTTATTTTTACTATCACTTATAGTCCTTGCATAAGCAGATTCTAAAATATTTTGATAGCTCGTTTCCAAGATGCTATCCAGAGTTTGTCTTTTTAAGGTATTGTAAAAATTATTGCGATTTGATCCATTGATACTTACACTTCCACCACCACTTGATTCTATAGCATACTCCGTAATTATATTTCCCCTTTGAAAAGTATTTACTCCATTGAGAGAAATATTCATTGAGATGTCTTGGTTGACATTATTGGTATAAAGTATATCGGCTAATCTACCTCCCCATCCTTTTGCATCTCTATTTTGGGGCACACAAGTCTGCCAATGTAGCTTTTGATCAGAATGAGAAAATAGGCCAACTGGATTGTGAGTGGCATTTTTAAATTCAGTCACTGTGGTAGGTTGTACCAGTGCGCCTACATTGGCAATAAAAGCTGCATCTCCGTCTTCAAAAAGCCCTTGAATGTTTTCTAAATTGGGATGCAAGCCTAGTTCTTTGCCTATGCTATTGATAGGATTTATAGGCCTAAGTGTATTTTTATCAAGAGCAATATTGGTACGTACAGCCGCATATTCGGCGTGTTCTGCATCACCTTTTGGCACCAACATGTTATAGCTGTCATTACCTCCTGAAAGCATGATACATACTATGGCTTTGTAGTTTCCTGCTAGAGATTTATATACAGGTTTATTAGCAGCCACAGCAGCATTGATCAATCCCAGATTGGTAATGCCAGACAGCAGAGAGGTTGCCCCTACAGAAGCACATCCGAGCCCTAATTGCTCTAAAAATCGTCTTCTTGAATGATGGTAATGATGGTTCATATTGTTTATTTTTGGATCATATAATTGGGTGACATCATAGTGAAGTATAATACGTCATTCACTGCATTCTCACTGGTATAATTCCCAGAATTTGCTTCAAAAGAGTTGATAGCAAAGGCAATAATTCCTTTTATCTCCGCTTTCATTTGACCGCGACAAAGTACAACATCCACTCTTTCCAGAAGGGCATTAACTCCTTGATTTTCATAGATTGAAATTTCGTCTGTTAAGTCTAAGAAAGGATCGTCATTGATGTCATTTTGCAATTTTGCGGTTATAGGGTTGATCTTACTTCTATTTAAAAAAGGTCTGATTTTAATAGCATTTTCAATCAAATTAATATAGTTGATACTAGTAGTGGAATGCAATATCTGAAACTCAGGTGAAACCAATCCTTCAGGAGACACCACTTTATCTTCAGCATAAAAAGGGGTAAAGAAATTAAAGACAGTAGGAGAAGAATAGAAAGCTTGTTCTACTCTAGGATTCAGCTGTTGTAACTCTCTCCACCAGAATTTTCCAGAGTTTGAAGCAATGTTAAACCCTTTAAATAAATTGATAAATCGTTCTATGGGTTGAATCAATTTGCCATTTTTTACATCCTCTATGAAGTTGCATTCTGTGGCTTCAGGATCGAGTAATATTGCTTTTATTACTACCTTGAGGTCACCTCTTACACCGTTTCCATTGTCATTAAAAGCAGTGGCTACCCTATTGATATAAGCTGGTGAA
>JAZGFD010000238.1:0-19346 GCA_036479115.1 Saprospiraceae bacterium | reverse complement strand
TTTGATTTTTTGTGTTTCCGCAGTGGACTCAATAATATCAATCCCCAAAAGCCTTTCCCTATATCTAATCACCGGTATTGTCCAACTGAAATGTATTTGTTTTGAGAACAAATACATTCCTTTGAGTGAACAAATACATTCCTTTGAGTTAGCTGTAACCAAGAACAAATAGAAAATTAAATGACTTTATTCATCAGAAATATCACCTTACTGGTTTTGTCCATAGTGCTTCTTTCTTGCAAAGGACAGGTAAAAGACAAAAAGAATTTACTCACGAAACAGGAAGTTATAGAGCCAAATAAAATATCTATTCCAGAAAATGGATTTTCAAGTGGTCTTATGGACAAAGACGGAACAATTTGGTTTGGAAGTAATGGCGGTGGTATTTATCATTTTGACGGAAAAACATATAAGAATTATACTGAGAAAGACGGGTTGATTAGCAATCAAATTTTTTCAATCGTTTCAGATGATGAAAATAATTTGTGGTTTGGGATGCAAAGTGGTTTACTCAAGTACAACAGAAAACAGTTTAAACACATTCCTTTGCCTTATCAAGACACAACAAGCATTTGGTTAGATAAGGTATATCCTACGATAAACCCTAATGCTGTTCATTCTTTGGCAACAGATAATAATAACAACTTGTGGATTGGAACTGCAGGTGGTGGAGCCTATCAGTATAGAGAGAAAATTTTCAAAGGCTATTTAACTGAAATAGGGAGAAAGCAAGAAGACAGTCTTTATCACAATTGGATTCCTTTTATTAGAAAAGACAACAAGGGTAATATGTGGTTTGCATCAATGACTCACGGAGGAGTTAACCGATTTGATACCAAAGAATTTACTCAATTCTTGAAAAAGGATGGTTTGAGTGACAACCAAGTACGAACAATTTATTGTGACAAATCGGGCAATATATGGATAGGCTTTAACGGAAATAGAAATAGTGGACTGACCGTTTATGACGGAAAAACTTTTAAATCCTACTCCCTTGAAGATGGCCTTTGCAATAAACGAATACGAGCAATTTTTGAAGACAAAAATGGGAACCTTTGGCTTGGTGCAGGATTGGGAAACTTATGTGTTTTTGATGGTCAAAAGTTCTCTGAGTTTAACTACAACGGACAGACTTATTCTGATGTGCTATTCATTTTAGGTGATTCAGAAGATAGCATTTGGTTTGGGGGAAGAAACGGAATATGGAAATATGACGGACAAACTGTAACTGAAATAACTACAAACAAATAATAAAATGGCTACAGCTAATCGAGTAGACGGCCGTGAGCAGTAAAGCCCACGGTACGCCCTCACACCACCGTACATACGGGTCTCGTGGTCTCGTATGGCGGTTCGTCACTCATAATCGATCCAACATAATATTGGACAGTAAGGGACTCAGTTGATTATTACTATTATCTCATATTTAAAATAACTATTGGGCAAATAACAGAAATCTTACCCTAATGAAAAAACACCACCTGAATGGTTCCGATTATTTTAATTCTTTATAAAAAAAACAAAGTACTATCTTTGTCTTCATGGCTGATAATGTATGTAAGGAGGAGACTTACAAGTCCATATTTTATACCCATTCAGGGCATTTGCGTAACTTTTTATATTACAAATCAGGAAATCTGTCACAAGCCGAAGATTTGGTGCAAGATGCTTTCATTAAACTATGGGAAAATTGTTCCAAGGTGACTTTGGATAAAGCAAAGTCATATCTATTTACTATTGCCAATAATTTATTTCTCAATCAAGTGGAGCATCAAAAAGTAGTACTAAAATTTGAAGAGAGGGGACATTCAGAACATGATATCCAAACGCCTCAGTACATCATGGAAGAAGCTGAATTCAAAATGAAGCTAGAAGCTGCAATTTCTGCCCTTACTGCGGATCAAAGGATTGTTTTTCTAATGAATAGAATCGATAAAAAGAAATACCATGAAATAGCGGAGGAATTGGGCATTAGTGTCAAAGCTGTGGAAAAAAGAATGCATAAAGCATTGGTTCAGTTGAGAAAAATACATAAAAACGTGTAGGGTATTTAGTCACTTGCTTGTTATACTTATATATACAAGACAATTAAAATCTGAAATTATCGAATAGCATTTTTATATTATGTCTAATCAAGATACATTGTATTCAAGATGGCTCAATGGTGAGCTTTCAACCGAGGAAGAAAAAATACTTCGTTCCTCAGGAGAATGGGCCGAATTAGATGCCATAATTACGGCCGCTGATGAGCTTACTTTACCTGCCTATGATATGGGAAAGGCATATAATGCCGTGAGAAGAAATACTAAGCCAACTAAAAGCGTTGTTTTTAATCCTAAATGGGCTGTAGGTATTGCCGCAAGTTTTCTGGTAATGATTGTTACTTACTTTTCGCTGCCTCACCAAACAAAGGTATCAGCGATGTACGCCCAAAATCAAACCCTCCAGATGACAGATAATTCTACAATAGTGCTGAATGACGGCTCCTCTATCACCTATGACGAATCAAATTGGGAAAAGAGCCGAAAAGTTAATCTAATTGGTGAAGCGGCTTTTAACGTAACATCAGGAGTTCCTTTTATAGTGAATACTGCACATGGAAATGTAGAAGTACTCGGCACTTCATTTAATGTAAGAGCATGGGATGAATCCATAAAAGTGGAGTGTTATTCAGGAAAAATAAAAGTGATACATGCTAATCATGAGTCAATATTAACAGTGGGAATGGGAATAAAAATATCACAAAGTGCAAAAGATGAATACCTTGTGACATACACTAGCTCACAATGGCAATCAGGATATTCTAAATTTAGAAATGAAAAAATTCAAAATGTATTAAAAGAACTAGAGCGCCAACATGATATTATAGTAAATTATAGTGGTGAAGATTTAATATTTTCAGGAGCCTTTTCTAATACAGATATTATTGATGCTTTAAATCAAATATGCAAACCTCTGGGTCTCAATTACAAAATTGATATGGATAATAAGGTCGTTACAATTACTTAAGAAAAAGGTCACTACTCAGGTGGTGTGCTTTTTTCCTCCAGAATTGATACCACCTGAGTAGTCACGAAAAAAATATTATTTGAAAATAGGAATAGTCTTCATCAATTGTATATTACTACTAGTAAGTCCTGCCTTATTTAGCCAATCTCTAACTTTTAATAAAGAAGGCCTCAATTCGGTAATCCAAAAAATAGAAGAATCTACACCGCTTACTTTTAATTATAATAGTGAGTCTATCTCTGCTTACACTTACACAGGTACCATTGATGTTAACAATGTGGAGAAAAGTATGAATGATGTGTTGTATAGCACTCCCTATACATTTGAAAAATCAGGAAATTTGATATTACTGATATATTCAACAGAATCTTCTTATAATATTTGTGGACACATCAAATCCTCAATCATGGCTGATCTGCCATATGCGAATGTCCTATTTGAAAAAAACAATAGAGGCACTCTTACTAATGACATCGCCACTTTTTCATTTACTGCTCAAGGACATAAGAATGATGTAATTACCATCAGTCATGTTGGACACATCTCTAAATCAATTATGCTTCAGGATTGGCCAAAAGACAAATGTTTAGAAGTTTATTTACAAGAAGACACCAGATTACTGGCTACAGAAGTGGTGATCAAAGACTACTTATTAATAGGCATCACGGAGGGCGATGAATATGGCTCATTGAATATAAAATATGAAGAGTTAAAACATGCATCTACAAAAGAATATGATGTACTGCATACGGCACAACTCTTGCCAGGTATACATAGCATAGATGAGAGTGCAAGCAACCTTCATATTAGAGGAGCTACTCCTGACCAAAATCTGGTGATGTGGGAAGGTGCCCCGATCTATGACCCTGGACATATGTTTGGTATGATATCATCTATCAATCCTTTTGTGGTAAAAAAAATGGCCGTGCTTAAGAGTGTATTTCACCCAAAATATGACAATCGGATTGGAGGTATTATGGATATTTCATTGAGTGATGAGTTAAGTAGAAAAGTATCAGGAGGCTTTGGTACTACTATGACAGAGTTACATTTTCACGTTGATATACCTATTATTAAAGAAAAAATGTCGTTACTCATAGCAGGAAGAAACACAATTAATTCCTTTGTTAAAAGTCCTACTTTGCTGAGTTATTCTGAAAAAATATTTAAAAATAGCCCATCATCATCTACTATGAATACGGATAGTTTGGCTCAGGTATTTGATAACAAAATTAAGTTTAGTGACTGGAATGTAAAATGGATGTATCAAGCAAATGAGGATATATCTATAAAAGCATCTTACTTTAAAAGCTCTAATTATTTTGAATACGAGTCATCCCTTTTCGAAGGAACAATCATTTTTCATGATGAGATTTTTTCCGATACAGAAGCAATAAGCATTTTATCTGAAATACAATGGATCAAAGGATATTCTAGACTGCAATTAATAAGTTCTTCTTATAATAATGAATCAAAAAATGAATTGAATTTCGATGATGAAGTGGAGATTTTAAATGAAACATCTAGTAGCAATAATATCAATGATATTAGTATGAAATTATCTCATCTCATCAGGACTAAAAAAGACAATACTCTTGAGTTAGGATATACTTATAATCTAAAAGAAGTAGGTTTTACATACAATGATATTTCTCGTTTTGAACTTGACATAGACAACGACGATAAAACCAAAGGGCATTTTCACAACTTGTTTGCATCATATTCTTTTTCTAAGGAAAATGTCACAGTAAATTTTGGGTTAAGGTCTACTTATTATGTAGAGAATAAGAGAGTAAAGGCAACACCAAGAGTGAGATTACAATATAATATAAATCCTTCTTTGAAATTCAAATTGAGTGCCGGAAGATTTATTCAATACATATCTCAAATTCAAGATTTCGGACAAATTTCTTCTATCATTGAAAATAAAATATGGATACTAAATTCTTCAATGGATACTGAGATATTGACATCTGACAAGTTTTCAGGAGGGATTATTTATAAAAACAGAGGATGGATGATGGATGTAGAAGGATATATTAATAATTCTTCAGGATTGAATGGGGTCAGCACTTCTACATTATCAGAATTTACCTTTGGTGCAGAGATAGAATCTAAAACGATAGGAGTAGATATTTTGATTAAAAAAAGGTGGAACAAATACCAACTTTGGGTCAACTATACACTCAGCAAGAATACTTATTTCCTTGATGAATTCGCTCCCATTTCATTTCCTGCTAGTAATGATCGACTTCACAATCTTAGTCTTGTACAAAATTGGGAAATTGGAAATTGGAATCTGTCTTCAACATTATCTTATCGCTCAGGCTTGCCCTATTCTATTCCTTTGGGAGTAGAAGAATTTGAAGTAGAAGGTGCTCAAGAAACATATTCCAATATCATTTTTGGAAATTTTAATAATGGTAGACTAAAAGTTTATACGAGATTTGACATCAATATTTCTCGTAACTTTAATTTCTCCAAACGCTTAAGTGGAGAATTCAGCTTCTCTTTGCTTAATGTTTTTAATACACAAAATATTTATTCCCGCACCTATCAGCTGGCTCCAATAGCTGGCTCTGGTGTACCTAAAATCATCAACATAGACAAGGTTCTTTTAGGATTTACTCCGCAGTTATTGATGAGAGTGAAATTTTAATAACTAATTGGCTGATGTCATCTTTGGCTATATAAATTGAATTAAAGAATAGGCATTTTCCTTATAAATCATGGGTAACATAGATGGTTGTTTTTGAGACCTGTCTGTCAAACAAACAAGTAAAAAAAGGGTTATAATTTTTACCAGGTAAAGCTTATTTGTTGAGGCATAGCAGAGCTATGGTTGGCAAAAAAATAGTTAATATTTTTTCTTTTGAGATGTGTTATCTTTTACTAATATATCATCTGTTTGATACTCTATATTTTTCTCAATTTCCTTTCTAATGAGCCAAATAAATGGATTAAACCAAAGAAGGATAACGGCAAGTTCGGAAACCAGTAAATCCAAGGAATGAAATTTCCTTACATGGATTTTTTCATGGGTAAGAATTTGTTCATAGGTATTATAATCATAGGTCGCTGGATTAATAAATATGTATTTAAAAAATGAACACGGTTCTGTAGTATCCTTCATGTTTACTATCACACAGCCTTCTGATACAATTCTATCTTCTGTAATACTCACTTTCCATACTATACTAAAAATTTGAAAAATCAAACTCAAAGCCAGTATCCCAACCCCAAAGAAATATATTATAAGTACCCAAAAAGCGAAACTTTTATTTAAAAAAAGTGAAATTGTTTTGATTGTTTCATATTTACTTTTAGCGCCAGACGTGGCGTTGCTGACCTGAGATGTTTTATTTACAGATTCTTTATTTGATTATTTAGTGTGTTGGGTTTGATAAAAGTTTTGATTATGGCGGAAATTTTCGATTTTAGCGATTTAAATTCTTGTCCAGATCCCAGCCGAAAGGAGTAATTTTCTAACCCAAGAACAGGGTTGAAAAAATCCGAATCACCCCTCATCTATTACTTGACACAACACTTGGTTACAAAAAGGGCTCTTTTTATCTGATTTTTAATATTTGCTTACTACGCTCTATGTAACTGCTATTAACTAAACCTAGCCATTTAAAAAATATCTATTTTTTCATCAGAAATGGCTGTCAGTCTGTCGTTGCTAAAAAAAGAATAAATCATGGTAGGGTAGATCAATACTTGCATGTTTTATATATAATGAAATCATTATTATAAAACGAAACTTCTCCGCTATAGTCAGTATTTGTAAGAAGCACTGTGGTCGAGTTGTTACAAAAAAACGTATTTATGTCAATTCTAAATTTATTTAAATTTTCATTGGTTATTTTATTCCTGGCTTTCCAATTAACCTCCTGCGACAAGGCTGCCGAAGAGATAATAAACAGCCCTGCTATTACCTCTAATTCTAATCTGCTCAAGAATTTTTCTCAAAGTTTAGATAGTTTAGAGCATCAAGATCCTACACAATGTTTTGCACTGAACTATCCTGTTACTGTTCTTTTTCCTGATGGTCAAGATACAGAGGTGGGTAGTGATGAGGATTTAGATATAACTTTGCAGACATGGTTTCAATCCAATCAAAGTGCCGAAACTTTTCCTACATTCAAATTTCCTATACAAGTTACTTTGTCAGCAGGTAAAGTACAGAGTGTTAATAATGAAGATGAACTTAATGAGCTAATCAGTAATTGTTTTGACTTTGAAGGATGTGAATACATTGATGATTATCAAGGAGATATTGACGGCTTATGTTTTAGTTTCAATTATCCAGTAACTATCAATTTTCCTGATAACACAACACAATCAGTAAATAGTGACAGTACATTTGAGAATGTAATAGAACAATGGTTTATGGCTAACGGCTATGAATCTGGTGTCCCTATTGTTGCATTCCCCGTAAGTATTACACTTACTGATGGAACTACAAAAGAAATAGGTTCAGATGAGGAATTTAGTGCGATATTTCAAGAATGTTTTGGTGATCAAATTGGTGATCAAATTGGTGATGATCATGAAGGAGAGATTGGTAATGACGACGACCATCAAGAGGAGTGCTTTTCTTTTGTTTTTCCTATCTCTTATACTTTACATGATGGCACCACAATTACGGTGAATGATGAAGATGAGTTAAATAAATTTCACGAAACTATCGGAGTAGAAATTATAGATTCTGTATTAACACATCCTACAATAATATATCCCATTACGGTTGCCTTACCGGATAGTACAACACAGGTAATTGCGTCTGACGATGAATTTTTGGAGATGGTATCCTCTTGTTTTCAAGATGTTTATAGTGAGGAAGGAGATTTGGAGCACTTTTGTTTTGATATAAGCTTTCCAGTCACAGTTTTACTTCCTGATGGAACCTCATTAATCGCTAATAACGATGATGATGTAGAGAAAATATTTACAAAATGGGTCGAAGAAAACCAAGAAACAAGTACGGCTCCAACATTCCAATACCCAATAACGATTACTAAAAAAGATGATACAATTGAAATGATAACATCTGATGCAGATTTTGAGGCTGCAATAGCTAGGTGTTTATAGGTATATCTAATAGGGTCAGAAACCTCGCTTTCTGACCCTATTGTTTTAAACAATGGCCTGGTGTGTAATTGGCATACCAGGTTTTTTTTATTTTTTTAACAAACATCAAATTCTCCACTTTTTTTAATTAATTTGAGTAGGCTCAAGATTTCTTAAAAAAAGCAACCTTAGCTGCCATCTCTTTATTGACCCCAAAAGATACAAGTCACACTATTAATATAGTGGCATCCGACTAATGCTAAAAAGGCCCATTTTTTACAAATATTTTCGCTGCAAAATACTTTTTGTCGAATAGCGGAGTCTCCGCTGTTATAACCTAAAAGAGAATCAATAGGCTGTCCGATAAAAATTGCACAAAGACTATTAAAGTACCAATTCTGTCCATATTAGCACACAATTTCATCCTAAGAGGTCCGCATTAATATTAACTGATCAAAATTGACTGTCCGACTAAAAGGATTAGGCAAAAAAGTTAGTCGGACACTATCACAATTAATATATAAAATGTACATGTTTTGGTGCCATTCGAAATGACACATAAATTTCAATGATTGAGTGATATTCTGTAAATGTTCTCTTGAATCATTTGAGAAAATAAAAGGTAAAATATGACGCATTTATCTACAATACATTTTTTACTAATAAATTATATAAACAAATACAATGTATAAAACGTTGAGTTTCAAGTATTTTATACAAAAAAATCATTATTATTGCAGTGTTAAATTTCAACTTAATTTTAGAAAATATGAATCATATGAAAAATTTTACACTATTGTTATTTTTGAGCTTACTGAGTTCAGGGATCTATGCTCAAACAGCTGTCAGTGGAAATATTTCTGATAGTGATGGCATTCCATTGATAGGTGCCACTGTATCAGAAAAAGGTACTACACATGGTACGGTTACAGATTTTGACGGTAATTTTTCACTCAATGTATCTTCTATAAATGCTACATTAGTTAGTAGCTATACTGGATTTGCTACAATAGAAACTGCATTGAATGGCTCCACAAATGTGTCAATTGTTATGACAGAAGGAGTGCGTTTGGGGGATGTTCAAATTACAGGTTCGCGTTCGTATAGGAGATCAGCGACTACTACACCAGTGGCTGTGGATATCATTGATGTGCAAGAGATAGCTGCCAGAAATGGAAATGCAGAATTGAATAAAATACTTCAATACTTGGCTCCTTCTTTTAATGCCCAAAAACAATCAGGATCTGATGGTGCTGAGCACATTGATCCCGCTTCACTAAGATGACTTGGGCCTGATCAAACTTTGGTATTGATAAATGGCAAGAGAAGGCACCAATCTTCATTGGTAAATATTTTTGGCACCAGAGGCCGGGGTAACTCTGGTACAGATATGAACGCCATTCCTGCAACTTCTATTGAAAGAATAGAGATACTACGAGATGGGGCAGCTGCTCAGTACGGTTCAGATGCCATTGCTGGTGTTATCAATATCGTATTAAGAAAAGAAACCAACAAACTCACAGGATCTATTACAACAGGTGGATATAATCCTATTGCCCCTGACGAATCTGGCCATTATAATTCTGAAACTCCCAATACTAAGGGTAATTTTATCGATTTGAATGGAAGCGGTACGGAGTTAAGTAAAGACGACCCTTCATTAGATGGTATTACTTATAAAATAGGAGCTAACTACGGCTTTGATTTAGGCAATAATGGTGGTTTCGCTAACATCACTACAGAATTTATTGACAAACAAAAAACCCTACGTCCTGGAGCTACTTTTAGAAGAGGAATGGGTGAAGCTGCTATTAGCGGATTTTCTGGCTTTTTAAATGCTTCTGTCCCTGTAGGTAATAACACAGAGGTTTATTTTTTTGGAGGAAGAAACTATAGAGATACTGATGCCTATGCTTTTACCCGAAATGCTGGTGATGAAAGGGCCGTACCGTCCATATACCCGAATGGATTTACGCCTAGAATTACTTCTATTATTGTAGATAATTCTCTGTCAGCAGGAATCAGAAAATCTCTGAAAGAAGGTTGGAATGTGGATTTCAATAATACAGTAGGGAATAATAATTTTCATTATTTTATCAAGGGCACTAATAATGCTACACTAGGTGACAGATCTCCTACAGATTTTGATGCTGGTGGGCACTCTCTCACGCAAAACACAACCAATCTAGACTTCTCCAAGTATATTGACAAAGGAGATGGTAAAGGTACCAACATCGCATTTGGATTAGAATATAAAACCGACAGATTTGCAATATTTGCAGGTGAAGAGGGGTCTTATGCCGCTTATGATGTAAATGGACTTGTAATTACTAGCCCTGATCAAGTAGCCACAGGATTCGCTTCGGGTTCACAAGGATTTCCAGGATATAGTCCTTCTAATGAGGTGGATAGAAGCAGATCAAATGTTGCATTATATGGTGATGTAGAATTTGATCTTTCTAAAGAATTTTTATTGAGTGCAGCTTTGAGATTTGAAAATTATTCAGATTTTGGAAGCACTTTGAATTGGAAATTAGCATCCAGATATTTGGCCAGTGATAACTTCACAGTTAGAGCTGCATTAAGTACTGGATTTAGAGCTCCTTCTTTGACTCAAATTTACTACAATCTGAGATTTACAAGTTTTCAAGATGGTGTACTGACAGAGACATTATTATCTGCTAATAATAGCCCAGTTACTAAGGGGTTTGGTATACAGCCTTTAAAAGAAGAAGAATCACTCAATGCCAGTGTAGGGTTTGCTTATAGACAAGGTAACTTCACAGCAACAGTAGATGGGTATTATATTGATATAACAGATAGGGTTGTTATCTCTGGTTTTTTTGACGCCTCTTTTTTAAATCTAGGAGTAGAAGGCGCTCAGTTTTTTGCTAATGCTGCTGATACAAGATCAACTGGTCTTGATGTTGTATTTTCATACAAAACAAATTTAGACAATGGAAATTCTTTGTCAGCCACCCTTGCTGGTAACTTTAATGACCTTGAAGTGACTAATGTCAAAAATGGTAATCTTGATGAGCGCACTTTCTTTGGCGGAAGAGAGAAATCATTATTGGAAGATGCTGCTCCTGCCAGTAAGTTTGCTTTGAGTTTGAATTATAATATGAAAAAATTCAATATAGGATTGGCGGCAACACAGTTTGGTAAAGTGAGCTATCTTTCTTTTGATAATACCTTTCCTGTAGAATATGCTGCAAAGGCTGTATTTGACCTAACAGCTACGGCTAATTTTTCTAAAAATTTAAATTTTACAATTGGTCTTAATAATATCTTTAACACTTATCCTACACAACAAATAGCTAGTGATAATACTGATAGTGGTGGGTATTTTGATGCTGTACAGATGGGTTTTGGTGGATCGTATTATTATGCAAGACTTGGATTTAGTTTCTAAAAAAAAGATGCTTTAAAATATTACAACACTAAATACCCTATGGAGTTTTTCTGAAGGGTATTTTTTTACTTGCTATTCTAATTCAAATTGTAATTTTGAGCCCTCTGCGAAAACTCGCAAAACCAAAAAAGTTTACTTCGACAAGCTCTGCATAAAGCTTTTGGCGAACCTTGAGCCCACTCCGGAAACACACAAAATCAAAAAAGTTTCTTTTGGCGATCTTTATATTTTTTCCAATTAGCTGATACTCAGGCATCACCGAATCTCAAATTATACGACACTTGGCCTTTATCAAATCTTATTGGTTTACAACCATTTCCATTTACAATAGCACTTTATCTGAATGGAGAAGATAGGGTAGAGGTGTGTTATTTTCAAGAGGTCTCTTACAAAGCATTTAATGAAGAAAAATTGAAAAACCCCTCTATTGCTCCTAAATGAATAAACTAAGAATTGCTGATTATTACTATATATATTTTTATTTTTGCTTTCTTTTTCTGTTACTAGAGTGGTATCAATTTTAACCAAAAAAAGATCTTTTATCACGATACTTTTGCAATTTATGTCTCAAATCGAAGATGTAGCAAAATCATCGAGAATCACTAACACATAAAATAAGTTATTAATATCGCTGCTATTAATACAAAAATAACCAGTGCCTAGCAATAAAATAGGCATTTTATATCTCAAAAGCACACCACCTAAGTAGTTACTCTTTTTTGAATACCTTCGTTTTTCACATTTTTATACTATTCTTTTTATTTCGCATCTAATAACAGCAAAACACTTATATTTGCGCGAATTTTCAGCTTTGAAAATTAAGTAATTAGAAGAAATGCAAGGAAAAGGATTTGTTAAATCACTATTTGTTTTATTGGTAATAGTTACAGTATTACAATGTTCATATATTTTGCCCACAAGAGCTGTAGAAAAAGACGCTCAAGAATATGCTGACAATCTGTATGGAAGTATTACTGACCAAGAAAAATCAATCAGTCTAAAAAGGGCAGCTGTAAGCAATTATCTGGATTCAATGTCCAGCGAAAATATTTTCTCAATTCCTCTCATCAAAGATTTTACCTACGATGATCTTAAAAAGCAACAACTTCAGTTGGGTCTAGATTTGAAAGGTGGGTATAGTGTGGTTCTTCAAGTAGATGTAAGAGACCTCCTATTTGAATTGTCTAACAAGAGTAAAGATCCATCATTTTTAGAGGCTTTGGATAATGCGCATAAAGCTTTGGCTAATTCACAATTAGATTACGTATCACTTTTTGGGGATGAATTTGCAAAAATAGGAGGTAATAAAAAATTAGCAAAAATATTTCTGCGTAATGCATCACTGAGAGAAGACATCAATGCCCAAATGAGCAATGGTGAAGTGGAAAGAATTTTGAGATCAAAAGCACAAGATGTAGTATCCCTTACATTTAATAGATTGAAGCAAAGGATAGATAGATTAGGTGTTACCCAGCCGAATATCCAACTGGATGCCAATAGAGATTTAATAATCGTTGAATTGCCTGGTATTGATAACCCAGAAAGAGCCAGAAATTTTTTAGAGGCCAGTGCCAATCTAGAATTTTGGAATGTTTTCAGAATGACAGAACCAGCTGTAGTACAATCATTTAATGCTGCTGATGCATTATTAAAAGGTGAACTCGATGAAGAGAGTCCCACAGCGCCCCTATTTGATACTACTTACATTCCTCAGTATGACACCTTGGGAAATGTAGTAGATAGTATTCAAGAAATAACTGATGCAGGTTTTGACCCTACCGCTAATCAAGGGCCATTATTTCGATCATTAAGGTTTAATAGTGATGGAGCGATGGGACTTGCTATAATGGGTAGAGTTAATAGAAATCAGAGAAAAGTAGTGATGGATTTTCTCGACAGAGAAGACATAAAAAACCTTTTTCCTAGCAATGCTATGTTTATGTGGGCACAAAAACCTGCAGTTGATTTTCAGACTGGTGAGAAGTTAAACGAGTACGAGCTCTACATGATAAAAAAGAGACCAGGTAATGACGATGCTCCTCTTCAAGGTGATGTAGTGATATCGGCATCACAATCTCCAGACCCCACTACAGGTGAGATAACAGTAACATTATTAATGAATCCACAAGGTGCTAGTCAATGGGCTAAAATGACGACGGAAGCCGCCCCTACTAAAGACAATATTGCTATTGCCTTAGACAATGAAGTAGTCAGTGCTCCGAGAGTAAATGGTGCCATTACAGGTGGGCGATCTTCCATAACCGGAGGGTTTACGGTAGAAGAAGCGTCAGATTTGGCAAGTATCCTAGAAGTAGGAAAATTACCCGCAAAAGTTAATTTAATACAAGAAAGTACCGTTGGACCTTCACTAGGTCAAAAGAATATTAATAAGAGTTTGACATCATACCTTGTTGGTCTCATTTTGATATTGATATTCATGCTGTTCTACTATGGAGGAGCAGGCATCGTATCTGTCATAGCTCTATTTGCCAATATGTTTTTCATATTCGGTGCCTTAGCATCATTTGGTACAGTTTTGACCCTTCCTGGGATAGCAGGTATTTTGTTAACCATTGGTATGGCTGTTGATGCTAACGTAATCATATATGAAAGAATTAGAGAGGAACTAAGAGCAGGAAAATCCATGCTGTCATCCATTCAAGATGGCTTTTCAAATTCTTATTCGGCCATAATCGATGCCAATGTAACTACAATTATGGTTGCTTTTATTTTGGCATATTTTGGATTAGGCCCAATAAAAGGATTTGCAATAGTATTGATTATAGGCGTTTTGTCATCATTATTTACAGCTGTTCTTTTAGGAAAGCTCATGATTGATTACAGGACACAATCGAAGGGTAAAGCGCTGTCATTTTGGACACCTCCTACAAAGAATATGTTTGCCAATATGAACATAAACTGGTTAGGGAAAAGAAAGATAGCATATACCTTTTCTTCTATTATTATCTTACTGGGTATAATATCTATTATAACGAGAGGTTTTGATCTTGGTGTGGATTTTAGAGGAGGATATTCTTACGTGGTGCAGTTTGAGAAGAATGTAAATGTAGATGCCGACATAGTAAGGGATCAGCTAACTGCAACTTTTGATGGGGCTTCCACTTTAGTAAAAGCAGTAGATACTGATAATGCCTACAATATAGTTACATCTTACCTAATTGATTCTAATGAAGAGAAAATAGCAGATGTAGTTATGGCAAAGCTTCACGAAGGTATACTTGCTGTGCAAGGAGGTGATTTGAGCTTAGAAAGGTTTAAATCTGCTAATACCATAGGCGCCTCTCACGTGGTAAGTTCAAGCAAAGTGGGACCTACCATAGCTGATGACATTAAGAATAGTTCATATAAGGCTGGTATCTTTGCCTTGTTAGCGATATTCCTGTATATCTTCATACGGTTTAATAAGTGGCAATATTCAATGGGAGCTGTAGCGGCTTTATTTCATGATTCGTTAATTGTTTTGAGTGTATTTTCTATTTTTTGGGGCGTTTTACCATTTAGTTTGGAGATAGATCAAGCATTTATCGCTGCAATCTTAACAGTAATAGCTTACTCTATAAACGACACAGTAGTTGTTTTTGATAGAATACGAGAATATTTGAGAATATACAATGACAAGTCTACAGATGAAGTATTGAATATGGCAATCAATAGTACCTTCAGTAGAACTGTGATAACATCATTTACCACGTTGATTGTAGTACTCATGTTATTAATATTTAGTGGTGGTAGTATCAAAGGATTTGCCTTTGCCTTGTTAGTTGGTATAATTGTAGGTACCTATTCATCTATTTTTGTTGCTACACCTATAGTAAGAGATTTATCTGATGACTTGATATCTTCTCAAGAAACAAATAAAAAGCACTTTTCAAAAGCTTTGAAATAAGAGAGATTATACCGATAAGATATACTTATAAAACAGAAATATATCAAAGCGCTGTTCATTGTTTGGGCAGCGTTTTTTTGATTTTATTATCAAATTAAAATAGAATTCTCTTGTCGTTGTTCACCTCCAGTTTGTATTTTAACGCAACTTGAGTTTCGCTCAAAATGAGTTAGTGAAATAGAAATAGCTTGAACTATTTAAGGCAATAATTCTTGTTAATAGACGAGCTATTGACAAGGTTCTTCAACGATATGTTGGTTCAAAGAACAAATTTAAAATGTGCGACACTTTGTTTCTAAAGCACTAATGGATGAATAAAAAAGTATCATACTTAATCCCCGTAGTACTTCACTGATTCAATTAACGAAATACACAAATGAACCTGTTTATTTACCATCAAATTTCATAGCACATAGAATTGGCATATATTTAGTGTATGAACAAATTTTTCTCATTAGGTTTAATAATAGTTGCATTACTTTTTTCATGTAATATTAATAAAGAACTTAAAGATGGCAGAACGGCATATGAACACAAGCAGTTTTCTGTTGCAGTGATATTGCTTGAAGAAGAATATAAAAAAGAAACAGAAAAAGTTAAAAAGGCTGAATTGGCTTATTTCCTAGGAGAATCTTTTAAAAATAATAATGAAAACAAGTCTGCATCAAAATGGTATGATAAAGCAGTGGAACTAGGATACGGCGCTAAGGCTCTTTACGAAATGGCTTATGTCCTTAAAAAAATGGAAAAATATGGACTTGCTGCCAGATATTTTAAGGAAATATTAAAGCATTCTGATCGTAAAAAAGAAATTCAAAAAGAAATTCAAAAATGTCAAGATGCGCTCACATTAAAAAATAATGAGCTAATAAACGATTACGAAATCGCAGCGATGTCATTTAATACAGATGCCTCAGAATATTCGCCACATTTTTTAGAACCTGGAGTCTTGATATATACAAGTGATGAACAATCAGGGCAAGGAAAAGACTATAATTGGACGGGTAGAGGTTTTTCTAATATTAGAAAATACAATATGTCATCTAGTTTGAGTACTGATTTTTCTGTGGTGATTAATACAAAAGACAATGAGGGATCAGCGATATTTGATCAATCACGAAACACAATATTTTTTACGCGGTGTTTTGATGAAGAATCCGATCATTATTGTAAAATCCTGCTTTCTAAAAAGACAGGTCAAAGTTGGTCTGAACCACAACCTGTATTTCCCATGGACCCATCGGTAAATTATCGTGATCCTGTACTCATCGAAAATGATAGTGTACTCATATTCAGTTGTAACGACCCTAAGGGTTTTGGTGGTACAGATTTGTATTATTCGGTACTAGATGAAGATAATCAGTGGTCAACACCTGACCTTATGCCACCAAGTATCAATACAATAGGAGACGAAAGATTTCCTACATCCAAAGATGACACTCTTTATTTTTCTTCTAATTATTTAGCCGGTATTGGAGGTCTTGATATTTTTAAAACCTACCTCAGATCCGATAATTCTTGGTCTACACCAGAAAACATAGGATTACCATTTAATTCTAGTGATGATGATTTTGGGATGGTATTTAGTCCGTACAAGAAAGACTATGTGGAAATAGAAGGCTATTTCACCTCAGATAGGGCAGGGGGTAGTAAGGATGACATATATCACTTTATTAAGAGATCAGATCGTAAAATCGACACAACCCTAGTGGCATTAGAAGAAACAGTAGAAGAAAAGCAAAAAGAACTTGTGATAATCCTTAATATCAAAGTATTTGAGAATAGATATGCCATTGCCACTGATCCCAACTCTTTAATACTGGGTAGGAAACCTGTAGAGAATGCAACAATATTACTAGAGGTAAATGAGAATCAAAATCAATTGGTAACTGATGAAAGAGGGAATGCATTGACAACCGTTGAAAGCGGTAACATTTACAATTTGTTAGTAGGGAAAAAGGATTATCTGAATAATCGGGATAATTTCTCTTTTTCTGATGACGAAGTTAATATTGAAGAAGGTCTTAAAACTTTCACCAAAGAATTGGTTATTAATAGAATATATGAAGATGTTGAGATTACTTTAGATGATATTTATTATGATTTTAATGAGTCATTTATTCGTGAGGACGCAAAACCAGCATTAGACAACTTGTATATAATGCTTATTGACAACCCAGCACTTAATATACAGTTGTCATCACATACTGACTGCCAAGGAGAAAATGGCTATAATGAAATATTGTCACAAAAAAGAGCCCAATCTGCTGTTAATTATATTATTAAGAAAGGAATAATAAGTACTCGTATTATTGCCAAAGGTTATGGTGAATCTCAACTTGCCTTGAGTTGTGAATGCGAGGAATGTTCGGAAGATGAACACCAATTGAATAGAAGAACAACGTTTAAAATTATTTGAATAGAATGTAGGATTATTGATTATTGATTATTAGATATAATAAAAGGCCGTCGAACTTATTGATGTGATTCCTTGTTCGCTCTACCGTTGTAATAATTTTAAGATATTGCAACTTAAAATAAAAATTAGATTGTTTTTTATGCCAAAAATTACATCCGGATACAAGATAAAATCCATTGACTTTAAGGGAAGCTTTGTCAAGCCTCATGCGCTTCAGGAGGCCAAAAGGCCCGAGTATGCATTCATAGGGAGATCAAATGTGGGAAAATCGTCACTTATCAATACTTTAGTAGAGCGTAAAAATTTTGCAAGAACATCAAATACGCCTGGAAAGACACAGACGTTAAATCTTTATGTTATAAATAATGAATGGAATATCATGGATCTTCCTGGGTATGGGTATGCTCGTATATCAAAAGTGCAACGTGCCAAATGGAAGAAAATGATAGATCAATATCTATCAAAAAGGCCAAATCTTGTGTGTGTATTTTTATTAATTGATAGTAGGGTAGAGCCACAACAAAAAGATTTGGAATTTGCTGATTGGTTGGGAGAAAATGGTATTCCTTTTGTGATGGTATTTACTAAAAGTGATAAGCTCAAACCATCTGAACTTGAGAAAAATGTTACTGAATTCAAAAATAAGATGTTAGAAACTTGGGAATCATTACCTTCGTTTTTTATTACTTCATCAGAGAAGAACATTGGGCGTGATGAAGTATTAAATTTTGTGCTTGAAACAAATCAGAAACTTGGGTAATAAGAAGATAGAATTTAAAGGGCCATTCGAGTCAATAATAAAAGACTTGACAGATTGGCCTATTGCACAGTTTTATAAAAGCAGGAAGAAGGTCGTAGAAGAGTTAGGTGACCGTAGTTTTAAAAGTATACAAGAAAAATATGGAGACAATCTAACGGAAATACTCAAACAAACCATTCATTCTGAGACGATTAGATCAAAAAATATACCTTGGAGCGTTGACCCACCAGATGAGCTAGAATATTGGAAGAAATTAGCCGTTGATTATAAAAAAATAGCATATTCAGAAGAAAACAAACCCGAACAATATGAGATTATTGCGAGAAAAATAGTGCGGCGATATGCAGAGGAAATTCCCGGTGATTTTATTCCAAAAACCTTTCAATTTGCAAGAAAATTTCTTACCAGAATGTTTGGAGCTATCTACAATCCTTGGTATAAAAAGAACCAAAATGGTATGTGGTGGGGAAAAAGAATTGAAGTTCTAGATAAATTTAAAGTTTCTGGACCTATTGAAAGGATAAAATCACTTTTTGAATCTACTGCAGTAGTGGTTGTTCCTACTCATTTCAGTAATCTTGACTCTCCTCTCATTGGATATGGAATAGAGACCATGACTGGAATGCCCGCATTTTCTTACGGAGCTGGACTCAATTTATATGATTATGAGTTGGCAGCATACTATATCAGTAGGTTAGGAGCATATAAAATAGATCGTAGAAAAAGAAATAGTATATATCTTAATACACTTAAAGAATTTAGT
>JAZGFD010000237.1:0-10306 GCA_036479115.1 Saprospiraceae bacterium | reverse complement strand
TAAGCTAACACCATCCATATTAGCACCCCATTTTATTCTAAGTAGTCCATATTACTATCAAATGATCAAAATCAGCTGTCCGACTAAATGACTTCAACTAAAAAACTTACTCGGACACCATTACTTTTGAACATAAAAAAATGACATTTTTTAAATAGACACAATCTATTTTCGCATTAATAGTGACCCAGAGTTGAACCTGAAGGGTTCATATGATTATAAAAAATAGACGATAATCGGTACATCCGACCCCGACAGCGTCGTATTTCTTCAAAACAATTAAAACCCTGCGAATATTTAATCCCTATAGGATTCAAAGATCGGTTCTGAACGTGCTTTTAATATGGCTAAGGTCAAGATTAAAATATCTGGCATGTTTTAAATCAGGCCAACATGTCTGCTGTACCCTAAGGCCTGTTTGTGATACTTTGAGAAAAAGAAACCTCAATATGCACTCAACTATGATGCAAATAGTCCAAACTCAATTCTCTATTAATGGTACCTGCATAGTCACTAAAAATGTTAGTTTCTAAAGTAGATTCAATATTTCATTTTTGTAACTACTCCTTTTGATCAAATCTAGATCATGTTGCTTATATCTTTATGTAACACGCACGAAATGAGGTAGAGGGAGCAGTATTCAAAGAGGTTGCGGGGCCTGTGTTACTAATTAACCTATAGCTGTGATTATACAGCAAAACTCTCACCGCATCCACAAGTTCTGGCTGCATTGGGGTTATTAAAGAAAAACCCCTGACCTTCAAGGCCACCACTAAATTCTAAGGTAGTATTGCAGAGATAGAGAAAACTTTTGAGATCAGTGACAACTTTCACTCCATTGTCTTCAAAAATCTGATCGCCATCTTTTGATTCATTATCAAAATCCAAAGAATACGTAAGTCCAGAGCATCCACCACTAGTTACTGATACTCTTACAAAGTAGTCTTTATGTAGTGATTGACCATTCATCAATTCGTCTATTTTATTCTTGGCATTGTCAGCTACAAATAACATTGAAAATGGTTTTTAATAAATAAAATTAATGCGTACGGGATCAACTTGATCGTAACTACTCAAGTGGTGTGCTTTTGATATAGAAGAGTTTTTTAGCCAAAATTCATACTACAAGAGTTGTTACACTTGATCTATTGCTATATTATTTTTTTCTCTATAATCAGCTATGGCACCTTTTATGGCATCTTCGGCAAGTACAGAACAATGAATTTTTACAGGTGGCAGTGCCAATTCTTCTACTATGTCCATATTATCAATACTTGCAGCTTCGTCTATTGATTTTCCTTTTAACCACTCAGTAGCCAACGAGGACGATGCAATTGCCGAACCACAACCAAAAGTTTTAAACTTTGCATCTTTAATAATATTAGTAGTTTCATCTACTTCTATCTGTAGTCTCATTACATCGCCACACTCAGGAGCGCCAACTAGGCCAGTGCCCACATTTTTTTGGCTTTTATCAAGAGTGCCCACATTTTTAGGGTTTTTAAAGTGATCTAGTACTTTTTCAGAATATGCCATTATTAAAATTTTATTTTTTATTGTAACTATTCAGGTTGACGCTTTTGAGATAAAAAATTATTATTTTTTGCCAGATAAAACTCATTTTTTTTGAGGCATAGCAGAGCTATGGCGAAAAAAATAGCTGAAATATGGTAGAAAAGATTTTTTTTATCCAAAATTGGCTCCATCGGAGTAGTTACGTTTATCTAATTTTATTGCAAAATAACCCAATAGTCGAACTATTGTTCAATGATTTTATTAAAAACATAAAAGAGCAAGTCCCCTACCTCAATGTTCACTCCATACGACAGCGTCTAAATCTATACCTTCTTTGTACATTTCCCATATTGGGCTTAAATCCCTCATGTGATTTACACCTTTTGTAAGCATATCAATGGCAATATCAATTTCTTCATCTGTAGTAAATCTACCTAGGCTAAATCTTATAGAAGAATGAGCCAGATCATCTCCTAACCCTAAGGCTATCAATACATACGACGGTTCTAAAGATGCCGACGTGCATGCTGATCCAGAAGATACTGCTATATTTTGGTTAAATGTCATCATGAGGCCTTCTCCCTCTACATGCTTAAATGAAATATTGGTCACGTGAGGCATTCTATGATCTACATTGCCATTAATGTAAGTCTCTTCTATCTTACATAATTCCCTTTCTAACCGGTCTCTCATTTTTCCGAGCCTGTCTGCATCTTGATCCATTTCATTACTGGCTAATTCACAAGCTTTCCCAAAACCTACTATACCTGGCACATTTAGAGTACCCGATCTCATGCCTCTTTCATGACCTCCTCCGTCTATCTGTGCTGTTACTTTTACTCTAGGATTTTTTCTATTTACAAAAAGGGCTCCTACACCTTTAGGCCCGTACATTTTATGAGCCGTGAAAGCCATTAAATGTATTCCTAATTCTTTTGGCTTTACAGGTATTTTTCCTACTGCCTGTGTAGCATCGCTCATAAAAAGTACTCCGTGTTTTTCACATATTTGCCCTATTTCCTTCATTGGCTGAATGACACCTGTCTCATTATTGGCCCACATGATAGATATTAAGATGGTGTTCTCTCTTATTGCTGCTTCTAGTTTTCCTAAGTCAACCCTTCCATCTCTTTCTACTTGCAGATAAGTAACCTCACCTCCCATCTTTTCTATCTTATCACAAGAATCAAGTACAGCTTTATGCTCTGTTTGAAGCGTGATGATGTGATTGCCTTTTCTCTTGTACATTTCGAATATTCCTTTGAGAGCGAGGTTATCAGACTCTGTTGCGCCAGAAGTGAAGATAATTTCTTTGTCAGAAACTCCAATAAGCTTAGCGACTTGCTCCCTTGCATAATCCACACCCTCTTCAGCCTCCCAACCAAAAGGATGATTACGACTGGCTGCATTACCCGACATTTCATGGAAATAAGGCAACATAGTATCTACTACTCTTGGGTCACAAGGAGTAGTAGCATTATTATCTAAATATATTTTTCTTGATTTCATTAGTCGATTTTAAAACCTATTCCGTTTATTTGTTGCCGCACTTCTGCTGTTAGGATATATAAACGAGGAGCGGCGCATAAAGTTCCTGCGAAAGTATTGGTAATATAGATAGAATCATAATAAGAGTCGACCTTAAAACACATAAGATAAATGATGCCTACTCAGCAGGTGTGCTTTTTTTTAAGTAAAATTGATACCTGCTATGTAGTTAGTGTCTGAACGAAAACTCATCAAAATTAGAAATAGTTCTTTTGGCGATATTTTAATTTTTTTCAACTCGCTGATACTCAGGCATCACCGAATATCAAAAAACTAAATTTTCATCCAAAATATTGTATTTCATAAAATTCGACAGTTTCCATTCAGACACTAGTTATGATAAATGAAACGGTTTAAAAAGTAAGTTCATTGAGAATACATTATACCTACACTACCTCCTGTTTTTCATCTTATTTTCGAACAATCTTATGTTGTTTCCTTGAACTCTATTGCCTTTGCGCCCCTCTACACGGCCAACAAAACTCCTGTCTTTTTATTTCTCCAGTAAGACATGAGATCATTTCTTCAGGGTCTTTTGGTGAGCCTCGGTCTAGCCACTTTCATAGCGGTATAGATATCAAGCCTTATTTGGGAGAAGGGAGAGACCCACTTTTAGCAATAGGTGGAGGTTTTATTTCTCGCATAAGGATGAGCCCCGTCGGATATGGCAAGGCATTGTATATAGATCACCCTTGCGGATATACATCAGTATATGCTCACATGAACAGTTTCAATCCCATTATTCAAGAATATATTGATAAGGTAAGAGTAGCAACTAAACTATCAGAAATAGATCAATATCCACCACCTTTTGCGCTGCCAATAAAACAAGGCGAAGTGTTGGGATATTTAGGTAATAGTGGCAACAGTTTTGGTGCGCATCTGCATTTTGAAATTAGGAATACTGCATCTGAAACACCTATAAACCCCGTTCTATTTGACATAGGTCCAAAAGATAATGTTGCCCCCATAATACGAGGCTTATTAGTCTACAATTTAGATCACAACAGGAAGGTTATTTCACAATCCTACATGTCAGCGATAAAAAAGGAAGGGAATAATTATGTACTCAATTCTAGTAGAATTACTTCAAACTGGCCTCTTGTTGGATTTGGTATTCATGTATATGATCAGTCTAATGGAGCCAGTAACCACAATGGCATTCATTATTTAGATTATTTAGTTAATGGTGAGAGAAGATTTTCATTTAAAATTGACAGTGTATCTTTTGAATATTCTCAATACCTACATGCACATATGGACTATGGATATAAAAAAAATAACAAATATGTCCATAAGTGTTTTAAAGATCATGGGAATCCTATGTCTATCTATAAGATGTCTCGCTTCGGCCAAATTCTTATTCCTAATGAGGTGATTGCAGATCATATCTCAATTATCACTGCTGATGTGTTTGGTAACAAGTCGTCCTTATCATTTAGTATCCAAAAAGACACTTCTGACTTTGATGATTTGTCTTATAAATTATTATTTCCAAATGTGTTTCCCAAAGATACAAGTGTGTTAAAATCAGGAGCATTTACTATTACATTTTTACCACATACATTTTTACACCCAGAACTTATCACCTTGGATTCATTGCAAAGAGGAATAAAAATACTTAGTGAAGGGCCTTTACTTCCAATGTTTCGAGAGTATAAGGTGGAAAGTAGCCTCATACAGTTGCAAATTGACCATTCAGATTTTGAAAAGATGACTTTTATTACCAAAGACTCAAAAGGGAGCAATGTGAATTTAGGAGGACAATTGTCCCACACAACCATTCAAACTACTACCAAGGAAATGGGTGCTATTAGACTATACAAGGATGCTACACCACCTCAGATTTCACTAGTAAATAACAATAGAAATACAAATATCACCTTCCGCATATGGGACAATCTAAAATCAAGTGGCAAAGATACTCGTATGAAATACGACGGGTATGCAGATGGTAGATGGGTTCCTATGATTTATGATAAAAAAAACGACCTTCTATCAGTACAAAGTAAATGGATAAAGGGGGCAAATGAATTTAAATTGAAAGTATCGGATTTTAATAAAAATATTTCGGTAAGGACTTTGATTGTTAATTAATTATTCCTTCATTCAAGTTTCAAATTGGCAAACATTAAAACTATCTGCTGTGGTCTATTGTTAGCATTCTAAACTAATAAATATGATTCCTACTATTGGCAATGATGTACCCGAATTCGAAGGGAATAACGAAAAAGGTGAAAAAGTAAGTAAACAAAATCTTTTGGGACAAAAGTATATTCTCTTCTTTTATCCAAAAGATGATACACCTGGATGTACCAAAGCGGCATGTAGCATTAGAGACAATTATAATGCAATAATAAAATTGGGTTATTCTGTATATGGAGTAAGCCCCGACAAGGAAAAAAAACATCAAAATTTTATTGATAAATATGAGTTTCAATACTCGCTTATAGCAGATCCTGAAAAAGAGATCATCAACACTTTTAACCTTTGGGGGCCTAAAAAATTTATGGGCAGAGAGATTACTGGGGTGTATCGTACTACATTTATCATCAATGAAAAAGGGGTGATCACAAGTGCTATTGATAAGGTAAAAACTAAAAATCACGCCCAACAAATACTGGATTTGATAAGCTAAGTGTGGTTATCTATAGGAAGAATTGAAAGAGTCGTTGGCACACCACTAAGTTTTATTAATTGGCATATTGCCTATAATTTTACTTACTGTTTGTTTAGATATTGACACCAATAACCAAATGGTCAAAAGGAGTATATAATATAGCTCCTGATAGCTTTCATTATTGCCGATAAAGTTTGAAAAGAAATACCATAGGCCATCATCAGAAGTCTTAGAACCATCTGCCATGCTCATTAAAAAAGTCAACTTCATTGCCACTAAAATATAGAGTATATATATGGCTACTATTGACCCTATGAGCTTACGCTGCCAAGAGTTAGGAGTGGCGAAAATAAGAGAAAGAAGAAAAAAAGTAGCAATGCTGTGGCTCATCCTGGCTTTAAATGACATGTAGGCTATTGGCTTGAGCTGTTTTGGGCTTTGAGGGTTTCTTTTATTGTTAAGATTTACACTTTTTACCTCTGTTTTTTTGTAAGCAATAAGGATATAATCATTATTAGGATCAGCACCAATGGAGGCAACATCGGTAGATATGTCAGCTTTTATTTCAGGATGCCATGTGTTGTACACCCATTCCCCAAGGATAGTATAAATGGAATGGTGCAATTTCTTAACAGGCTCTATTGTATTGGTAAATAGAAACCCTCCGTACAAAATCATGAACAGTAGGAAAGATTTTAGCAAAGGATGATTGTTTAACAAATCAAAATATTTTAAGGTTATGTTTTGATTTTATAATCAGACATCATTTTATTTTTAGCCCACCGGTACCAGTAAACCCAAACAAAAATAGTAAAAGCAATAAAGAGAATCTGCCAAAATTCTACATGTAAAAAGTCAAAAATACTTTTGACATATACTCCAGCTAAAAACAAGCTAAGGATGCGAATAATATTAAGTACAAATAGAAAAATGGTGCCATATAAAAGGCCTTGCCATTTGTACTTCCATCCAATAGGAAATACAACTATTGTGGCCCAATATAAAATCATAGGCGCTACACCATCACATCCTGCTTTTACATTAATTGCAAATCTATTGGTACTAAGCACATCACCATTTATCGTGGCATTGCTACCAAAAAAATTTAGAATAACGCCACTTATCCACGTATATAGATTGGTAAGAGGTACTCTGATCATATTGAAAAAATCACTAGTGCTCAGAGCAAAAAGTAGTAAAACGAGTGCGATAAAACTTAATAAAAATTGTAATACGTCTTTTCTTTCTGACCAAAATTTTGAAAATTGTAATGATCGGTTAGTCTTTGTCTTTCGGCCTTTCGGCTTTGTCTTATTGATATTATTGGTATTTTTTTTTGCCAAAATATTGTGTTGGAATTAAGCACAAAATAAATAAATAGGCATAATATTCCTATCTAACATCAAAGGTTATTATTTTTCGTGTTTAACGGACTTCTAATATACAGTTTCACAATCTATAATTTATACAATATGATTAAATTTCCGAATTGCCAAGATATTTGTATTGTACAAAGTAATCACAGCAACATGAATACAACCTGTACTAATGGTTTTGACACTATTCTTTTTAGCAATAATTAGCTCCATGTGAGTAATTGCAAAGAGCCTAAAAATCATAAATCTCCTAATTGCGGCCTAATAATAATCTCTTCCACAACAGCTGAATCACTGAGTTTAAAGGCAGAAAGTATGCAATCAGCTACATCAGAAGCTTTCATCAATCTATCTAATGGAAAATCAACACCTTCCCATGAATTTGACCATGTTGCACCAGGCATGATAGAGGTCACTTTTATGCCCATTTCTTTCACTTCCTCTCTTACTGATTTTGATAACCCAAGCATAGCAAATTTTGAAATGGCATATGAACCTCCATTGGGATAAGCCATAAAACTAGCCACAGAGCAAATGTTAAAAATGTGTCCTTTTTTTTGATCTATCATTTTATTAATCACACCTCTTGTCATGTGATATGCGCTATATAAATTAGTTTCCATAAGTTTTTCTAATACACCATCGTCTTCATTAATAATTTGACCAGGGATAAAAGTACCTGCATTATTGACTAATATGTCTATGCTATCATTTAATGATGAAATTTCTTTGGTGTAAGCCAATACTTCAGTTTTTTTACTCATATCCACTTGAGTTATGTGGACAGTCCTATCGGGATATGTTTTTGCATATTCTTTCTTTAGATTATTTAAGTCATTTATATTTCTGGCCGTGACACAAATATTTAAGCCATTCTTAATAAAAACATTACATATGGCTTTACCTATTCCTTTTGTCCCCCCTGTTACGATTGCTGTACTCATGATATTCAGTTTTAATGTCAAAATTAGGGTAATTTTGGTGGTTCATCACGACAAGGGTATATCTCTCTATGCAAAGAACACTAATTCATGATCTTGGAAAATTTATAAGCTGGCTACCACAGATTTTTTCTAAGCCAGAAAACACCAAAATGTATTATAAAGAGACGATCAGACAGATGTATGACATCGGCATCGGATCTTTTCCCATAGTGTTTATTATTTCGTTATTTATTGGAGCTGTTACTGCTGTTCAGTTTTCTTACCAGTTAGCTGGCACTCTTATTCCACCATTCTACATAGGATACATAGTGAGAGATATGATGCTAATAGAGCTTTCCTCAACATTTACTTGTCTTGTACTTGCTGGTAAAGTAGGCTCAACAATGGCTGCCGAAATCGGTGGAATGCGTCAAAAAGAGCATATTGATGCTATGGAAATCATGGGTGTCAATACATCAGCATATTTGGTGATGCCCAAATTTATTGCTGCCATTTTAATCGTGCCTCTCTTGGTGACTGTTTCAGCACTTATAGGTATAAGTGGAGGATATTTTGCAGCCGTGACAGTATCAGGATTTAGCGAAGCAGAATTTATAAGAGGATTGCGCTCATTTTTTGTTCCTCTTTATGTAAATATGATGTATATCAAATCTATAGTTTTTGCATTTATCATGGTTGCTGTGGCTTGTTATCAAGGTTACTTCGTGACTGGAGGAAGTGTAGAATTAGGCAAAGCAAGTACAAGAGCTGTCGTCTTTGGCGACATTTTGATATTGGTCGCTGATTTGATCATCGCTTTAGTTATAATGGCTGCATAAACAAGTAATACTGAATGATAATAGCAAAAGACATAGTAAAATCTTTCGATGACCAAGAAGTTCTCAAGGATATTTCTTTCACCTTTAATAAAGGAAAGACAAATCTTATCATCGGAAAAAGTGGTGCAGGCAAAACAGTCTTCCTGAAAATACTGGTAGGATTACTTCAACCTACCTCAGGAAATGTATATTATGATGATGTAGATATCTGTTGTATTGACAAAAGTCAATTGCGTGAATTGAGAATGACAATTGGTATGCTTTTTCAAGGAAATGCACTTTTTGATTCTATGACAATAGAAGAGAATATTAGATTTCCTATGGATATGTTTACCAAACAAAGTCTACAAGAAAAGAGAAACAGAGTGAACTACTGTTTGGAAAGGGTAAGCCTAGAAGGAATAAATAACAAATTTCCATCTGAGATAAGTGGAGGAATGCAAAAAAGAGTGGGGATAGCGAGATCAATTGTTCTCAATCCTAAATACTTATTCTGCGATGAGCCCAATTCTGGCCTCGACCCCAAAACAGCTATAACCATTGATGAATTAATCTCATCTATAACAAAAGACAACGATATCACAACTATTATCAACACTCATGATATGAATTCTGTAATGGAGATTGGAGAAAATATATGTTTTCTAAATAATGGAAAAATAGCATGGCACGGGCATAAGGACGAAGTGTTAGAAAATGAAAATCTTACACTTCAGGAGTTTATTTTTGCCTCCCCGTTTTTACAACGGTTGAGGGCTAAGGCATTAAACCGTTCCTAAATTGAAAAAAAATCTACCTGTTTTTTTTAGTAAGCACTCAATATTGGTGCTTATTCAGGTGTCATTAATTTTGGTAAAAAAAAGCTCTATTATCACCATACTTCGGTTATTTATAAGCTCAAATCGAAGATGTGCAATATAAAGGGAGATTCAAAAAGCACAACATCTGAGATCTTTGAATCCTGTAGGGATTTAATATTCGTAGGGTTTTTATTGTATTGAAGAAATTCGACCCTGTCGGGGTCGTATGTACCGATTATTGTCTACTTTTTACAATCATATGAACCCTTCAGGTTCAACTCTGGGTTATTATTAATGCGAAAATAGATTGTGTCTATCAAAAAAATGTAATTTTTAAGTTCAAAAGCACACCACCTGAGTAGTCACCAATATTGAAATGATCATAGAAAGGCTGAAGGCCTTTAATCTGAATAGCCAAAAGGGAGCGCCCTTTGGTAGAGTAGAGATTGTTGTGATTTGGCGGCATTTTTAACTAAAAATGATGGCTAATCTTTCTGGGTATATAAAATATTGAGAACTTACCCTTTTTAATAGGACTCTAAAGCTCTATTTGAGAAGGTACGATAAAAAAATGAGTCCAAGTTTTGCAACTCGGACTCTTTCGACTAAGGTCTTAAAATAAGAAAACTACGTCTTTAGGATTTCTTTACGGGGCAAATATAGTTAAATTTTATATATATAAAAA
>JAZGFD010000236.1:0-29033 GCA_036479115.1 Saprospiraceae bacterium | reverse complement strand
TATTCCGAAAACACAAATTCAGAACGTTCAAAATATTTTAAATAATAGACCTAGAAAAAGGTTAGGGTTTAAAACACCCAATGAAATTTTCGCTCTAAAATTGAATCAGTTGGCTTCCGTTGCATTTATTACTTGAATGCAGGTGCGAAATGAACTTTTGTTCAAAAAAAACAAGAAAATTTTTGAAATATTATATATTTTGTATATATTTGTATTATCTAATTGATACCCATCATTAGAGCGCCAAGTAAAACTACAATTCATTTTATAGCAATTCATTTTACAATAATAGATAACATAAGTATTAATGCTAAGGTATTAATACACAAAGATACATAAGTCGAATTGTTTTTTTATACATTGGGTTAGAAAGAGGGAGCCTTGGGCGCAAGGCTTCCCTTTCATTTTATATGTCGCCACTCTTCTACAAGAATTTTCAAAATATTATGTTTCTTTTCATTTGGTGATCATTTAACCATGGTGCTTTTATTGTCAACAAATGGCACTGGTTAAGTAGTTACTTTTTTTTTAAGTAAAAATGATATAATTTAATATTGCTAATACAATTGTTTCATTTTCTTTGGAGAAAAACATCATGAATTCGAACTCTTTGGTTTCATTCGGGAAACAGGTCATAGATTATCATATTAATTTGAATGCCAACTGGAAATTACCACAAGGAGTAGATCTCCTATATCCATTTGACGACGAAAATACGAAATTGGTTTTTTCAAAATTTTATTTTAAGTACTTTGATGATAACCATACACGACATTTTCTTTTTGGGATTAATCCTGGCAGATTTGGTGCAGGGGTAACGGGCATTCCTTTTACTGACCCAAAAATACTTGAGGAACGCTGTGAAATTCCAAATTCATTTCGTAAGAAGAATGAACTCTCCGCTATTTTTGTTTATGATTTCATCAATAATCTCGGCGGCCTCGAAGCTTTTTATTCTAAGTTTTATATTACATCTGTATGCCCACTTGGATTTGTAAAAGATGGTAAGAACTATAACTACTATGATGATAAAATTCTCTATAAAGCAGTGGAGGAAAAAATAGTAGAAAACATAAATGTTCAAAAATCATTTGGTTGTAACGAGGACACAGCCTTTTGTATGGGAAATGGGAAGAATTTCAAATTTTTTAATATTTTGAATGAAAAGCATCACTTTTTTCATAGGATAATTCCCCTTCCTCATCCTAGATGGGTTATGCAATATCGACTCAAATCAAAAATGGAATATGTATATAAATATGTGGAAGAAATATCCTCAGTACTTTAATTTTTTACATTCTGCCTCTATTTTGCATCGATTTGTAGATGTTTTTTGGGTTTTATGCAACCTTTTACTAATTAGTGTAATCTTTTTAAAAAATAACAAATGAAAAAAGCAACAATATTGAACCTAATCGTAACCCTTCTTATTTCAAGTTCTATTTTCGCTACTGACATTGAAGTAAGAGAACTTGGTAATTTTTCACGAGTAGCAGTGGCTACAGGGATAAACCTTATTCTGGTACCTGGTAATACTAATGAAGCAGAAATTGAAGTAGACAATATCGACTTAGAAGATATTATTACAAAAGTGGAAGGTAGAAAACTGATTATTAAAGTAAAAGGAAAAAATTGGGGTTGGAAACTTGGAAAACGCACAAGAAGAAAAGTTAATGTGACTCTTACATACAAAGATATTAACGAAATATCTGCCAGTTCGGGAGCTCGAGTTACATCAGATTATGCTCTTGTAAATGAAGAAATAGAAGTGAGCGCATCCAGTGGATCATCAGTGAATTTAGAGATAGAAGGAAATGACGTGGAGGCTTCGGCGTCATCAGGAGCTACAATTACCTTGTCCGGAGAATGTAACACCTTGGATGCTTCTGTAAGTTCGGGATCTAGAATAAAAGGATCAGATTTAGAAGCATCGGATGTAGAAGCATCTGCGAGTTCGGGAGCTAGTATGAGAATATGGGCAAAAGAAAGCCTCTATGCAAGAGCCAGTAGCGGAGGTACTGTCAAATATAAAGGCAATCCTGAGAAAATGAGAAAGAAAAAGAGTTCTGGAGGTAGTGTGAAACAAATTTAACTAAGTCCACCTCGTTACTACTCCTTCGGCAATAATGATATTAGAAAAAACTCAAGAACTCTAAACACAGGTAACTACTCAGGTTGAAACAATTTTTTACCTCAAAAGCGTTCACTGAAGTGACAAACACAGAATTATTTTAATACGTCAACATGAGAATGCCACTATATTATCACAACATAGTGGCTTCTCCTATTTGTTGTGTATAATAAATTGAAGCAACTTGGCCATTACTTCTTTTCATTTCGCTGGGCCTTTCCTGGTTTTAGTTGGCACTATTCTGGATTTGGTAAAGATAGAATATAGAGTAGTAAGCAAATCAAGTATGAGTAATTAATGCCTGAACGAAATAACATAACCTCAGACATAACACGTTGAATATCTGATAAATACCTCTTAAATTTCATCATTTTTTTTTACATAAAAAGTAGCGAATATTCCATATATTTAGAATTATGTTAGGTGTATTTGGGTGATTGTCAGCATTTGGTTCGATTCTCTAACAAATTATTCAAAAAAATAATAAAACTTTTATCCATGAAAAAGTGATTAGAACAAATGCAGTTCCTTTTTCATTTACTTTTTGAATGGCTCAAAAAGTAACAAAAAACCCACGTCTAAATAGATTTCTTAACATGATTTCAATACATTTTTACTAAACAGAACAAAACTCGCATTTGACTTTTCTTTTCTATTTTATTCATCCATGATTATCAATAGAGTGTGATGTGCTATCACATTGATTTTACCTGAACAAATGTTTTGTTTTAAACGTAAAAATGCATCGAAATCACTAAAGCCTATAAAGATTGGAAAACTTAAATTCACCATTGAGCCCACTCTGAAAACAGATAATTTTCACAGGATGAATTATTTTAGATGATATTATCATTATATGAGATTTGTTGATGTCTGAGTATCAACAGATGGAATAAGAGGATAAGATCGCTAAAAGAAACATTTGTGACTACTCTGGGGGTGTACTTTTTTAATTAAAAATTACATTTTTTTTATAGACACAAGCTATTTTCGTATTAATAGTAACCCAGAGTTGAACCTGAAGGGTTCATATGAATATAAAAAATAGACGATAATCGGTACTTACGACCCCGAAAGGGTCGAGTTTCTTCAATACAATAAAACCCTACGGATATTAAAACCCTACAGGATATGTTTTTGGGATTGTTGGGTTGGAAGAAATCGAATCGATATTCTTTATCTATATTCTATAAATATTAAATCCCTACAGGATTCATAAATATCAGGTGGTTTCTACTCAGGTTGATTTAAGAAGATAAATTGAAGTTAATCGATTAAAAGATTTCTTTTCCAATGTACTTAACCATAGAATTAGCGAGGTGACAATCAACAATGTATTATTAAAAGCAGCCACCAAATTCCCATTTTTTTACGATGAAATACTTGAAGAAAAAAAGAAAAATATATATGTAGGAGAGGATGAAACGGGGATAAAAGTGAATGGGAAGAAGTGGTGGATTTAGTATAGCAAAACGTAAAAAACACTTACTTGGCAGTCTAAGACAATAGAGATTCCAAACAATATAAGCCCTATTTCCAAAAGGATTGCCCAATACAATAGTATGCACTCAAATATGATGCAAATAGTCCAAACTTAATTCTCTTTTAATGGTACCTGAGTAGTAACTAAATATGTAAAATTCTAAAAATGTGTAGATTTCTGCCAGAGACTAATTAAAGATTTTGAATGATTTGTCTTACGATATTCTCTGGTGTGTCAGTAATATCAATGAATAATACATTTTTTGGTATTTCTAGTGTGTTAAATTGATCAGCTAATAAGTCAGATGACATGTAATGATCTGACCTTTTTTTTATACGCTTTTCAATAATAGCATATGTTCCATTCAAAAATACTATGGTTAAGTCGAGGCCTATTCTTTCTCTTAGAAAATCCCTATAGGATGCTTTGAGCGCTGAACAAGCCATCACAAAACCGTGTTTGGAATGCATCAAGGCAGCAGTTGAAAGGTGAATGAGCCAAGGCCAACGGTCTTTATCGGTCAATGCCATTCTCTGAGACATTTTAACTACATTTTTAGCCGTATGATAATCATCACCTTCTAGATAAGCAATATCTAATTGTGCAGCCAATAATTTACCTACTGTGGACTTTCCTGAACCTGATACGCCCATTAATAGTATGTGTGGGACATTTTCCATTTTACAGCAATTTGTAGTCAAATTGGTTAATAAAGTTGGCAATTTGGGATGTTGAATTATTGCTTATTTTCTATTTATCATCCAGATTAATTAGCTTATCTTAAGCTATAGGTTTGCTCCAAAAATATAAAAATTGAGGTTTTGTGAAATTTTTTTAATTATTCTCGTTCGAAACCCCGAATAATCTTCTATCAACTCATCCAAAGTTCACTTTTAATATGGTATATTTTCTCATCATTACAATCTAATTCTCACTGTATTATAGAACTGTTAAAAATGTAATATTAATTGTGGTAAACCCTTATTTTTGTAGAGTAAATTATAATCATCATAGTAAGAAGCAGCTTAAAACATTCAAGATTGACAAAAGTCAATAGCTTTAAAATAACTTCTGAACAAAGTCTTTATTTGAAAAATTTATCTCTAATAATAATTTCAATTCTGTTTTGTACGCATTGCTCCTATGCTGGTATTGTGGATGCTAAGCACAATCGCCTTGATGACAAGACGGCACAATACAGAATAGAAAATCTCGAACCTCAAGTCGTTTTGCCATATACCAATGAGACCAAAAGACTCTTAGATATATATACCTATTCATATCTACCAGGAGCAAGAAAGATAGTAGCACGTAGTAATAATTATTTTGCTCGGTATGATTATATTCTTTCAAAAAAAGGCCTTCCTGTTGTATTAAAGAACATTGCAGTTGTAGAATCCAATATGGATCCTTGGACATTTTCGAGCAGAGGAGCCGTAGGTGTTTGGCAACTTATGAAATCTACAGCAAAAGCACACGGACTTATAATTGATAGATATGTAGACGAAAGGTTTGACCCAATGCGAGCAAGTGAAGTAGCTTTTGATTATTTGAAACAACTCTATAGAGAATTTGGAGATTGGAATTTGGCATTGATAGCATATAATTTCGGGCCTTCTGCTCTAAGAAAAACAATGAGGTATTGCGGCAGCCAAGAATATAATGAGATAAAAGAAGCACTTCCAAAAGAATCTAAAAAATATGCCTCTAGGCTTGCTGCTGCGGCATATCTTAGTAAATATTTTTCAGAACACAATAACAGACCTTCTGGTTTTGACGTAGATGCAAAACTGGCCAGTATACCTGTATATACCTATATCACTTTTGATGAAATTGCAACTATAACTGGATTAAAAAGACAAGAGATCATAGAGTACAATCCTGCTATTACTTATGACTATCTGCCAACAAATTCAAAAGGTTATACTATTAATCTACCTCTTAAACAATTGGCATTACTTATCACCACTAGAGAATGGGATATGAATCATATAGCGCACCTTGACTATCATCGTGAAGATTTAGAGCGATTACTTCCTTTTTATTCCAGCCCTATTAATAGCAAACATGATAGTACGGATAAGTCTGAGGAAGAAAATCAAAAATCTAGTATCAGTTCGTATTTGGCCTTGAGAAGAGAGCAAATACTTAAGATGTTGTCACTAGGCTAGTGCTCTGTCAAGGATAAATTGACGGGTAATTTTGGCATCTTTTGAACCTGCTCTTTGTTAAAAATACTCGCCAGATCTACTGCTATGACTGCGTTTTTTGCCTCGTTCAGGATCAAATTATGCGCAAAGCCAACCCGTCATTTAACACTTGACAGAGCACTAGTGCTACAAGAATGAAGTTCCTTTAGGTTTAAAGAGGCAATTGGAATGTTTTTAAGAAATCCCTTATATTTCCATTTGTAGGGTTTTGCCGACCATACATTAGTAAATTTTATGTAATTCTCTAAAATGTCTTCCAATTCTTTAATGGATGAAAAACTAGCATTCCTTAATCTTCGGCTAGGCTCAGGTCAAGTATTTAGCTCGCTAAAACTGTAAATTCCCGCCTTGTTCAGCCTCAAAACATTCTCAAACCTTACCCGTTATTTAACACTTGACAGAGCAATAGTGAGTCTACTCTGGAAACTAACATTTTTCATAAAAAGAGTTGTTTTGCATGAAATATGAATTTTTTAAGAATCGGTGATGCCGGAGTATCAGCGAGTTGAAAAAAATGTAAAGTTCGTCAAAAGAAATTTTTTTGATTTTGTGAGTTTTCGGAGTGGACTCAATTGTGGTTACACAACGAAATTAAAACACAGAATAATCTTTCTCCATAGGTGGATAGGCTTTATTTTAACTAGATCAGACTGAAGTAACTACTCAATTTTGTAATCACCATAGAAAGGCAGAGGCCTTTAAGCTGAATAGCCAAGGGCAACGCCTTTGATTGAGTATCGATTGTTTTGATTAAGGGGCATTTTAACCAAAAATGATGACAAACCTTTCTGGTTACAGAAGATATTGAGTACTTACGAATTGTAGCATCATATACCTGATAAGTTACCCTAAAAAGAATAATTGCCTCATCTTTGTACTTCAAGATAAATTATGATTAAAATAGGGGAATACCAGACACTGACAATAGATAGAGAGTTGCCTCAGGGTTTTTATCTCGTTGATACAGAAGAAGAAGAAAATGACGTGCTTATGCCCAGAGCATACTTGACAGATGATATGGCCATCGGTGATGAGATAGTGGTATTTGTGTATTGTGATTCATATGGACGCGAAATAGCTACCACTGAAAGACCTGTTCTGACTGTAGGAGAATTTGCAGCACTTACAGTTAAGAAAACCAATGAAGTTGGTGCTTTTTGTGACTGGGGGACTTCAAAAGAATTACTCATTCCATATGCCAATCAAGCAGAAAAACTCGAAGAAGGAAAGATGTATGTTGTACATATGTATTTGGATGATTACTCTGATAGACTTGTAGGTACTACAAAATTGAATAAGTTTTTAAAACAAGAAGCTGACGAATATCTTAAAATGGGTCAAGAGGTCAACCTCTTGGTCTATAAATCCACGGAGATAGGATACAAGGTAGTTGTAAACGAAACATATAGTGGCTTGATTTATAAAAATGATCTAAGACACAACCTTATAATAGGACAAGCCCTCATTGGTTATATAAAGCCTATCCGATCTGATAATAAAGTTGATATAAGCTTAAATCCAATAGGATATGAAAGTGTGGGTGCAAATGAAAATAATATCCTAAAAAGACTTGAAGGTAGTGATGGATTCCTTCCCTATCATGACAAAAGTGATCCAGAATCAATCAGAAAAGAATTTGGAATCAGTAAAAAACTGTATAAGAAAATTGTGGGTAGCCTATATAAGCAAAAAAGAATAATAATTAAAGAGGATGGTATTTATTTGATTGATGAAAAGCAATCCCAACATGATGTTTATTAAAAGGAGATTACACTGTTTTCGGCTAGTGCTGTGTCAAGTGTTAAATGGCGGGTTGGTTTTGATGAATATTTTGAGGGTGAACAAGGCGGAAAACTTATGATTTTAGCGAGTTAAATGAGTGATTTATCACATTGATTTTACTCGAACAAATGTTCTGTTTTAAACGTAAAAATGTATAGAAATCTATAAAGGTCAAAAAATTTAAATTCAACATTGTGCCCACCATGAAAACAGATAATTTTCACAAATTGACTTACTTTAGATATAATTGTCATTTTATAAGATTTATTGATGCCTGAGTATCAACAGATGGGATCAGAGGATAAGATCACTAAAAGAAACATTTTATATTTTTTATGTTTTCGGAGTGAGCTCATGATTTAGCTTAAATACATTTTTTCGCTAATTCATGGTTTCTCGAGTGATATGATCATTAGAGAAAATAAAAAATATGTAATATTCTAAACCCATCAAAATTAGAAATAGTTCACTTCGACAAGCTCTGTATAAAACTTTTATCTATATTTTTTTTTCAACTCTCTGATACTCAGACATCTCCGAATATCAAAAAACTAAATTCTCATCCAAATTATTCTATTTCATAAAAAACTAAAGTTTCCGTTCAGACACTACATAAAATTGATGTTAAGGCAAGCAAATAACCCTACGCTTTTCTCTTTACCTTGGGTGTAATTCAAAATGGCACACAAAAACCCAATGATTGTGTGATATTTTCCAACATGCCTCTTGGCCTCTTTACGAAAACGACAAATTGAATTGCACTCTTTACTTATCCTTACCTACTGCCATTAGTTTTTCTTGTACCTTAAGCAAGGCAGCTTTTTGTTCTTCTATTTCTATTCGTTTACCTTCTTGAGCAATTACATTATCTTCTATTTTTTTTTCGGCTTTTATAATGGCTTCATTGGCTTTCTCTATATCTCTGTGAAAATTATTGTTCTTTTTTATCAATTTTTCTAGGCCTTTCTCTACGCTTTTTAGCCTTTTTTGTTCTTCCTCTACCTCTTTACCAATGACTGCTTTTTTTACATTCAGAGCGTATTCTTCTAAAAATTCTTTTATACCACGAGCTTCATTTGTATAGTCTTCAGAATTTATAAAATTACCATCCATCTTTAGCCAGACATAAGCTCTTGAATTGCCTCTCAAATCTTCAAATTTTCCTGTAAGATTTACATTATAATTGTTGTCTATTGCTGGTATCACTATAGATTTTGATCGCCACTCCTTTGATTTTCTATTCCTTTTTGTTTTTCCTATTTTACCAATATACTGTTTCCAAACTTTTTCTGCAATTTTTTTATTCGCTCCTTCTAGTTCGATAACGAAAGCATTTTGCACACCTTCACTCATGGAGGCGCGCTCTTCTATCACCTGAGCCATGAGTAGTGAAGGAAGTAGAATAGTAACAAATAAGATAATTTTTCTTAGTAACATGTTTTGAAATTAAGCATTAATAAAAATTAATTAAAAGTAACTACTCATTTGGTGTGCTTTTGAGATAAAAGAGCTTTTTTTAACCCAAATTGATGCCACCTGAGTAGTTACAATTGAAAAAGACAATGTGTCCTTTGTCAAGTGTAATTAAAATGTCGCAAGAGGTCAAGAGGCATTTGTCACGATGTTAGTAAATCCATAGTTTTTAAGTAAAAAGTCTCATGACCTCTTTGTCAACTTGAGACAAACAGAAGATCGTTCCCTTGTTAAAGACGGGATAGGCGAGATAGACGTTCTAAATAAAATCTTAAAAAATTCATCTTTTATCCTCAAAGCGGGATTTTGATTTTAAATAATAATCTTGAGTCCACTCCGAAACTCACAAAATAAAAAAGTCCATTTATACAAGCTCTGCATAAAGCTTTTGGCGAACTTTACATTTTTATCAATTTGCTAATATTGGGGTATCAACGAATCTCCAAAAATGCAAATTTTATCCAAAACAATTCGTTTTATGAAAAATGTTAGTTTCCAGAGTAGACTTAACCATTCTGTTTAAACGGAGTGGTTATGAAATTATGTCAATGAGCATTTAGCATATCGCCACAATATTTACAGTGTATTGCATCCTTATCATGACCTTCTCTTGAGCAGTTTTCACATGCCTGTGTTGTAGTATCGTTATAGCTGTTATTTAATAGTTCAGAAGTCACTATACCCGTAGGTACAGCTATTACACCATATCCCATTATCATTAATATAGATGATAAAAACTGACCGAGTGCAGTGACGGGTACAATATCGCCATATCCTACTGTAGCCAAAGTAGTGATTGAGAAATAGACGCTTCTTGGGATGCTGTCTATTTTTGGATTTATATCTGCCTCCACATAGAATATAATAGTACCAAAAATGGTCACCATAATTATAATAAAAAAGATAAACACGCCTATCTTAACCAAAGATGACCTCATGGCCAACATGATGACCTTACTTTGCCTTGTAAAAGATGACATTTCTAATATTTTAAACACTCTAAGTAACCTCAATGCTCTGACCACAGCCAAAATCTGTGACCCTGGCAATAATATACTTAAGTAAGTAGGTAGAATGGCTAATAAATCAATCACCCCAAAAAAACTGAAAATATAGCGGCTTGGCTTTTTTACACTATAAATTCTCAATATGTATTCTCCAGTGAAGAGAAGAGTGAGCACCCATTCTGATATCCTAAAAAGATGTCCATAACTGGCTTTTATGTTTGATACGGTCTCCAGCATCACTATAAGTATGCTAAGAATTATCAAAAAGAGAAGGACTAAATCAAAAAGCTTACCATTAGGAGTATCAGCTTCAAATATTATCTCGTGTAGCTTGTGTTTGAGCGAACCTTTTGGATGTGGCATCTTTTATAAATTAAATATATGTGGCAATAAATTTACTATAAAGTAACTAATCAGGTGGGTGCTATTGAGATAAAAAATTGTTATTTTTTTGCCAGATAAAGCTCATTTTTTGAGACATAGCTGAGCTATGGCGAAAAAAATAGCTGATAAATAATAGAAAAAAATTTTTTTGATACAAAATTGACTCCACCTGAGTAGTATACACTATAAATAAACATTTCTTCACTCATTCACACCCATTAGCCTATCAAAGCTCTCAACCATTACAGGATTTCTCTCATTAATTCTACTTGTCAATAATAGTGACATTTTATATACCCTTTAAAGATACGTTCTGACAATTTATTCCGTTTATAAACCATTGCTACTGAATTATCAAGGCTAAAAGCTGGACTTTTACGATGAATGTTAGAGAGATTGGTTTGATTTTCCTGGTACTCTTTTCGATATTGACTATAGGTTTTGACAAAACCCATGCAGCTGGTGTTGTTGATTTATTCGAAGATGAGATTGTCATTTCTGTTCAAGATACGATTCCATTCGAAGATAGATATGGAGATTTTGTCACTGATCAGACTTATAACCCATTTGATATACAAACCTCTGAAATAGAGCAGGTTGTAGAGTTTGACTACGAATCAGGACAGTATCTTATCTATGAAAAAATAGGAGATGAATATTTCAGAACTCCCATTTATCTCACGATGAAAGAGTATCTTGAATATACCCAAAAACAACAAGAGCGAGAGCAATTCTTAAATCTCTCAGGTGTTCAGCTAAAGAAGGTATCCTTTGGGGCTGATGCGGACCCACTCAGTAAATTTGATTTAGAAGGAGCACTTACTGATCGTCTTTTTGGCGGCATAGATGTAGAAATTAAACCTACAGGGTTTGTGGATATGACATTTGGTGTAGATTATCAAAAAACAGAGAACCCAAACCTTTCAGATGAACAACAAAGAGGAGGAGGGGGCTTTCCATTTGATTTTGACATGGATATCAATGCTGGTATTGATGGTAATATTGGCGAAAAACTAAACCTTGATTTTGATTATAACACCCTAGCCACATTTGATTTTGACAATACATTAAATTTTGGATACAATTCAGAAGATTTTGATGAAGATGATATTATTAAGAGAATTGAAGCTGGTAATATAAGCCTACCATTAAGAAGTCAGTTAATAAAAGGAAGAGAAGATTTATTTGGATTACTCACAGAATTACAGTTTGGGCCATTCAGAATAACAGGAGTAGCAGCTCAAGTAAGAGCTCAACAAAGCGGTATCACAATAGAAAATGGGGGTGTAAAACAAACATTTGAAATAAGACCTGATGAATACGATGAAAATCGTCATTTTTTTATATCGCATTATAATAGAGAACAATATGAATCGGCACTTAGCAATTTGCCACAAATACAATCGATATTCAGGGTAGTCAATATAGAAGTATGGGTTACAAATAATCAAAATAGCGACTTGCAATATGCTACAACTGTAGCCGCTATAGCTGACTTAGGTGAGACTGATATTGACAATTTTACCAATGAATCACCACTTTACCCTCCTTTGTCTACTATCCCTTCAATGCAGGATAGAGATGGAAATGCATTGCCAGATAACAGCAGTAGTGGCTTATTTAAAGAATTGATAAATGACAATACTACTCGTACTATTATCAATACTTCTACTAGGCTAAAATCGAAATATGGCCTGAATCAGGTAAGAGATTTTGAGGTTCAGACAATGAGAAAGTTACGACCTGACGAGTTTACATTTTACCCTCAACTCGGGTTTATTTCACTTAATTCTCGACTCCGATCTAATCAAGTGTTAGGTGTTTCATACGAATATACCTATGCCTTTAATGGTAGTGAAATCTACAAAGTAGGTGAAATTTCGAATGAGATTAACACTGGAGGCCTCAGTGAGCAAAGCGAACCAGAACCAGAAGATGTAGTGTACGTAAAGATGCTGAAAAGTACAAATCAAGCAGTGAAAAGAAGCGCCTTGCCAGAGGCTCCAGTAGCCCCGATGTGGAAGCTCATGATGAAAAATATATACAGCTTACCTACATCACAATTAAGCGATGAAGACTTTAAGTTTGATATCCTTTTTGAAGATTTTTCTACCAATACCTTAAAGAGATATATTCCAGAACCAGAAGTAAGGAATATACCACTCATGAACCTTTTTCGATTGGATCAGCTCAATAGACAAGGCGATCCTCAGCAAGATGGAGAGTTTGATTTCATACCAGGAGTAACCGTGAATACGAGAACAGGCAGTATTATTTTTCCTGTTTTAGAGCCTTTTGGAAAATCCATGCTTGAGCTTTTAGGTGGAAACGATGAACTTTATCAGCGATATGGCTTTGCCAGTTTATACAATGAAAGCCTTGTAATGGCTCGGCAGAATCTTGACAATAATAGATTTGTGATGCGAGGAGAATTTAAAGGTAGCGCATCTGATGAGATACAACTAGGGTTTGGGGTAAACGCCAACTCTGTAGCTGTTTGGGCTGGATCACAAAAATTACAGCGAGGGATAGATTACGAAGTGGATGAACTGGCAGGACGCATTAAAATATTAAACCAGTTGTACATACAGCAAGGGGTACCGCTGAGGGTAGACTATGAAGATAATAATCTTTTTAGCTTACAGCGTCAGACTATGTTTGGACTAAGAGGTGACTATCAAGTATCAGATAAATTTAATTTAGGATTCACTTATATGCGCCTATTCGAAAGGCCATTTACCCAAAAAGTAAATTTTGGAAGTGATCCGATAAATAATAGGATGTATGGTTTTGATATGGACTTCACTACTGAAGCGCCTTTCATTACGAAAGTACTAGATGCCCTTCCGCTAATAAGTACAAAGGAAAAATCATCGATTTCATTTACTGGGGAGATTGCTGCCTTAAAGCCTGGGCATTCAAAAGCGATTAACATCCCTGGCGAAGAAGGGGCCGTAGTAAGTCTTGATGATTTTGAAGGATCAGGAAGCAGTTTGCCATTAGCAGGTTTTAATAACAATGCTTGGGTTTTAGCCAGTACACCAGACAGGCCAGAAGGACTCGGGAATAGATTTCCTGAGTCTCAATTAAATAACAATCTTCGGTATGGGGCAAATCGAGCATTGTTAAATTGGTTTGTAGTAAACGATCAAAGAAGCAATAATAACGAATCTAGCCCTTATACACGTCGGGTTGATGTTACTGACCTTTTTAATAGAGATTTGGATCTCAATCAACTTTCAGATTTAAGACCATTTGATCTGGTATACTATCCTGACGAAAGGGGACCATATAATTATGATCCAGAAGAAGGCTTTTCTGGTATATCAGCAGGAGCTGTAGAAGATAACTTTACAGGCACCATTAAGCTGAATGAACCAGAGACAAGGTGGGCAGGTATCATGCGAGAGCTGAGCAATAACGATTTTGAACAATCCAATTATCAGTTTATTGAATTTTGGATGCTCAATCCATTTATGGAACCTGAAGGGTCTGATTTTCAGCATGGCGAGGGTGAAGAAGGAATGCTGGTTTTTAATCTTGGTAACGTATCTGAAGATTTGATGAAGGACAACCTTCAATATTTTGAAAATTCTAATGCAGTACCAGGGGAAAATATACCCACCCAAGAAACAGAATGGGGAAAAGTACCGCTTTCTATTCCTAATGTGAGAGGGTTTAATCAAGAATTTATTTCCATACAGGATTTAGGATTTGATGGATTGAGTGATTTTCAAGAGGCAAATAAATATGCTGATTATGTAAATAATTTTAGCGGAGCAAGAGATGATCCTGCTAATGACAATTATGTATCTTATTTAAATGATGAAGCATATCCTGAAGGTACACCTTACCTTGATAGATTTAAAAAATTTAATAATCCTGAGGCAAATGTGCCACAGCCAGGCCTTCAAAACAGGCTTGGTAATAGCCTGCCAGATTCAGAAGACCTTAATAACAACAGGTCATTGGAGCAAAGCGAAAGTTATTATGAATACCCTTTATTTCTTAAAAATAACCAAGGTGAAATTGATCTCAGTAGTGCTAGGATTAGAAACTTAGTGACTGATATAAATATAGTTAACGTAACCAATGGACCTGATGAAAAATGGTACCGGTTTAGAATACCAATTGAAGATTCAAAATTAAGAAATGAGATAAATGGTATACAAGGACTTAGATCCATACAGTTTATGAGATTGTATATGACAGGATTTAAAACAAAAAAAATGTTCAGGTTAGCTGAATTTGAGTTGACTAGAAACCAATGGAGAATCAGCCCTACTACATGCAATTCTGATGCAGTAGGGCAACTTAATTTTGTGATGGATGATGTAGGAATTGAAGAGAATAGCGACAGGCTTCCTTTTAATTATGTGCTCCCAAAGGGAATTAAGCAAGAGCAATTTTTCAGTACATTCAGTACCACATTTCAGGATGAACGATCTATGAATTTAAGAGTGTGTGGGCTACCTGATAGTTGTGAAGTGTCAATAAATAAATTGCAAATCCAAGACTTGAGACAATACGAAACACTCCAAATGTTTGTTCATGCTGAAAATGCTCCTGATGAAGATGGTGTTTTAAAGGAATTGAATGATGGAGATATGGAAATATATATAAGATTAGGGAAAGATTTTAACAACAACTATTATGAATATTCCATACCCCTTACCATGTCAGACCCTGATAATTTGCCTAATGTAGACCCTTCAATGAAAGGACTTACTATAGTGCCTTATCAGGCCGAGGTTTGGCGAGTGGAAAATATGTTTGATTTTAATTTAGGAGTTTTTCCCGATATAAAAAGAAAACGTAATGAAGCCAGTGTAATAAGTGAGGAAAGGTATGAACTCAGCATTAAAGATTTTGTAAATTTTGATTCTGTTCCAAATTTGAATGCTAGGGTAGCCATAAAAGGAAACCCAAGTGTAGGGTACATAAAGTCTTTTGTAATAGGAATAAGAAATCCGAGAGATGGAAATAAAGACAGGCTATGTGCTAATGTATGGGTTAATGAGTTGAGACTTAAAGGACTTAACGAAGAAGGAGGGGTTGCTGGATTGGCTAGAATGGATATACAGTTGGCTGATCTTGGTAATATTACGGCGAGTACATCGTACAGTTCAATTGGATTTGGACAGATAGATGATGCTGTAGCAAATAGAAATTTGGCAGAATTTATTGATTATGACGTCGCTACAAATTTGGAATTGGGAAAACTATTTCCTACAGAATGGGGCCTTAGCCTTCCTTTTTACTACCAATTTGCACGCTCTATTCAAAAAGAAAAATACGACCAATACGAACTAGACCTTACAGCTGATGAATTATTAATCAATCTAAATCTGAATGAGAATCAACGTGAGGATATTGCAGATAGAAATAAGAGACAGACGACTATAAAGACATTAAATATTACCAATGCACGAAAACAAAGAACTGCAAAAGCCGACGAACGGAGAAAAGAAAAGGGCAAAGAGCCCAAAAAACCTATGCCGTGGGATATTTCTAACTTTAGTGTAAGTTATGGTTATACCCAAACAGAATATAAAGATTATTTAATCAAGAGTGACAAAAAAACACAACACACAGGGTCATTAGATTATGGTTTTTCAAAAGCAGCAAAATATATTCAGCCGTTTAAAAACTTAAAAGCTAAACCGCTGAGATTTATAAAAGAAATTAATTTTAATCCATTTCCAAATTCAATATCATTTAATACAGATTTAAAGCGTTTAAAAGGAGAAAAACTATATAGAGTACCTGATATAAATGAAGGTTTTGAGTATTTTTTCAATGATCAAAAATTTACTTGGGATCGCAACTATGCACTCCAGTGGGATTTTACAAAATCATTAAAATTAAGCTATGATGCATCAGCACAGGCTGTTATTGATGAGCTCAGACAGGTAGGTATAGCATCTACTCGAGATCAAAGAGAATGGGCAGATGAATTTGGCAATTTTGATGAAAATGGAATTTCTTTTAGCGACCAAATTTCTTCTAACCCCAATTTGCCAAATGATTATCGGAATCAAAATTTTAGAGACTTTGGAAGAATGAAAAACTTTACTCAAGGTATTTCATTAAGCTATACACTTCCTTTTAAATACTTGCCAGGTATGGACTGGATAACTGCTCGTGCTCAGTACGACGGGGATTATTCTTGGACAGCAGGATCTCGCCTTCTCAATAACATACAAAATGACGATGAAAAGATAGTAGGTAATATCATCCAAAACAATCAAAGGAGGGCGTTCAATACCACAATGGCATTTGACAAATTATATGACAAGTTGCCCTATTTCAAATTAATCAATAAGAAGCCAAGAAGATCATCCAGAGCAAGAAGGAGTGGGAGTCCACGTGCTGCTAGTAATGATAGATCATCCAGAAAAAAAACCAGAGAAGCATCCATTTTTGAAAAATTATTTGTAAGGCCATTGCTTTCAGTAAGAGAGGTAAAGTTTAATTATAGCCAAGATTTATCTACAGTTATTCCTGGATTTTTAGAATCACCGAAATATCTTGGCATAAGCTCGAGCCAGCAACCAGGATATGCATTTGCGTTCGGATTACAACCAGAAGTGACTACATTTTTGAAAGAACTTTCAGACGGAGGCTATATATCAGAAAACCCTTTTCTAAATCAGCAAGTACATCAAACCAATGTGAAAAATTATGACGCTAAGGTAGAGTTAGAGCCTTGGCCAGATTTCACAATCAATGTTGATTTTAAAAAGTCATTTACCGAAAATACCGCTTTTGATTATATCCATGGACCTCCCCTTAATCCAGAGACACAAGGCCCTTTGGACGATTTTGGCGTAAGAGGCCTTAGAAATTTTGGTTCTTATCAAGTGTCCTATTGGGGATTGCAGACTCTCTTTAATGGAGATATTTTATCAACTTTCAGGCAATTTGAAAAAAATAGAATAGCGATATCGGCAAGACGATTGAGAGAAGACAAAGCAAGTGGTATCAACAGGCCTGATCTCCCCCACGATAAGGATGGCCCTTTGTATGCTCAGGGTTATGGCCGCCAAAATCAAGATGTATTGATTCCTGCTTTTATCGCAGCTTATACAGGGGTAGATCCCGAGCTGATAGACCTTGATCTTACAAAACAAATAAGCAAAACAGGTTTTATACCCAAACCCAGTTGGCAATTGAGATATAATGGCTTAAACAAATTGCCATTTTTTAAAGATATTTTCTCAAGTGTAAGTATTACACATGGATATGAGGGAGTGTTAGAAGTTAATAGCTTTCAAACCGACCTTCAATATGATAAGTATTACGAGCAAAATTTTAGAGGTACTGAAATCATTAATCAAAATGTAGATGTGAATTTCATAGACCCTCTTATATCTACTAAAAACTATTTTAGCAGATATGAAATACCGGATATAGTCCTCTCGGAGAGATTTGCACCTATCATAGGCATCGATATGAAGACCGTGAATAATATGAATATAAATATAGAATATTCTAAATCTAGAATCCTTAGTCTGGATCTTGGAGTAGGTCAATTAAATGAAGTGAATACCACAGAATTTATTTTTGGATTTGGATGGATTTTGGAAGATGTAAAAATTGGTTTTCTCACAGGTAGAACAATTAAAGTGCCTAAAATAAAAGTTGGTATAGATACTGAAAATGGGCTATCCAAAGGAGAAAAAGAAAAAAATAGAGATGACCCCAAAGCAGGTGAAAGAGGAGTAAAAGTGGATCAAAATAAAATGAATATTACCTTTAATTTTGGATTTAGAGATGACATTACATTTCTTCACGAGTTAGACAGTGGTGCAAGTGCAAAACCTACCAGAGGTATAAAGTCTCTAAGTATCAGTCCCTCTGTAGATTATGATATTAATAAAAATTTCACACTGCGGGCTTTTGTAGATTACATGATGACACAACCATATGTGAGTGATTCTTATCGATCCACGAGGATAGAAGGTGGTATTACTGCCAGATTTAACCTTAATTAAAAGAATGATTAGATATATTATCATATTGTTAATAGCCATTAGTGTAATGAGCTGTGGCAAAGATTGTGATCAAGATTTTTTTTTCATTGATCTCAAACCTACATATTCTATTGCCTCTGAGTGTGTTGAAAAAAATGAATCTTTCAATTTTTCTCTTGTGTATACTGATACATTAAGAGCATTTTCAGGAGTGGTATTGACAGAGTTTGACACGATCATTACGCCATCTGACACTATGTTGAATTCGAGAGATGTAAAAGAAATTTCGTTGGTAGATATAAAGAATTTTCAATTTGTTACGTCGATATCTATTCATAGATTAAATGACTCAGTTTCTAATATTGATCTGCACAGCCGCGATCTTGATGCCTTTGAATTTCAAATAAACACTGGGACATTAGCGGCTGATAATTTTGATGCGGGCAATTTTTTTAGCTGCGAACCTGAAAGAAGTAATAGTATTTCTACTCTTGATATAACCATCACAGCAAAAGATACAGGATCGTTCTATATGTCCATCATCCATGGTAATGCAGGTTTGTATGATGACCCTATTTTATCTGATGGGTGTGATGATCTTATATTAGCCAGTTATATAAATGAAGGACTGGTAAACGAAAATGTACTTTATCAGGCTACTGATTCTTCTCATGTCACCCTAGAAGCCTTAGAAGAACTGGTAAATACAAAAGCAATGTTTTTCTTTAAAGTAATTGAGCCAGGAGGAGAATGCCTATAGTAAATGCATTAGGATACAGTTGTTAATGAACTTAAATAAAAAAAGTCATGCCAATAGTATCAAAAAGAGGAAATAGACTTAAACAGTCACCTATAAGAAGTCTTATACCCTATGCCCGTCAAGCCAAAGTGAAAGGCAATCATGTATATCATTTGAACATAGGTCAACCTGATATTTTGACACCAAAGGCAGCACTAGATAGTTTGAAAACTTATGACAATGAAATCATAGAATATGGACAGTCAGAAGGGAAAAAGTCATTAAGAGAAGTAGTATCTTGTTACTATGGATCATTTGGAGTTTCCATTAATGCTGATGACATATTGGTATCAACAGGTGCTTCTGAAGCCATTCTTTTTGCATTATTTTCATGTTTTGACCATGACGAAGAAATAATTATTCCAGAACCTTTTTATGCTAATTACCTTGGCTTTGCTCAGGTGACTGGTATACATATGATCCCTGTGCCCGGTGAGATAGAAAATGGTTTTGCCTTACCCCCTATCGAGTCTTTTAAAAGTAGAATCACAAAAAATACAAGAGCCATATTCCTCTGTAATCCAGGTAATCCTACGGGAAATTTGTATAACAAAGAAGAATTAAAAGAATTGGCTAAATTGATTATAGAAGAAGACATTTTCTTAATAGTGGATGAAGTGTATAGAGAGTTTTGTTATGACGAAATATTTACATCCGTACTTTCAATCGAAGGATTAGAACAACATGTATTGGTTATAGATTCGATATCAAAAGTATTCAGCTCATGTGGATCACGCATAGGCTACCTTGTCACTCGCAATGAAGAATTAAGGCATACGCTGCTAAAATTCGGCCAACTTCGTCTTTGTGCACCTATGATAGGTCAGCATATGGCAGAATCATGTTATCCAAGACGACAAGCATATATCACTGGTATCAGAAAAGAATATAATACCAGAAGATTATACCTATATGACCGCCTTTCTAAAATGAAAGATGTAAAATGTTATATGCCCAAAGCGGCTTTTTATATTATGACCGAGCTTCCTGTGGATGATGCTGAGCAATATTGCAAATGGTTACTTACTGATTTTGAAGTGGATGGAGCTACCATTATGTTGGCACCAGGAAGTGGGTTTTATATCCATAAAACTGCAGGTAAAAAACAGGTCAGAATAGCATTCGTTTTGGACGTTCAAAAACTAGAAAAAGCAATGGATATTTTAGAACGATCTCTGCTTACTTATCAAACTGTTATGGCAGATCGAAGGATGATAGAGGCGTAAAAGCTGTTTTAAAAACATCGCTCATCGCATATAAAAAAATGTAAATTCAGGTAGTATCAACTTTGGCTAAGAAAGGCTCTTTTTCCGCTACCCATCAGCTATTCCCTCTCAATAGCGCTGCTATTAAAAACAAAATAGCTTAGTGAAATACCTTCACTGAGCAAAAAAAGCAACACTTTTTTCATTCATAAGCACACCACCTGTGTAGTTATAAAAAAGTGACTTTCTAACAAGAAAAAATAGTGAGCAGATATAAAATTAGTATACGATTTATACAATCGCCTTAACATGCCAGAAGTAAAAAAGCATTAATATTCTTTCATAAATATTAGTACATTACATTCGTTAGAAAAGCACCAAACAAGTAATTTCCTACAAAAAAAATTAATCATGCGATTTTTGAAGATATCACTCACTTTTGTTTTACTCCACATATGTTTTGCCATAATAATAGGTCAGGGCACACAATTATTAAGACAACCATCCCTTTCAGCCGATAAAATTGTATTTGTATATGCTGATGACTTATGGATAGTTAATATAACAGGTGGTGATGCCGTGCGCCTTACTTCCAATGAAGGAACGGAAAGTTTCCCCCATTTTAATGCAAATGGCACTAAGGTGGCCTTCTCAGCCCAATATGGAGGCAACACTGACGTATATGTAGTAGATGCAACAGGAGGTAGCCCTCAAAGATTAACCTGGCATCCTGGTGCCGACATAGTACAAGGGTGGTCGCCAAATGGAGCAGTAGTGTTTAGATCAGGGAGGATGGCTCACCCTACAGAAACCAATTCGTTTTATGAAATATCTCTCACAGGAGGATTGCCTAAGGCACTTAACGTCACACGAGCTGCATATGGAGAAGTATCACCTGATGGAAAATATCTCGCCTATACTCCGATTACTTCTTGGGATCCCGAATGGCGAAATTATAGAGGCGGACAAGCCATGCCAATTTGGATACAAAACCTTAATACTGGGGCTTTAATTACAACACCGCAACCTGATAAAGAGCGACATCTTGATCCAGTTTGGGTAGGTGATAAAATATACTATTTGTCAGAACGTGATTATGCAAGTAACATATGGTCTTTTGATATTACTAACAATCAAGAAGAGCAAATAACCCATCATAAAGTATTTGATGTGAAAAGCCTAGACGCGCACAATAATGATATTATATATGAACAAGGTGGTTATCTACATTTAATAAAAGGCCTCTCAGGGCAATCCTCGCAACTTAATATTAACGTGAAAGGCGACATGAATTTCGCCAGAACGCGCTGGGAAAGCGTAGGTGGTAGTGCACTTTCTAGTGCCAATATTTCTCCTAAAGGCAAAAGAGCTATTTTTGAATATCGAGGAGAGATCATCACAGTCCCTAAGAAAGAGGGCAGTTATCGCAACTTAACCAAAACTTCAGGAACAGCAGATAGAGATCCTATTTGGAGTCCAAAGGGAGACAAAATAGCATGGTTTAGCGATTCTTCAGGAGAATATCAACTCATTATAGCTGATCAATATGGAAAAATAGAGAAGAGCATGAAGGTGCCCTCAGGGTCGTTTTATTTTACTCCTGATTGGTCTCCAAATGGATCTAAGATAGCATTTACTGACACACATTATAACATCTGGTATGTCAACCTTAGATCGGGCTTATTTACCAAAGTAGACACTGATCGGTATGCCCACCCCAATAGAACAATGAATCCGATTTGGTCACCAGACAGCCGATACATCGCTTATGCCAAGCAGCAGGACAGTCATTTCAAATCCATATTTATATATGATATTAGCACAAAATTAGTGCACCAAATCACTGAAGGATTGGCTGATATTGTAAGACCAATCTTTGACCAAAGTGGTGATTACATTTATTATTTGGCGAGTACTGATTATGGTTTGACATCTGGGTGGTTAGATATGAGTTCGTATGATCCATCTGTTACAAGAACATTGTATGCTACAATATTGCATGCTGACGGTGTTTCTCCATTGCTTCTAAAAAGCGATGAAGAAGAGCCAGAAGAGGCTAATGGTGATGACGAGAAAGAGAAGAAAAAGAATAAGAAAAAAGAAAAATCCAATAAGAATGACAAGAGTATAGTGAAGAAGAAAGCTATCAATTTTAACCATATTATCGATAGGGTAGTGGCTGTATCAGAAGTGTCTGGAGGTTATTTAGGTCTAGGCCGTGCACCCAAAGGGTCAGTACTTGTATACTCATCAGGAGATGACGGGCTAAATGTTCAGAAATATTCATTTGAAGATAATAAATTGAATGAATATGTAAATGGAGTATCTTCATTTACTACTTCATATGATGGGGAATATGGGCTTTACAGAAAAGGAAGTAAATGGAATATTTCATCATTAGATGGAAAGCCTGACTCTTCAAAAGATGGAATAAATACAGATTTTAAAATAAAAGTAGACCCCAAAGCAGAGTACCATCAAATATTTAAAGAAGGATGGAGATTCATGAGAGACTTTTTATATGTTGATAATGTACATGGCGCCCCTTGGGAGAAAGTATGGGAATGGTATTCACCTTGGATAGATCATGTGAGGCATCGTACAGACCTTAATTATGTGGTAGATATCATGAGCGGAGAAGTGTCAATTGGTCATTCTTATGTAAGAGGTGGGGATATGCCTGATATTGATAGAGTGAGAGGCGGCCTATTAGGAGCTGACTATAGCATCAATAATAATCTATATCGCATTGATAAAATATACAATGGAGAAAAGTGGAACCCTACGACTAAAGCCCCTCTCTATATTCCTGGCCTGAAAATTACAGAAGGGGACTATATTATTTCTGTGAATGGAGTGTCACTTTCAGGTGATGATAACATCTATGCACTCTTTGAAGAGACATTTGGTACTCAAGTGAGATTAGGTATTAAAACATCACCTCTCAGTAAGGAACGTATTATCAATGTGGAGCCGATCTCAAATGAACAGAACCTGAGAACATTTGATTGGATGGAGCACAATCGCCGAAAAGTAGATGAATTATCAGATGGAAAATTAGCCTATGTTTGGGTTCCAAATACAGGAGGGCCAGGCTTCACTAATTTTAACCGTTACTATTTTTCTCAACAAGATAAAAAAGGAGTGATCATTGACGAACGGAATAATGGAGGAGGATCTGCGGCAGATTATATGATAGATATCATGAGTAGAGATCTGTTTGGCTATTTTAATAGTAAAGCTGGTGACCATCGCCCATGGACAAGCCCAATAGCTGGAATATGGGGCCCTAAGGTGATGATTATCAACGAAAGAGCAGGGTCAGGAGGTGACCTGTTACCTTACATGTTTAGGGCCAAAGGAATAGGGCCTCTGGTAGGTACAAGGACATGGGGAGGCCTAGTAGGAACATGGGACACACCACAATTTATAGATGGTGGTAGGATGGTAGCTCCACGAGGAGGATTCTACGATGCTAATGGCAAGTGGTCAGTAGAAGGAGAAGGTATTGCTCCTGATATAGAAGTCATTATGGATCCGGTAAAAGTATTAAAAGGCAGAGATCCGCAGTTAGAGGCAGCTGTTGATGAGGCATTGAGATTGTTAAAATCTAATCCATTTGAGATGAAGCCAGAGCCAGAAGCGCCATTACGGTCTAAACGGCCATTGGGGTGGGATAAAAATTAGAACCTGTTAGCTTTTAGTGAAAAGCAGATAAATTATCTGTTTTCAGAGTGGGTTCAATGTTGTGATTTGGCGGCATTTTTAACCAAAAATGATGACAAATATTTCTGATTACACATGATTTTGAGTACTTACGAGCAATTCTCAGTTTGGCATTTCGGAGCATCAAAAATGTAAATGGTATTGGAAAAACACCTCTTAATCAGGCTCTGATTAGGCGATACATTCCCTTTACCGCCTACATTCCTATCTAATCTGAGAATTGCTGAATACTTAGTGCCTGAACGAAAAGACATCAAAATTATAAATAATTCTTTTGGCGATATTTTTATTTTTTTTCAACTCGCTGATACTCAGGCATCACCGAATATCAAAAAACTAAATTCTCATCCAAAATATTCTATTTCATAAAATTCCACAGATTCCGTCCAGACCACTACTTACATTGAAAAGACATAACTATTTGATAATCAATGATTTAATTTTTGGTTTGCGCACTACCGTTTCACATAAAATTTTGATATACAGCATGTTGTGTAGAAATATCATATCCCCTCAAAAGTAGAGGGTAAAATTATCGAAAGCGACCCTTAGGGCTAAAAGTTATCATAAAAAACCACGAAAATATAATGGTTCAGTTTCAATTTGGTCGAGATATATTGTAAATCTTGCGATTATTCTGCTTTAGTAAAAATATGGCCAACAGCGAGTATTGCAGAATACATTTCCGAATTAACCACTCAATTGCAACAAATAAACCACAGGTGAAGACCAATACAAAGATGAACCAGTAAGCGATTAATTAAGAGGTAAGGAAAATATTTTATAGACCTGATAAAAAACAGATATTAATCCTTATCTCCTGAGCTTTTTCTTTATTGTTTGCATACATTTGCACCGATTTTTAAAGAAAACACTCTTGAGCACATCTTTTAAGTTAATTTCCACCTTTATTGCAACAGTTGTTCTGAGCCTATCTGCGTTTGCTCATGATCACAACCACGATCAAGGTCAAGACCATCACAATTACAATGAAAAAGCTGATGCGGCTGCACACGTTGATGATTTAATATCGCATGAGGATGATCATCTTTCTTGCGATCTTGCAGATAATCATGGACATGAAGAATTTGATCCTGGCAATACAGCTTTCCATCACATTGGTGATGCAAATGTATATAGCATTGGGCCATGGCAATTTCCACTCCCTTGCATTTTGTATAATACAAAGTCAGGACTGGACTTATTTCTAAGCAACAAATTTGGATTTGACTTTATGGGTCATGGTGATGGCCACTATGCATATAAAGGTTATGTGCTTGATGCCGGCACCATCCGATTGGTTCAAGACCCAAATTTTCCTAAAGAAAAGACAGAAATAAAAGGAATAGTCCACGATAGTTTAGATAGAGCTTATGTATGCCTAGGAGATCAAATGTATCCTACATACAATAAAAGCACAGCTGATTTTGGAGTGTTTGGAGGTGGAATAACCCCATTTTTTGACTTTTCTATTACTAAAAATGTTTTTGCGATGATCTTAGTAGTTCTCTTTTTATCATGGGTTATGATAGGGGCAGCAAAAGCATATAAGAAAAGACAAGGCCTTGCTCCAAAAGGTACTCAATCGTTTATAGAAGTCATCTTTGCATTTATACAAGACGAAGTAGCTAAACCATTCTTAGGTAAGCACTATATGAAGTATTTGCCATTTTTAATGGCATTGTTCTTCTTTATTTTAGGTTTGAATCTTTTTGGTCAGATTCCCTTTTTTGGTGGCGCCAATGTTACTGGAAATTTGGCAGTGACAATGGTTCTTGCAATTTTGGCATTTTTTGTTACTAATCTATCAGGAAATAAGCACTATTGGGGGCATATTTTCGCGATGCCAGGAGTGCCTAAGCCAGTACTTACAATTTTAACACCTGTAGAATTTTTAGGAGTTTTTATAAAGCCTATAACCTTGATGTTGCGTCTTTTCGCCAATATCACTGCTGGTCACATGGTGGTTATCATTTTTGTATCACTCATCTTTATGTTTAGCAATAACGGAACTTCATATATAGGCGGGTATGGTACAGCAATAGTCTCTACAGCATTGACTTTATTTATGATGGCCATAGAATTATTGGTGGCATTCATACAGGCATTTGTATTTACAATACTTACTGCTTCATATATAGGAGCAGCAATAGAAGAACCACATCATTAAATTATAAATCTATTTTTTTATTATAAAATTTCACAATGGGAGGATCAATAGTAGCAATAGGAATGGGATTAGCAGTAATCGGTGCTGGTATCGGCATCGGTCAAGTAGGTTCTAAAGCTATGGAAGCTATCGCAAGACAACCAGAAGCAGTAGGAGACATCAGATCTAACATGATATTGATGGCAGCTCTTGTAGAAGGAGCCGCGCTTATTGCAATCGTAATGGCATTCTTAGTAAGATAATTACTAAAAGTGAAATTATAATGGACTGACTGTATTGCGGTTGGCAGTCAGTCAGTTCATATTTCAAAAAAAAAGATTTTCCTTTTAATTTTTTTAAAAGAATAAAAGCATGTTTTTTTTAGCAGATTTTAGTGTAATCAAACCCGATGTAGGGTTAATATTCTGGACCACATTAATATTTGGGCTATTTTGGTTTTTCATAGGCAAGTATGCTTTCAAACCTATAGCCGAAGCCCTAAAGTCAAGAGAAGAGGATATCCAGAGCGCTCTGGACGAAGCGGTCAAAGTGAAAGAAGAGATGAAAAGCCTACAATCTCAAAACGTGAAGTTATTACAAGAAGCACGAGAAGAAAGAGCAGCCATGCTTAAAGATGCTAAAGACATGAAAAATAAAATAGTCAACGATTCGAAAATAAAAGCGAAAGAGGAAGCCAGTAAAATAGTAGCAGGTGCTCAAAAAGAAATTGAAAACCAAAAAAATGCAGCGATCGCAGAAGTGAAGAAAGAAGTAGGAACTATGGCGGTGGATATCGCAGAAAAAATTCTACGTAAAAACCTAAGCAATGACCAAGATCAGATGTCATTTGTAAGAGATTTGGTAGGTAAAATGAGTAAAAATTAAGATGTCAGAATTAAGCGTAGCAAGAAGATACGCCAAGTCACTTTTAGATTTGGCAATAGATGAAAAAAAATTGGATAGTGTAATAGATGATTCCAAGACTTTAGCTGCTGCTTTAGAATCAAGAGAATTATTCCTTCTTTTGAAAAGTCCAATTATAAAAGGAGATAAGAAATTGAAAGCGCTATCTACCATATTTAGTGGAAAGATTGACGACTTGACCATGAGATTTATTGGTCTCACAATGAAAAAAGGAAGAGAAAGCATTCTGCCAGAAATCATTGATTCATTGCAAGATCAGTATAACAAAATGCGAAACATAACTACAGCTACGCTTACCACAGCTGTAAATATAGACTCTGCAGTTATAAATGACATTGAGACAAAACTCAAATCAGAAGGCGGCCACGTAGATCTTTCAACAAAAATAGACAGTAGCATAATCGGAGGATATATTCTAGAAATAGGAGATAAAATATACGATGCCAGTGTACAAAGGCAGATCAAAGACTTAAGAAAAGAATTAACAAACGGATAAATATTACTAAAATGGTTGGTATCAAACCAGATGAAATATCTGCAATATTAAAACAACAATTATCAGGATTTAAAACAGAAGCCGAACTAGAAGAAGTAGGAACTGTACTCGAAGTGGGCGATGGTATAGCTAGAGTGTATGGATTAAGTCAAGTACAGGCTGGAGAACTGGTTGAATTTGAAACAGGAGTACAGGCCATTGCTCTTAACCTAGAAGAAGACAATGTAGGCGTTGTTCTCTTGGGGCCTTCTGACAAAATTAGGGAAGGAAGTATTGTAAAAAGAACCAAGAAAATTGCATCAATAGAGGTAGGTGAAAGTGTAATAGGCAGAGTAGTGAATCCCTTAGGGCAGCCAATAGATGGCAAAGGACCAATTGGCGGCACAAAGTATGAAATGCCTCTAGAAAGAAAAGCACCAGGAGTGCTTTATCGGGAGCCAGTAAGTGAGCCATTACAGACAGGTATTAAAGCTATTGATGCTATGATTCCTATTGGAAGAGGTCAGAGAGAATTGATTATTGGTGACAGACAGACAGGTAAAACCGCCATTGCAATTGATACGATTATCAATCAAAAAGAATTTCACGAAAGAGGAGAAACGGTATATTGTATATATGTAGCTTCAGGTCAAAAATCTTCTACAGTAGCACAAGTAGCTAAATCTCTTGAAGAAAATGGAGCTATGGCTTATACTACTATTGTAGCTTCTTCCGCAGCAGATCCTGCACCCCTTCAGTATTATGCACCATTTGCAGGTGCTGCTATTGGCGAATTTTATAGAGATACAGGCAGACCAGCTTTGATTGTTTATGATGATTTGAGTAAGCAAGCTGTGGCATATAGAGAAGTGTCACTTCTTTTAAAAAGACCTCCAGGGCGTGAGGCATACCCAGGTGATGTATTCTACCTTCACTCCAAGTTGCTGGAGAGAGCAGCCAAAGTTATCAATAACGACGAAATCGCCAATGATATGAACGATTTACCTGATTCTCTTAAGAAAGCTGGTATTGTAAAAGGTGGTGGATCACTTACCGCTCTTCCAATTATTGAAACACAAGCAGGAGATGTATCAGCTTATATCCCTACAAATGTAATTTCGATAACTGATGGACAAATTTTTCTAGAATCAAACCTTTTTAATGCAGGTGTGAGACCAGCTATTAATGTAGGAATATCCGTATCAAGAGTAGGCGGGGCGGCTCAAATAAAATCGATGAAGAAAGTAGCAGGAACATTAAAATTAGATCAAGCTCAGTATAGATCACTTGAGGCTTTCGCCAAATTTGG
>JAZGFD010000235.1:0-13608 GCA_036479115.1 Saprospiraceae bacterium | reverse complement strand
AATTGTTTTGGATGAAATTTGCATTTTTGGAGATTCGGTGATGCCTGAGTATCAGTGAATTGAGAAAAATGTAAAGTTCGACAAAAGCAACTTTTTTGATTTTGTGAGTTTTCGGAGTGGACTCAATTTTTCAACTATCATAACATTCGTAAAAAATCCATAGTATCTACATTGTCGGCATAATCAGATAGGGTAGGGCACTGACCTTGCCCGATACCAATGGCGTCAATTCCACTAAGTTTCATTTCGGTACTCACACATTGGATGTTTCCTTTTTCTATTTCTAATAACTTTAAAAGGCTTTTGGTGTCTTGATAATATTCATAATAAAGGCTAGATATACGGCTGTAGAGACTTTTTTCTTCTTTTAAAATAATGAATCCATTGGTTAAAAAATTGTCTTGACCCATTAGCCATATTGCTTCGTTGTAAGAATAATTATTATTGTATTTATTATGATGTATAATGTCTTGGTATTTATTGAATGCTTCAAATAATTGATCTAATTTGTATCCTTTAGGAATAAATATTTTTGATACATTTCTACAACCTAGCCCATAATAGCTGAATACGTCATCCCCTAATTTCTGGAGAGTGTCCTTGCTTTCATCACCGTTTAATACAGCTACAGATACTCTATTTTTTCTAATTATTTTTGGATACTTTCTAAAGTAATAATCAAAATGTTGGGCGGTGTTATTACTACCAGTGGCAATGACAGCATCAAAATCTGTAAGTCGCTCAGTAGTCGTTATATTATCTGCAACTTCGGCCTTGATATCAATCATGAGGTGTAAAACTAAATTGACAAGGGCTTGATCTTTAGATGAAGACTTAATGACAGCGTGGTGGCCAGAGATGAAGGTGCAAAGCAAGTCATGAAAACCTACCAAAGGAATATTTCCTGCCAGCACCAAGCCCACTTTTTTACTGACAATTTTTGAAAGGTCATACTGACTGAGCCATTGTTGAAGTTTTTCCTTTCCCAAAAATTCATCACCTATTGCCGTTAAGGCTTTCTTGGTATTTTCAGGTACAAACCATTGATTTTCATGATACGCTTTGGTTATGGCCATATCTACCATAGGATTACTAAAATCACGAAGGCGATCACCCAAAATTTCTAATAGTGCAATCCTTTCATCTAATGTCATTACTTTTCTAATTTATTAGTAAAGTATGACCTCCATTTTTCTAGCAATAAGCTCATATCCTCTGGTAATTCACTTTCAAAAAACATCTTCTCTTCTGTGTGAGGATGAATAAAACCTAAGGATTTGGCATGTAGTGCCTGACGTGGACAAAGGCTAAAACAGTTTTCTACAAATCGTTTGTACTTGGTATATACTGTTCCTTTTACTACTCTAGATCCATCATATTTTTCATCAGAAAAGACTTGATGCCCTATGTGATTCATATGCACTCTTATTTGATGGGTTCTTCCAGTTTCCAGCTTGCATTTGATCAGACTAACATAATACATGTCTTCAATGACTTCATAATGTGTGATGGCGTGTTTACCTCCTTCTCCATCATCAGGATGTACTGACATTATAACCCGTTTTCTCGGATGTCTTCCTATAAATGTTTCCACAGTACCCGCATTCTCGTGAAATGTGCCCCACACGAGAGCATGATAAGTGCGGTCTATATTATGATTAAAAAACTGCTTGGCAAGGTGGCTCATTGTATATTCAGTTTTGGCTATAACCATCAGTCCCGATGTATCCTTGTCTAACCTATGTACGAGGCCTGGTCTATCAATAGAATTGCCGGGTAGAATAGGAATATCATCACGTTTGATATGATAAGCCAGTGCATGTACTAATGTGCCTGACCTATTCCCGAATCCAGGATGAACGACCATTCCCGATGCTTTACTGATAACCATAAGATATTCATCTTCATATACAATTTCGAGTGGTATATCTTCTGGTATGATCTTACTTGATTCACTCTTTTGGTGTTCAAGTAAGATTTTTATTTGATCATAAGGTTTAACACGGTGGTTGGGTTTAACCACTTTATCATTTACCAGTACAGTACCAGCTTTTATTGCTGTTTGTATCTTACTCCTTGTGGTATGTTCCACTCGGTTCATAATAAATTTGTCAACTCTCAGAGGGCTTTGCCCTTTATCTACATTTAAAATGGTTAGCTCATGTGTGGCTTCATCTGTGTCATTTATGATGTCTTTGTCTTTATCCATTATTGATCAGCAAATGTCGCATTATTATCTAAGGTTTCGGTATTATCCTGAATGTAACGACTCAAGTAAGCGTTTTTGAGGCCTGTCTGCCAAACGGGCTGGTAAAAAAAATGTTATTTTTTTTACCAGAGAAAACTCATTCTTTTAGGGTGTAGCAAAGCTATGGCTAAAAAATATAGCTGAAACATGGTAGAAAAAGATCTTTTTTGAGTCTACTCTGGAAACTAACATTTTCCATAAAAAGAGTTGTTTTGCATGAAATATGCATTTTTTGAGATTCAGTGATGCCTGAGTATCAGCGAGTTGAAAAAAATGTAAAGTTCGCCAAAAGAAACTTTTTTGATTTTGTAAGTTTTCGGAGTGAACTCTTTATTTATCAAAAAATGGCTCCAGCTGTGTAGTTACTCCTGAATGAAGTACCGATTTGATAAAATGAAAGAAAATCTAAAACGCGTATAGCACTCCTAGCTTGATCTTATTGTGGTCATTAGCAGAATTGACTTCTCTAAAATCACTACTATCATCAGGAAGGATGAGATATCTTGCAATTGAGGTTTGAGATCTGATGAATTGAAAATCAAAAAACCAGTTATTTGAAAAAGGAATGGTGAAACCACCTCCTATACCGTACTCTAAACCAAAACTGGTCTGATTGAAATCAAATTCAACAGACTGTCCATTTTCATCCAATACATTAGTAGAGGTAAAAATGAAATTTGGGCCTATAAATGCTTCGAAATAGGGTTCAATAATTGAGATTTTAAAATCTGGAAAAATTCTCCAATTAAAATTTATACTTACATATCCTGAATTTATCCGTTCTTCCAATCCATTAAAATTGCTCTCCTCACTATACAAATGATCATACTCTATATCAAATCCCAGAAAATGTGGAGAAAGTGGTTGTATCTGATAAAGCATAAAACCTCCGATGCCAAATCCCTTTTCGTCACCTAGTTTTTTCTTAAATGTAGACTGTGGAAATAGCATGTTCAAATTCATGCCTGTGAGTCTCACCTTCAGTGGTTCGTTGGTATAATCTTCATCAAGATCTACTTTCTGTGCATTGGTATAACCTATTATTCCGCATGAAAATAGTGTGATTATTGTAAATATTTTTACCCGTTGATACACGTTCACTTTTATCGAGTCGATTTATTGTTCATAAGGTACCTTTTAATTCTTTTGCGCTAAAACACTTTATTTCTTTTTAGCGAAGAAATTCATTTTGTGCGTTTTTGTAGCTAAAATTGATACTACTTGAGTAGTTATTTTTTTACTAATGCAGGTTTTTTTATCATGATCTCATTGCTTTTTTTTAAATGAACATCCAATATCGAAAAAGTTTATTCTGTAAATATATTGGCCTCCCAAGTAGTTTTATAAAACTTTGGCTGGCCTCATTTGTTTTAAAAATAAAATCAATATATGAATAAACGAAGTTTTGAGACTTTTTGTGTAAAAGAATCGAAAGATACTGTCACCACGAAGCCACATAATCTACCAATATACTCAACATCATCTTTTGAATTTAATAATATAGAGCAAGGCATTGATATATTCGACGGAACTGTGAAAGGCCACCTCTACGCCCGATATGGTAACCCTACCGTGGAGGCCGTAGCAAATAAAATTGCTGCATTGGAAGGTTATGATATTGATATCGATCCATTTGGAATCATGACATCATCAGGCATGTCTGCAGTGACTACTGTGGTAATGGGAATGATGAAATCGGGTGATGCAATCCTTACGCAAGGCAATTTATATGGAGGTACTACCCAACTTATTAAAGATGTTTTTACGAAGTTTGGAATCACTTCTATTTTTGTTAACCTAGGAGATAGAGAAGCGATAAAAAATGCTATTGATACATACCCAGAGATAAAAACAATATACTTTGAATCTCCATCTAATCCGGGTTTGGATTGTGTGGATATGGAGGCATTGGTTGCTTTGGCAAAACCCAGAGGAATTTATACCATTATTGACAACACATTCTGTAGCCCTATGTTACAGCAACCATTCCAGTATGGCATAGATTTTATTATCCATTCTACTACTAAATACCTGAATGGGCATGGCAATAGTATATCCGGAATAATAGTAGGAAGGGATAAAAAACATTATTCTGCTATTTGGGATGCGATGAAATATATTGGTACTAATCTCAGCCCTTGGGAAGCATGGTTAGTTAATAACGGCTTAAAAACATTGCCACTCAGGATGAAAAAGCATTGTGAAAATGCTATGGCATTGGCTACAATGCTAGCTGAACATCCTCATGTTGCTCATGTGAATTATTTAGGGTTAAAAGATCATCATAATCATGCTTTGGCAAAAAAACAAATGAATGGTTTTGGAGGTATGCTAAGTTTTGAAGTGAATGGTGGAATAAAACCTGGAATGGAGATGATGAATCGAATTACAATAGGCACTTTAGCTCCTACTCTGGGTGATATTGATACCTTGATTCTTCACCCTGCATCCATGTCTCACCGCAGTGTGCCAAGAGCACTACGAATGGCCAATGGCATTTCTGATGGGATGATTAGAGTGTCAGTAGGAATAGAAGGAACGCAGGATTTAGTTGATGATTTTTCAAGAGCGTTAAATCAGAAATAGATGCCAGTATTGTATTTTTTGCAACTATTCAGATGGGTACTTTTGAGATAAAAATTTGTTATTTTTTTGTTAAGCGAGACTCATTTTAATCAAAATAGCCGAAGAATAAAGAAAAAAGAAGTTTTGTTGACCAAAATTGAAACTACCTGATTGGTTACAATTTAAATTCACACACATATAAGAGAGGTAGAGATTCTATAGGCCGTAATTTGGGGTAAGTTCTCCTATGTTATCTACATCGTAAAAGTTATGGATGATTTGTATCACTTCATCAGGATCATCTACAACAGGTATGAGATTTAAGTCTTTTGGACTTATCGTGCTATAGCTTTCTAGCATGACTTCATTCACCCATGATTTCAAGCCATCCCAAAATTTGCTTCCCATCAAGATTACGGGCACTTTTTTAATAGTCCCCGTTTGAATGAGAGTCAACACCTCAAATAATTCGTCTAAGGTGCCAAATCCTCCTGGCATTGCAATAAAGGCCTGAGCATATTTTACAAACATCACTTTGCGTACAAAAAAGTATCTAAAATTCAGCTTTTTATCGTCATCAATATATTGGTTATGGGCGTTTTCAAAGGGCAATTCTATATTGAGTCCTACTGACACTCCATTACTTTCTCTTGCTCCCTTATTTGCAGCTTCCATGATCCCTGGCCCACCGCCGGAGATCACCCCATAACCTTCTTCAGTCAGCCTTTTTGCCATCTGTACAGTAAGGTCATAAAATTCATGACCTGGCTTCGTACGAGCTGACCCAAATATTGAGACACATGGCCCTACATTATTCAAAGTTTCAAATCCATCTACAAATTCTGAAATAACCTTGAACATAGTCCAAGAATTTTCAGCGTCTATATGTTGCCATTTTCTCATTTTATTGCCTTTTGTATTCCTTTTCATAATAAAACTGCTCCAGAATGAGACGAATCCCAAACCAGAGCAATTTGTTAATCTTTAATTGTTGAGCGTACTCTGGAAACTAACTTTTTTGATTTTGTAAGTTTTCGGAGTGCACTCATTATTGAGTATTTATTGAAGGCTCAAACCTTAAGTTTTATGTATCTACTCAGATGGGCGCTTTTGAGGCCTCTCTGCCATTCAGGAAAGTATAAAATTGTTATTTTTTTACCAGATATAGTTATTTTTTATAGCATAGCAGTGCTATGGAGAAAAAACAGCTGAAATATGGTAGAAAAAGAACTTTTTATGATGAAAAATGACTTCACATGAGTAGTTACAGTTTATTATTTTTTTTCTCAAAGTCTTAGAATTACGCCGAAAACACTTGTCAGTATATTTTTAAACTGACTTTTTTCATAATTCATAATTCATAATTCATAATTTATGATTTTTGAGCGCTTTGGATTGGCCTATATACAAATCTCTTTATACTTTGAGTACTCATCTCTTATATAATACTGCAACTGCTCCAGACTATCAAATTTATCAAAAAGCTCTTGTATTTCCGTCTTTTCTTTGCTATCACCATTGACGTATGCTTTCACATGATCTTTAGATATTTCATCGCCTGAGAGGATAACCAGTCTTTCCATTACATTTCTCAACTCTCTAATGTTGCCTGTCCATGGCAGTTTTTGTAGTTCTTTTATGGTAGAAGGTTGTATCTTCTTTTCTTTAATTCCGTACTCCCCACATATCATTTTATTGAAATGATTGGCAAGCAGAGGAATGTCATCTAACCTTTCATGAAGACTTGGTACTCTGAGGATAATTACGGCCAGTCTGTGGTATAAATCTTCTCTGAATTTCCCCTTGGATATTTCTGCTCTGAGGTCTTTGTTCGTAGCGGCAATTACTCTTACATTTACTTGAATTTCTTTGTCTCCACCTACTCTTACTATTCTGCTTTCTTGAAGAGCTCTAAGGACTTTTGCTTGTGCCGAAAGGCTCATATCACCGACTTCATCAAGAAAAAGTGTCCCATTATTAGCCAGCTCAAATTTCCCTATTCGCTGTTTATGGGCTGAAGTGAATGACCCTTTCTCATGCCCAAATAGCTCACTTTCAATGAGTTCTGAGGGGATGGCGGCACAATTTACTTCTATGAGGGACTCTTTCCTTCTAGAACTTTTTTCATGAACCCATCGGGCTACAAGTTCTTTACCTGTACCATTTTCTCCAGAGATGAGAATTCTAGCTTCAGTAGGACCTACTACGTCAATGGTATCTTTTATCTTGGTAATGCCATCTGACTTACCCACTATTTCTTGCGCAATAGATTTTTTATATACTCTTTTTTGAAGGACTTTCTTCTCTGATATCAGAGTAGATTTATCCATGGCATTTCTAATAGTAATCAAAAGTCTATTAAGGTCTGGTGGCTTCTGTATAAAATCAAAAGCCCCTTTCTTTACAGCTTCAACTGCTGTATCAATATTGCCATGACCCGATATCATAACCACGGGTAATTCTGGTCTAGCAGCTTGTATCTTTTCCATCACTTCCATGCCGTCCATCTTTGGCATTTTCACGTCTAGGATAATTACGTCGTATTGGTTTTGCCTCAGCTTAACCAAGCAGTCTAACCCGTCACATGCCTCTGTAACTTCATATTTTTCAAATTCTAGAATATCCTTAAGTGTGCGACGGATACTCTTGTCATCATCTACTACTAAAATTTTTGCCATTGAGCTGTTTTTCTTTATATACTACAAATACCATGCAAATATATTAAAGTAATTTACAATATGTTAATATATTGCAGAATATGTTAATATGATTGTAGGATAGTTTATGAATACTGAGGTAGTTACTATAAGTAAATTTTGTAAAATTCTATATAGTGGTTGAACGAAAACTATATTGTAACTACTCAAGTAGTGTGCTTTTGATCTTATCCTCTTTTTCAACCTGTTGATACTCAGGCAGCAACAAATCTCAGAAAATGATAATATTATTTTAAATAATTCATTTTGTAAAAATTGTCTGTTTACAGAGTGGACTCAAGGTTCATTTTTTTCAAAAAACGTCGATATGGCTATCCACACCATTAACCCACTACTGTGGTTAAAAATTTCTTCGTCCACATCAAAAGTACTCGTATGCACACCTGAGGTTATTCCTCTAGATACATTGCCAGTACCGAGTCGATAAAAGCATGCTGGTATCTCATGAGAATAGAAAGCAAAATCTTCACTAGTCATTCTTTTTGGGAGGTTAACGGTGTTATCAGTTCCCATATATTCTGCTATCCTTTGTTTGATTTCAAGCGTTAATTCCATATTGTTTTCTAGGTATGGATATCCTTTTAGGATGGTCATATTACATTTTGCTCCATGTGCGGTGGCTATTCCCTCGGCTATTTTTTTAATGAGCATGTGAGCTCTTGATCTCCATTCTTCATTAAATGCTCTAAATGTTCCTTCCATTTTCACCTCATCCGGAATGATATTAGTCGCACCTCCTGTACTATTTATTTTACCTATGGTGAGTAAAGTGGGTTCTTTTGGTGCATATCGCCCAGTGATTTGATGTAGTGCGGTGATTATTTCTGCACTTATCATGATGGTATCTATACACTGTTCGGGCATGGCTGCGTGTCCTCCTTTACCAATTACGGTGATATGCAGTTCATCAGCAGAAGCCATAAAAGGGCCAGGGCATATACCTATCTTTCCTGCTTCCATTTCTGGATGCACATGTTGACCAATAATCATATCTACATGAGGTTTTTTTAGCACTCCTTCATTAATTAGGATAGATGCTCCTCCTGGTATTTTTTCTTCTCCAGGTTGGAATATCAGCTTTGCGGTGATTGGCAGATCATTTTCTAATTCTTTAAGAATGATGGCTGCTCCCAAAAGTGATGCAGTGTGTACATCGTGTCCACAGGCATGCATAACTCCTTCATTTTGTGAGATATATGGCGTTTTATTTGTTTCTTTGATAGGTAGTGCATCTATATCGGCACGTAGGGCCACTACTTTTTTTCCATGTCCTATTAATGCTACGATGCCGGTGTTAGCCCATCCTGATTCATATTTTATTCCATGATGATCCAGTATTTTTTGAATGTATTGACTTGTTTTTTTTTCTTCAAATGAAAGCTCTGGATGTGCATGAAGATGTTGTCTGTATCTTATGATATCGGGTTTGAATTTTTGATTTAGGGCTTGTATTTTTTCTTTATTGATCATGATTATTTGATAAATACTTCATTACTTTCTTAAGGTGTAATAGTAATAATGTCACATCTTTAATAATGCTGTAATGGAGGGCATAATCTTTCATTTGCAAAATCTGTTCCTCAATGTCCATTTGAGTTTTTATTGGCCAAAAGCCACATTTTATCTCTGGCAATTCTGTCTTATATAAAGCCAAATGTGTTTTGTTCTTGTATGAAAATATAGTCCTCTTACCTTTAATTATCAAGATCAAATTTTTGTAGTAATAATTTTCTTTTTTTGCGAAAGCATAACTCAAAGGAATAAATATGAATCCTATCAAAGAAGCCAAAATATCAAATATCCTTTTTGAAAAAACAGCAGAGGGCTTAGTAATATTAAATAGGCGCCCACCTTCTAGACTTAAGCCTTGTTTCTTCTTTTCAAAACTACTTATTAGCAATTGATGTTTGGGGTCCCAAAAGAAGGGCTGAAATTTACCATTTGCTAGTGATATTTCTGATATCATTTGCTGATATGACTGATTTCCAATAGTGAAGAGTTTACTAAAAGAGTTTTTATTTTTCGATGGTTTGAGACCTATTCTTTTTAGTACATCATTGAGAAGATTGTCTTCTTTATCGACCCAAACATCGTTGTTTCTTTTTTTGTAAAAAAAGCGGATAAGAATAAGCTTAAGAAGTGGAAGAATTACCATAATTAACCCAAAACCAAGCAATATTACTGCCCTAGAACTTCTTAATGCATCACCTAAAAGGGCATATATAGCGAGTATCAAAAGAAGGCCTTTAATCAAGGCTGTCGCGGTGGATGTAATACTGGCATATTTGTTATAGTGCCCATGAAAGACAAGGCTCGATACCCATATGGTGGTATATATTACTACGTTAATAAGTAGAGGTGATTTTTGAAAATGGTCAGGGTTTTGATAAAAATAAGTAGCCCATAACCCTGCTACTGTATATAAAATAAAACAGAGAACGATAGTATCAAGAAGAGGCCAGACTAAGGTTCTGATTGTTTTTTTTAAAACATGGGCCACTCTACTTAAGAAAATACCTAAAATGAGAAAAATACCAAATGAAGCACGCCCTCTGGCTGAGTAGTGTTTATCTACATATAGTTTCATAGATCCATAGAAGGAATCAAAATATTTTAATGATGTTTTTTTTGTACTTTCTCCTTTAAAATGAATGGCTTCAGGCTCAGGAATATATATGATTTTATACCCTTTCTCTTGAATTCTATAGGAGAGATCTATGTCTTCACCATACATGAAAAATTGATTGTCAAACCCATCAACTTTTTTAAATATATCAGACGTAGTGAAAAAGAAAGCTCCCGTAAGTACATCTACTTCCTGTATTATATGAGGGGACAAATGCCCTAAGTAATAGCCATTGAAAAAAGAAGACTTAGGAAAGACAAGGTTAAGACCCAATTGTTTGAAAAAAGTGTTTTTAACATTGGGCATTCCCCTTTTAGATTCTGACAGATAGGTGCCTTTTCCATCTAATAATTTGATTCCGATGGCTCCGATATTTTTTGATTCCGCAAAATGCGTTACGCATTTTGCGATACAGCCTTCGCCAATGATCATATCGGGATTGAGGAAAAGAATATAGCGGGCATCAGAGGCAATAAATCCTATGTTACATGCTTTAGCAAAACCCTGATTTTGATGTGAAGATATCAGCTTTATTTTAGGGTGATGTGCTCTGAGAAATTCTAACGAATCATCCGTAGAATGGTTATCTACTACTATTACTTGGGCATTTAGATTTTTCGTAGAGGCATAGACAGATAGAAGGCAAAAGTGAAGGAATGCCTTTACGTTATAATTTACAATGATGACAGCAATGTCATGAGATGGCATGAAAGATATTAATATTCTTGCACAGTATAGGGAATTCTGCCTAATAATGACTTGCCTAATGTAAGACCATCGGCATATTCGAGTTCTCCACCAAAAGAAATGCCACGAGCCAGTTGACTTACCTTCACTCCTTTTTCATTGATCTTTTTTGATAAATAAAAGATGGTGGTTTCACCTTCTATAGTAGGGCTTATAGCCATGATGCACTCTTCTACATTTTGATCTAGGCGGGCCATAAGTCCATCTACAGTAAGGTCATCAGCTCCAATGCCTTCAAGAGGAGAGATGACACCTCCTAACACATGATAAACACCACTAAAATGACCAGTTTCTTCAATAGCCAGTACATCACGAATATTTTCCACCACACAGATGAGATTTTGATTCCTATGAGGATTAGAGCACACACCGCATAGATTAGAGTCTGATAGATTATAACATTGGGAGCAGAATTTTATATTCTCAATAAGGTTATCTAAAGGTTCAATAAACTGATTTTTGACTCCGCTTTTATCCTTATTAATCAAATGTAAAACAAGCCTTAAAGCTGTCTTCTTCCCTATTCCAGGAAGAGAAGAAAAACTGGTTACTGCATTGTCTAATAATTTGGAAGAAACGGACATATAGTATTATAAATTAAATATTCTGCTAATATATGATACCTTCATTCAAATCCCACCCATCATATAACATTTGAGAGAGGATCAACCAAAACAACTATTTATAATTTTGATGAATTTCCGTTCAGACCATAAGTACTTCAATACTGTAATCATCATAGAAAGACTGAAGGTTTTTAAGTTGAATAGCCAAGGGCAACGCCCTTGGTAGAATAACGAATGTTGAGCCCACTCTGGAAACTCACAAAATCAAAAAAGTTGCTTTTGGCAAACTTTACATATTTCTCAATTCGCTGATACTCAGGCATCAACAAATATCAAAAAATGATAATATCATCGAAAATAATTCATTTTGTGAAAATTATCTGTTTTCAGAGTGGGCTCAATGTTGTTTAAAGCCCACCGATTGTGTGATATTCTGCAAAAGGTTTCCTGGCCTCTTTGCGAAAACGACAAATTGATTGGCACCTGTGGCTAACTATTTGAATTGTATTACCTTTGTTTTAGTATACAAATAAATGACAATGGCGGAAGTAATAAGAATGCCCCGACTCAGTGATACTATGGAAGAAGGTAATATCATTTCATGGTTGAAAAAAGTAGGAGATAAAGTAGAAGTAGGTGATATTCTCGCCGAAGTAGAAACTGATAAAGCAACAATGGATTTGGAAAGCTTTAATGAAGGCATATTGTTGTACATAGGTAAAGCATCAGGCACAGTACCGGTGGATGAGGTGATCGCTATTATAGGTAAAAAAGGTGAAGATGTAGAAGCCCTTCTTAATGAGGCATCATCAGCAAAAAACACTTCAAACAATGGCACAACCACAGCAGAAGAACCCGAAAAAATTACATCTCCCAAACCAGTACCCAGTACTGTACCGAGCTCTGTAGACACTTCAAATGATGATCGAATCAAAGCTTCTCCTCTGGCTAAAAAAATGGCGAAAGATTTGTCTATTCCATTGTCTCAGTTAAAAGGAAGTGGCGAAGGTGGAAGAATAGTAAAAAATGATGTAATCCATGCTAAAAATGGTGGTGGCCCCTATTCGGAATCAGCACCTCCTATCCCAAATTTATATGGTGGTTTTGAATATGGTGATGTCCAGCTTTCTCAAATGAGAAAAACCATAGCCAGAAGGTTAAGTGAGAGTAAATTTACTGCTCCTCATTTTTACCTCACTGTTGAGGTAGATATGGGCAATAGCATCTCAATGAGAAAGGCTGCTAATGAAAAAAATGGCTTCAAAATATCATTCAATGATATTATTATCAAAGCATGTGCAATAGCTCTCAAAAAGCATCCGAAAGTGAATGCCTCATGGCACGATACGCACATTACTATTCATGAAGAAGTAAACATCGGTGTTGCAGTAGCCATTGATGATGGACTGATAGTACCTGTACTAAAAAATGCAGATTGGAAACCGATGTCAGTGATTTCTAATGAAGTAAAAGATTTAGCAGGAAGATCAAAAAATAGAAAGTTGAGTATGGACGAAATGCAAGGAAATACATTTACTATCTCCAATCTTGGTATGTTTGGAATAGATGAATTTACGGCGATAATTAATCCCCCTGCAGCTTGTATCCTTGCGGTGAGTAGCATTGTACAAAAACCGGTGGTAAAGGACGGAACAATAGCTGTAGGCAGTGTTATGAAACTTACACTTTCATGTGATCATAGGGTAGTGGATGGAGCATCTGGGGCAGCGTTTATTAATACGGTTAAGGCCCATTTGGAAAACCCCTTACAGATGTTGATTTAATAAATAGAAACAAAAAAAAGGCAACTACACGGGCTTAAAAAAAATGAACTGCTTTTTTGCTAAACACGGCTCATTTGAATCGTAATAGCAGTGCTATTGTTACTCAAATAGCCGTAAAGTAGCGGAAAAAGAGTCGTATTTAATAAAATTTGAATGTGGTTATGCAGTTACAAAAAAAAGGAGCAACCCTAAACAGAATTGCTCCTCAATCATTTCCAAAAGAGAACCTTGAGCCCACTCCGGAAACACACAAAATCAAAAAAGTTTCTTTTGGCGATCTTTATATTTTTTTCAATTAGCTGATACTCAGGCATCACCGAATCTCAATAAATGTAAATCTCATCCAAAACAACTC
>JAZGFD010000234.1:0-9604 GCA_036479115.1 Saprospiraceae bacterium | reverse complement strand
TAATGATGGAATAAAGAATGGCGATGAAGTGGTGACTGATTGTGGAGGCAGCAAATGCGAGCCGTGTATTACAGGATGTACAGATATTAATGCTCACAACTATAATCCCAATGCCCATATTACCAACAATGTCTTTTGTGAAACCTGTAATGATGGAATTCAAAATGGTGACGAATCAGGTGTAGACTGTGGAGGGAAAAAGTGCGCGCCTTGTAATTGTACTACTACAGATTTTATTAGTGCCACGGAGCAAGAATCAGACATGTCTATTCATGCTCAAAATACCATTATCTCCTCTGACACTATTGCCAATGCTGCCAATGTAATATACATTGCTGGACAATCGATTGTTTTAAGTCCAGGTTTTGAAATTAATCTTTCTGCAATCTTCACAGCACAAGTGGAAGCATGTAATTAATAGCTTTTAATGCCTAAATCTCTTAAATCAATAACTCCTAAAACTTTCTCTGAAATAATGTACAAAATTAATAAAGCATTATCTTCCATTTATAAACTTAAAGCACCCACTGGTCATTGATGGCTGCATCTCCAACGAATTAGAAGAATTAGGTTGTGACCTAAACCCACCTTTATGGACAGCTCATTTGTTAGATACAGATGAAAACAGCGTTTGAAAGGTACATCTTAATTATATGTGGGCCGGAGCCCAATGTGTTTCATCTGTAAGTTATCAAGCCAGTATTCCAGGACTTATAGCACATGGGTATACATATGACGAAGCCCGATCTCTTATTAATAAAAGCATTACATCTTCTGTATCAGTTCCGAAAAAATCAATTAGAAGGATATAAATTTATCACTTTCACAGCAGCACCATACAAAGAAGGACTGTTACCAAAAGATAGACTGGGAAAAGCAAGAATCGGCATATATTTGCCCCAATAAATGAAGAGAAAATAATAGAACATCGTGAATAAAAAAGTAAGTAATACAGACAGAAAAAGCATGAATCAAAGAATAGCACATATAGCCTTAGTAGTTAAAGATTATGATGAAGCAATTGAATTTTATACTAAAAAGTTTGATTTTTTCTTCTTGTAGACACAAATATTGACGAAAAAAAAAGGGGGGTAATGGTTGCCCCTTCAGGTGCTAAAGAATGTTGCTTACTACTTGCAAAAGCAGCTAATAAAAGGCAATCAGAAAGCATTGGAAACCAGACTGGAGGAAGAGTCGGCTTTTTTCTCTTCACAGATGATTTTTAGATAGATTTTGATAAAATGACAGGCAGGCAGATAAATTTTGTTAGAGCTCCTACTGAATTTGAATACGGAACTGTTGCTGTTTTTGAAGACTTATATGGAATAGGTGGGACTTTATTGAACCGAATGAGTAAAATAATGGTCTAATAATAAGATAGAAAGTAGGTAACTATAGATATCAATCACAGCACTCTTTCGGGCTGCTAATCTTGATGTCATTCACCGGCACACATTTTTTGCTTTACTTCTATTAGCCTACATCTCCATTTATCTTCCAATCTGCCAATGTAGCCACAGAATTTAAGAGGTAGAAAATATATTTAGCAACGTTAGCAATATTTAATAACATGATATTTTTAATAAGTTGTATCACATTATAAACTGCCCAGCTCAGCCATGTCTCTTCATATTTGAATGCATTGGTAAAATTGCCGCCTAAGGATATCCCGAAAGTTAAAGAAACTACTACAAGGAATGTATTATCAGATTTCCCCCCAAATAGATAAGAACCCAAATAGACCAATGAAAACCCTAAAATCATACCAGTTAGTACGATGAGATAGTAATAAGTATCTCTTTTTCTCATAGAAACACCTTTACTCCATTTAAAAACAGAAAAACTATTGAGAAAAAGAGAAATGGGGTAAGTTATAATAGCAGAATGATTGCCAAAAAGGTAATCTATTGTACCACTACTTGCAGATGTACCTACACCTATCATATTGCCTACATTATTTTGTTTGCCAATGAGTCTATTTGACAATACAGAAAAAATAGCACCCAATATAGACCAGATACCTAAAGGAATAGCACCACCTTTTATTTGCGGCCAAAGCTCTGAAATTGGGATACCAAAACTCATCTGACCATTTTGATAATAAGTGCCGTGGAAGTCTCTTACAATACACACACCTAAGATAATTAAAATCCCAAGGAGGTCAATATATTTAGAATGTACAAGTCGCCTAATAAGAGATTTAGTATTCACAGTCGGAAGTTGTGCTTAAAATTGAAGATAGATTAATATTGGAACTTTGCGAAAGGTATAAAATGAAATTTCATAAGAAGTTTCTAAAAAACGGGTGCACTTCAAGTTGACAAAGAGATCAGGAGGCCTTCTGCTTGAAAACAATGGCTTTACTGACATTGATGTAAAGATCTTTTAAACTTTCGCGACATTTTTTTTATTAAAAAAAGTCGTGATTACTCAGGTGGTGTGGTTTTGAACTTAAAAATTACATTTTTTTTGATAGACACAAGCTATTTTCGCATTAATAGTAACCCAGAGTTGAACCTGAAGGGTTCATATGATTATTAAAAATAAACGATAATCGGTACATACGACCCCGACAGGGTCGAATTTCTTCAATATAATAAAACCCTAAGAATATTAAAACCCTACAGGATTCATAGATATCAAGTAGTAATTACTCAGGCCAACACGTCTTCTGTGCCCTAAGGTCTCTTTGTGATACTTTGAGAAAAGAAACCTCAATATGCACTCAAATATGATGCGAATAGTCCAAACTTAATTCTCTTTTAATGGTACCTGGTAGGCACAAAAATTTAATTGTTATTTCAATTTTGAACACGTACAAGGGTAATATTGATCTTAGTCAAGCTACCTATCCGGGTAGTAAATATCATATACTTCAAACCTTCTTTTACAAATTCTCCTGAAAAGGGAATCATATCCAATTTCCCCATTTCTCTCATTTTACTTACTGCATTGGATTCTAGGAGCTCCCATTCTAAGTTAAACATGACAGATTCGTAGTATTGACGTAAAGTGATATAGTCATCAGGTGATTCTAAAAATATTTTTATCCCATCTCTTAAGTTATCAGTAACTCTGCTTAATTGTTTAATCGTTGCATTCTCATGCTCTGGTAAGTTATGAAACTGATACAATGAAGGATATGCCAAATCTTGGCCAAATGATAAAAGACCAACAAAAAGGAAAATAGTAAATAGCAAAAATCGACGCATAATTTATATATTTATTTGAGCGGACAAGGTGATTTTGCTAAATGAAAATGTATTGACAAGTAATCTAATCGTAGATACGATTATTCAGGATATTCGTTATTATAACGTATGAAGCTTAAGAATCTTATTTAATTCAATTCTAAGATGTGTTTTTTAAAATGCAAAGTACCCATGAGGAATATAAAAGATAATGTAAGCCTGATTTTTTTAGTAATACTGGCTATAATTTTTTCCATGTGTGGAAAAGAGGAGATTGAGCTTCCAGTGATAACCGTGCACAATGATTTTCAGCCTTTTTTAGATCAATACATTATTGAAGCTCAAAAACGCGGAATAGATGCTGATTTTACAGAGACGGGGCTCTCAATAAAATTTAGTCCAGATGAAGATGGGCCATCCGCAGGAGTTTGTTTTTTAGGGCAATTTCGTATTGAAATAGACCGAACTGACTGGAGTGCCATGTCTCCAACAGAGAAAGAAGGGCTTATCTTTCATGAGTTAGGGCATTGCCATTTGGCTCGGCCTCATACTAACTTAGTCTTGCCCAATGGAGAATGGAAGAGCAGGATGAGGGGAGATCCTTTTACAAATGAAACAATATCTACTAACATTAACTATAGCGGTAGAAGACGGGTATACTATACTGATGAGCTATTTAACGAAGATATCCCTACGCCTGATTGGGTAAGTATTACTCAAGCATACGATTTTATTACGGATAATGACCGAGAAGTACTCTATGAAAGAAAGGCAGACACATCTGAGTTTAAAGAAAGACAATTTTTATCTACTGGTGCCAATTGGGAAGTGGAATTGGAAATGAACAACATTAAAACTGACGAATTCATAGCCCTAGTTTGGGGTCAAGAAGGTAATAACAACTCTTGGCGTATCGGTTATAATAGAGAAAAGATATTTATCATCACATCAGGTATAAATATATGGGGTACTGTCTATGCGAATAACGCTTTTGAAGAAATAAATAATGATAAATATAATAAGCTGACTGTGAGACAGATTGATAACGTTATTTATGTGTTTTTCAACGAAAAATTTACATATTGGTTTGATTATAATGAGCAACCTCTAGGCATTGTGCAATCTCTAGAACGCAATGCGGATTACAAGTTTAGAAATATTAGAATTAGTAAATTGAAGTAAGCAATTTGGTCAAACAAAACCAGAATTTTGTTACAATAAGGCCGCCATTAATGACCTAAAAAATGATATCTAGGTGCTATTGTGAGTTCTCATATGGGTTTAATTCTGAATAAATAAAACACACCATTTGAATATTCACGCTTCCTCCATATTGTCATGTATTCGATCCTATTAAAAAAAACCATGGAGTTGATCAGGTTTAATCTTAGGTATATCTAATTTTTATACACATTGAGCCAATTTCCATCAGTTAATGATATATTACTATCAACTTGAGCATAGAAATTGATTAATTTATAACACCTCGTTGATTATCTACAATATTAAAGGATTATGTAGAAGTCAATGTTATAACTACTCAGAGGGTGTGCATTTTTAGCCAAAATTAGTGTGGACTAAATACATTACAACAAAACAAAAAACTTTATACTATGATCCTGGATATCCAAAATCTCTCAAAAACTTATGCTAATGGTGTAGAGGCTTTAAAAAAAGTAAACCTTTCTATTCCACAAGGCATGTTTGGCCTTTTGGGGCCTAATGGAGCAGGTAAATCTACACTAATGCGTACGATCGCCACTCTCCAGGAACCCGATGAAGGTACCATTGCTTTAGGAGATATAGATGTGTTGACTCAAAAAGATGAAGTAAGAAAAATATTAGGCTACTTACCCCAAGAATTTGGTGTGTATCCTCGTATTGGTGCAGAGACATTGCTCAATCATTTAGCAGTATTGAAAGGAATAACAGACAATAAAGAGCGAAAAGACGTAGTACATGCATTGCTGCATAAAACCAATTTATTTGACCATCGTAAAAAAAATCTTGGTGGCTACTCAGGAGGGATGAAACAAAGATTTGGGATAGCACAAGCTCTTTTGGCTAATCCTCGACTTATTATAGTGGATGAACCTACTGCAGGGCTAGACCCCGCTGAAAGAAACAGATTTCTCAATTTGCTCAGCGATCTAGGTGAAAACACTATCGTAATTCTTTCTACTCATATAGTAGAAGATGTAAAAGAGCTATGTACCAATATGGCTATAATTGATCAAGGTGCTGTGTTATTTACAGGTACACCTACAGAGGCCTTAAAAAACATAGAAGGCAAAATATGGAGACGACAAGTTACTAAAGAGGAATTGGCTGAATACGAGAAAACTTTAAATGTCATATCCAAAAGACGTAGTGCAGGAAAACCAGTCATACATGTGATGAGTGATTTACAACCAGATGGAGGGTTTATAGCAGTCACTCCAGATCTTGAGGATGTATATTTTTCCGAACTTTTTGGTAAAAAAGAGGTGGTAGTATAAACACCTATTCTTTCTTTTTTATAAAAAAATTACTAAAAAAATGTGGGAAATATTAAAATTTGAAATTAAATATAGGTTGAAAAGGCCTGAAACTTATATATATTTTGTAATCCTTTTTCTCATGGCATTTGGAGCTATTACTACTGATGTCATACAAGTAGGAGGAGGTGCAGGACAAGTCAAAGAAAATGCGCCTACAACGATATCCTTTTTTCAGATAATCCTCTCTGTCATACCAGGATTAATCTTGGCATCATCAGTCATGGGGTTACCAATTTTGAGAGATTTTACAAATAATACGGCATCCATGATGTTTACAGCACCTATTACTAAAACCCAATATTTGGGTGGCAGGTTTTTGGGTTCTTTGACAATGAATGTCCTCATATTTTCAGGAATATTTTTTGGAATGGCCTTAGGATATTTGATGCCATGGATAGATCAGGAAAATCTTCTCCCTTATAACTTGGCATATTTGGTTAAGCCATTTTTGGTGTTCATTTTGCCTAATATTTTCATCATGTCTTGCCTCTTTTTTGCCAGTGGAGCACTGAGTAGAAATATACTAGTAGTATATATCCAAGGCATCTTTTTGTTTATATTTTATGCGATTACATCAGAACTTATGGAGAGCTGGGACAATCAAAATCTCGGCGCTTTACTTGACCCATTTGCTATTAATACGAATAGCCATGTTATAAGATACTGGACCGTAGCAGAACAGAACAGTAACAGCGTGGGTTTTACTGGTTTGGTCCTATGGAATCGACTGTTATGGATGGGTATTGCACTGGCTTCGTTACTATTTACTTTTTGGAAGTTTGACTTTAACCTCATTAGTGGAAAAGGCAAAAAAAATAAAAAAACTACAGAGACAAAAGAGTTACCCAATGTTATTTCTGCTGCTATAGATATACCAAAAGTAAGGCAGTTTTCTGGTATAGGTACTAGCATAAAGCAAATCATTAACCTTGCTGGCTTTTATTTTAAGTGGCTGGCTAATCAATATACATTTCTTGCCTTGGTAATAGGAGGGATACTATTTACCGCAGCAGGATTCTTTTTTGGTTTAGGAGGCATGTATGATGTGAATGTATATCCTTCTACTTATCGTGTCTTGGGTCTCCTTGGAGATTTCAATATTTTCTTTTTTATCATCACAGTTTTGTATTCTGGAGAATTAGTATGGAAAGAAAGAGATGTGAAGATCAACCTTATCTACGATGCCATGCCGTATCCCAACTATGTTTCCCTTATCGGCAAGTTCTTAGCATTGGTATTGATATTTATTGTCCTGCTTTTTACATTGGGTTTGGTAGGTATTGCAGCTCAGTCTCTGATGGGTTTTACCCATTATGAAATACCCGTATATATCAAGTCATTATTTGTTGATGATTTGAGTAATTGGGTGCTCTTTGCTTTTCTTGGCTTCTTTATGCATACTATTATAAATCATAAGTTTATAGGCCATTCTGCGATGGTAGTTTTCTTTATCGCCACATTGATGATTGACAATTTGGGTTGGGAGCATAACATGTTACAATTTGCATCTGGTTCACTAGGCCAATACTCAGATATGAACGGATTTGGGCATTATTTCCAACCTTTTACATGGTTTAGTAGTTATTGGTTAGGTTTTGCTCTTGTACTATTTACTTTGGTATTATTATTCACTGTAAGAGGAGCCAATACAGCTATAAAAACTAGATTCAAATTGAGTGCCCAAAGATGGAATAAAAGCATAGCTGAACTTGCTTTGGTATCAATTCTACTCTTTGCAGGAGCAGGTTATTATATTTATTATAATACGAATATTCTAAATAAATATCAAAACTCTGATGACGGTAATGCCGACCAAGCTGAGTATGAAACTACATTGAAAAAATATGAAAACCAGCCATTATTAAAAATAGTAGATACATATGTAGAGGTAGATGTATATCCCGAAACCAGAAGCTTTACCGCCAAGGGAAATTATACATTAAAAAATAAGACAGAAAAACCAATAGATAAGCTGTATGTACAATTTAGAACAGAAAAAGAAATACAAAGTGAAGTGACCTTTAGTGTTCCTGTAAAAATTGAAGAACAATGGGATAAGTTTAAATTTTTTATTTACAAATTGGCCGCACCTTTACCTCCTGGTGATAGTATTAAAATGGACTTTGTTACCAATTATAATAGCATTGGCTTTGTCGAAAGTGGTTCTAACACAGAAATTTTACATAATGGTACTTTCTTTAACAATACTTACTTTCCAACATTTGGATATCAGACGGCAATAGAGCTGGGAAGTGATGACGATCGTAAGGATAATGACTTGCCAAAGAAAGAAAGAATGCGCCCCAGAGAGGATGCCCAAGCTGTACGTGAAAACCTCTTAGGAGCTACTGCTGATCGCATACGATTTGAAATTATTATGAGCACTTCTCCAAAGCAGATTGCTATCGCTCCGGGCTACCTGCAAAAAGAATGGGAAGATGATGGGCGTAGATATTTTCATTATAAAATGGATGTGCCTATCTTAAATTTTTACAGCATGGTATCTGCAGAGTATGAGGTAGTAAGAAATACATGGACTAACGGAAAACAAGATGTTAATTTAGAAATCTACTACCATCATGGCCATGATTACAATCTGGACAAGATGCTCAAAGGCATGAAAATGTCATTGGATTATTATACCACTCACTTTAGCGCATATCAGTACCGTCAGTTGCGTATTATGGAGTTTCCTCGTTATCGATCATTTGCTCAGTCATTTAGTAACACAGTGCCTTTTAGTGAGGATATTGGATTTATGTTAGATGTGGGGGAAGATGATGTGGATATACCATTTTATGTTACAGCTCACGAGATTGCCCATCAGTGGTGGGCACATCAAGTCACAGAAGCTGATGTGCAAGGTAATGCCATGTCATCCGAAACAATGTCACAGTACTCAGCCCTCATGGTCATGAAAAAGGAATTTAAGCCAGAGATCATCCAAAAATTCTTAGAATTAGAATTGGATCGTTACCTCAGAGGTCGCTCATCAGAGACAAAAAAAGAACAACCATTAGATCATGTAGAGGGTCAAGGTTATATCCACTATCGTAAAGGCTCTCTTGTTATGTATGCTCTTCAGGACTATATCAGTGAGGACAGTGTAAATGTAGCCTTACGTCGTATTATTGATAAATGGGCATATAAGGAAGATAGATACATCACCTCTGACATATACCTCGATGAATTTAGAAAAGTAACGCCAGATAGCTTACAATACATCATCTCTGATTTGTTTGAAAAGATTACTCTATTTGAAAATAGAACAAAAGAAGCGTCATACCAAGAAAAAGATGGCCAGTATTTAGTAACTCTTAGCGCTTCATCAATAAAATATCAGGCCGATAGCCTCGGGAATGAAACAAAAGTACCTATAAATGACTGGGTAGATATTGGTATATATACAGAAGATCAGGAAGGCAAAGACAAACTCATTTATCTGCAAAAACACAAAATAGATAAAGAGGATATGACATTTCAGATCAGGGTAAATGAAAAACCAATTACAGCAGGTATTGACCCATTAAATATTCTGATTGATCGCAATCCCAAGGATAATAGAAAAAGAGTGAATTTGAAAGAAACTGAGGAGGAATAAAAGTAAAAGTATAGCAACTATTCAGGTGGTGGCGGAAAAAGAGTCTTTGCTATCCAAAATTAATACCACCTGAGCAGTTACAAAATATATAGTAGAGGGCTGATTTTGGAGTTGCTGCTTAAATAAAATTATTAATAGATAGTATTTTTTCTAAATTTTAACGTTTTTACCGTTTTGTATATACTTGATTATCAGATAATTATAAAAATTTCAGTGAATTTTTACTGAAATATTTACTGTTAAAAAACATACTAAAAACAAATTAGATATTA
>JAZGFD010000233.1:0-10212 GCA_036479115.1 Saprospiraceae bacterium | reverse complement strand
AAGGCCATTGTGGCTGGGGCAAGTTCTATAATGGCAGGTTCTCTATTTGCTGGTACAGAGGAGGCACCAGGAGAGACGATTTTATTCCAAGGCCGTAAGTTTAAGGTATACAGAGGCATGGGATCACTTGGGGCTATGGCCCAAGGCTCAAAAGATCGATATTTTCAAGATGCTGAAAGTGATATTAAAAAATTAGTACCTGAAGGAATAGAAGGAAGAGTACCTTACAAAGGTACCATATCAGAAGTAATGGTACAATATACAGGAGGGTTAAGATCAGGAATGGGTTACTGTGGAGCTGAAAATATTCCAGCTCTTCAAAAGGCTAAATTTGTAAAGATCAGCAATTCTGGCATCCATGAAAGTCATCCTCACAATGTGACAATTACCAAAGAGTCACCAAATTATAGTGGAAGAGGATAGTTATTTTAAGAATCTTAATGAATGATGACAGGCATTTTTAGATCCTTTTAAAATATCCTAAAATGGTTTTGTAAAAACTTGAGTCCACTCCGAAAACTTACAAAGGGCTACCTGCTTTTGCCATAGGAATAACAAAGGTTAAGGAATTAAAAGTTTATGCTCCTTATGGTTTAAATGATGCTTTTAATTTGATTGTTAAACCAAATAAATTAACAATGAGTAAAGATCATTATCTTAAAATGACTTTAAGTTTTAAGAGTAGGTGGAATCAAATAGAAGTATTACCTTGGAATGAAAGCGATAATAAATAAAAGAATTATGGCAAAGAATAAAACAACCGAAACAGAAATGAGTGTTAATAAATTCATTAATTCTTATGTTGACAATGAACAAAAAAAAGTTGATAGTAATAAATTAATCGAGTTAATGAGCAAATGGTCGGGATTTGAACCTAAAATGTGGGGAACAACAATTATTGGCTTTGGTAGTTACCACTATGAATATGCAAGTGGACACGAAGGTGATGCTCCATTAATTGCTTTTTCACCACGAAAGACTGCATTTTCTATTTATGCATATTCACCTATTGATGAGCATAAACATTTTTTGGACGAATTAGGGAAATTTAAACTTGGCAAAGTTTGTATCTATGTAAAAAAACTATCTGACATCAACATCTTGACTTTAGAAAAAATGAGTAAAGCGACTATTAAATATTTATATGAGCACAACGAATGTGCTTGCAGAAATTAACAACAACCGCTAATCGAGTAGACCATCGAGGGTATGAGTTTAGCAATCTTCGCTCATTACTCTTGGTACTATGACCTCGGCTGACTTATCAGAATTCATCAATTCATTCTGAGAGCTCCCCAGGCAAGGGCATATTCTTTACTAACTTATTTCATGCGTTAGTGAATCTCATTGCGTTGCCGCATTTCGATTTCAGTCGATATCTACATGATCTACTATTAGAGCTTTTTTTTTCTATTCTTTGGGCTTTACAAAGATGTGATTGCTTACCCAGCCCTAGTAGCCTCAGTATCAAATTTCTGTTCGTTAGAACCGACTTTTTTAGTCTCGCTTCCTTCAGATCTAAGGTCACCCTTAACACCCTTGCGACTTACTAATACTTCGAGATGTTATTCTCGCGTATAAGGGACTTCCACCCTCTAGAATATATAGCTATCTTGCAGGATAGCTGCCCATGTTAAGCACACATAAAGTATAAAAATAATAAGGGTTAAGTGTCAAACCCAAAGTTGGTACATATCAACAAATTCCGCCAAATTTAAAATTTGACGGTTAAAAGAAAATAACAAGAAAGTATATAAAAGCGTGTCCCAATAGTTCTTTTAGACTCATCAGTGCACCAAGCATAAGGTAATGAGCCCTATAGACGAAGTTGTTTTTCTTCTGATTAAGGCGGGATAACCAGAGTTATGCCTTAGCATAATGAGGATTTTCCCAACGATGAGCAGGAGGAAAAGAACAAGTGTGTGAGGTTTTGGATTTAGTGCTTAAAAAGCAACCTCAAAGATTGTTTTTATACACACCGATTAATTCTTATTCCATAATCAATACTTTCTTTCTAGTTTTGTCAAACCAAAATATCCTAGAAGTAGTTAATAACATTATATGAGTGATCTCGAAATATGGCAGAATATAAAGGCAGGTGATCGCCAATCATTTTCAATGGCCTATGATCAAAATATAGATCAGCTCATAAGATATGGCAGCAGATTTACTCGAGATGCTACCTTGGTAGAAGATTGCCTTCATGACTTATTTGTATATATCTGGCAAAATCGGGAGAAACTCAGCGATACAGATTCTATCAGAAATTATCTCATGGTGTCACTTCGACGTAGCATAATCAGGAAAGTAAAAGAAGTATCAAAATCTCAAGGAGAAATCAATGATCATGATAACGCTTTTGGCACTGAACTTTCAATAGAAGATATTTTAACTAAAACAGAGATGGATGCTGAAAAAGCCACTAAGATGAGAATTGCTTTTGAAAAATTGTCAGCAAGGCAAAAAGAAGCAATCTATTTGAAGTATTATAATGATATGGACTATGAAGGCATATGCGAGATGCTCAATATCTCTTATCAATCAGCAAGAAATCTAGTGTCATCAGGCATCAAAAAACTTAGGGATATACTCGCAGTGGTTGTGATGACAATACAGTGGCTTACCCTAGGATAGTAGAAATTATTTTTAACCATAGGTACAAAAGCAAAATATTGATCTTATATCAGTGAGAAGTTACTTGAGAAGTGATTTTGAAATGAAGTACGAATCTTGAAATAAAAATGAAAAAATTTTATCGAAATATGGGTTGAGGATGGCGAGGATAGTGACGATATGCTTTTTTCTTCTTGTACAAAAGAAGAGATTGTTATTTACAAAGGAGAGATGAAAATGGAAAGGACGAAAATGGAGAATGTATAAGTATTATGCACAGAAGTAATGAAATTTTCTTGTTACACTGTACACTGAAAAGAGATTACTATCTCGATGAATTTTAAAATATTGAGCGCATTTATCGCTCTTACAAAGGTATTTTATATACCACTAAATCATGAATGAGAAAAATTTACAGTTAGATATTTTATCATTGGCCGAAGAGCAGGCCTTCATCTCATGGGTAAAAAATGGTACTGATTCTTCCGCTTGGAAGTTGTGGTTGGCGGCCCATCCTGATCAATTGCCAAAGGTAGAAGAGGCCAAGAAGTTAGTCAAAACACTCCAATTTGATACAACTTCTGTTTTAATAAATAAGGAAAAACTGTGGGGCCGAATAGAGAAAAGCACAGAAGGTAAAGAAATACTATTAAAACAAAACATGGTCAAAGTAAGAAAGATTTGGAGGCGATCTTTTATAGGCCTAGCAGCCAGTATTTTAGTGCTAATGGCGGCGGTATTTTTAATGAAAGATAATGTAGAAGTATTGACGTCAAATGGCGAAAACATGGTATATACAATGCCTGATAATTCTAAAGTTTATATAAATGCGGGTTCTGAACTTTCTTTTGATAGAAACAGCTGGGAAAAGAACAGAAAGGTGACCCTCAATGGAGAAGCTTTTTTCGAAGTAGAAAAGGGTTCTACGTTTGTTGTAATGACTGATAATGGCAATGTGAAAGTACTGGGCACAAAGTTTAATGTATACAGCCGTGCTACATCATTGCAAGTAAAATGTACTGAGGGAAAGGTAGAAGTCACAGCAACATCAGGTGGCCAAGAAGTGTTAAATGCAGGGGATGTAGTAGAGCTAAATAATAAGGTATTAGAAAAAATACCATTTCAAGCTAAGTTTGACTGGAGGCAAAAAGCTTATTCATATAGAGCGGCGACTTTAAAAGATGTGTTTGGAGAAATAGAGCGACAATTTGATGTAAAAATTGTCACTAATGCAAAAATTAACGAAATGTCATATTCTGGTGCATTAGAAACTAAAGACCTTAAAAAAGCCATATATATGGTAACATGGCCTATGGGATTGGATTATAATATCAAACAGAAAACAATAGAAATATTTAATAAATAGTGACCACATTGCGGTTAGTACTTTTTCTGATTTTTAGCTTTTTTAGCATGGTTCTAAATGCTCAGGGTGAGCATTTTTATTTTCATTGTAATAAAGGTGAGCATTTAGAGTCTGCCCTTCAAAAATTTGCTGCTCAGAACGATATTAAGTTGAGTTATCCTGCTTATATCATGGATCAAATATATCCTGGAGAGTTGAGTTTGACATCTCCTGATTTAGAAAAATTACTGTATCAAGTACTCCATCCTTCACATATAGAATATAAGATTTTAGCCGGACAAAAAGTATTGTTGCGAAAAGTAGTTTCCCATGAGATGGAGTTGGTCGATGCCGACAATATTATTATACTTCAAGGAAGTATCACAAGTGCAAATGACTACACACCATTGGAGCTTGCTACTGTATCTGTACCCAACCTGAAGGTAGGAACATATACAGATGAAAATGGCAATTATAGTTTAAAAATAAGTAAGCATGCAATTGATGAGAAAGTCGTTATTTCATATATCGGATATGAGTCAATTAATTATACAGTCAAGGATTTAATAAATCAAAAAATGATTTCTCTGCTTTCTTCGTCCTCAGAGATTGATGCCGTGGTGGTACAAGGCAGCAGATCAATGATTGTCATCAACACACTGAGCGCAGGTACCGAATTAAAATTAAAAAATATATTATCAATTGGCAGTAGCACTATTCAAGGCAATGATTTGTTGCGGAAACTGCAATTTCTTCCAGGCATAGCTGCCACTGATGACAAAAGCAGTAGTATAAAAATACGAGGAGGTGATGATTCGGAAACATTGGTACTAATAGATGGTATTCCGATATATAAAACGGATCATTTTTATGGCATTTTTGGCAATGTAAATGGGAGTTATATTGATGATGTTATCTTGTATAAAAATGAATTGCCTATTAGTCAGTCTGGAAAATCTGGTGGTTTAGTGTCAATGACATCTCCGCAAAATATAGATAGATTCAAAGGCAGCGCTAAAATCGATTTGCTCAATAGTTCAGTAAATTTGGGTATGCCTATTGATAAAAATTGGAACTTTTTTCTTGCTGGTCGGGCATCATATAATAATGTTGCAAATGCAGGATTTTTTGAAAAAAACTCTGGTATTAGGGATGTGAATATGGCTGATTTTAATAGGCCTACCGTATTGGGAGTGACTCCATCATTTGATTTTTATGATTTTAATGGAAAATTAGCTTATAAAAACAAAGACCTACTTGTAAATGTTAATTATTTTAGGTCATATGACGAGTTATCTTCATATTTTGAAAATACATTTACTACTCGCTTTCCCAGAGGTTCTAATCGTAGAGTCACCAACGAAGAAGTATTTTCAAATGATGAATCATGGGAAAACGAAGGAGTAAGTGTCAATCTGTTAACAAAAATGAATAAAGAGTGGACGATTTCGTCAACCTCTTATTATACCCGATATTCCGATCAAGGCAACCTTAGTTTTTCAGTAATAAGTGATGTCCCTGATAACCCACTCAATACCAACATTAAAAATGAAAATAAAAACAGGATAGAAGATTTATCAAGCACACTGATGGTTTCTAAAAAATTAATGAAAACAGATTTTTCTTTTGGTATAAAATATATTGATCATCAAAATAATTTGGAAATAGGCCAAGATGGATCCTTTGTATTAGAAAATATACAGAAGAGTAGAGAGATGGGCGCTTTCACATCCTTTAACTATAGAATAAGAAATGACCTGATTGTGCATGCTGGAATTAGAGCAACTCACTATAATCAGTCAAACAAATTATACTACGCTCCTCAGCTTTCCTTGGCATATAGACCAACTGATAAATTTAGCATAAAAGCTTCTACATCAATAAATTATCAATACGTAAGAGAATTGACTTATAGCAACAGGTTTGGAGAAGAGCTAGAAGTATTTACATTAAGCGATGGTAAACGACTATCAGTAGGTGCATCTTATAATTATATGGTTGGCGGAGTGTACAAAAATAATAATTGGTTGGTAGATGTTGAGTTCTATAATATTGAAAGAGAGAATGTTTTGAACTTTACTACCTTTTTACCTCAAATCGCTAATAACAATAACCAGGAAAATGAACGTAAATTTAAATTAATCAATGGACAAGGGCACACATCGGGCATGGATTTAATGTTGTCTTATCAAGCAAAAAATTATGCGGGTATATTGTCATATACTCTGAGCAAATCTGAAAATAATTACAAAGAAATTTTTAGGAATCAACCCTTTGCCGCTCAAGATGACAGAAGGCACCAATTTACTTTTACCAACACTTATAAATACCAAAAATGGGCATTCTCAGGCAATGCAGTTTATTCTAGTGGAAGGAGATATACAGACTTGACAAAGGTAGCAGCAGGATTAGATAGGAGAAATAATAGTGCTAAGGATTTTGAAAGCACATTGCCTTATTATATGCGTTTTGATCTATCTCTTGATTACAAATTTGACTTTAAAAAAAACAAATTAAAATTTGGCATTTCTGTACTCAATATTCTAAATAGAAGCAATGTAAAATATCTTCAATTTACCGCTAAGTTGCCAAGCAATCAAAATGGCGGCAACCCAAATGGCAGACAGGATGTATTGGGAATTCAAACCAATCAACTGGATAGAACTTTAAATTTAAGTTTTGGTATTGAATTTTAGCATCTTTCCCACATTAACCAGCAGCATCTTTAATTCATGAATATATGAAAATGAAAAAGCCAGTTTCCGTTGATGATTATATAGCCCAACAAGGCAAATGGAAAGAAATGCTAGAAACACTACGAGAGATTTTACTTTCTACAGGGATGGATGAAAAAATCAAATGGGTAATGCCCTGCTATATGGATCGTAGTAAGAACATATCAAGCATATTTGCCACCAAAGATTTTGTAGGTCTGTGGTTTTTTCAAGGAGCATTGCTGAGCGATTCTTCCCATTTATTATCCAATGCTCAAAAAGGAAAGACCAAAATGATGAGGCGAATGATCTTTAAAATAAAAGAAGATATTGACCACAAACAAATTGAAGAATATCTATACGAAGCCATAGAAAACGAAAGGTTAGGAAGACAGATAAAGCCTGTTAAAAGTAAAAGTATTTCTTTTACCATTCCTAAAGAGCTAGAATTTGTATTTAAATCCAATCCAGAACTTAGAGCACATTTTATGTCTTTTCCTGTAGGAAAGAAAAGAGATTATACCGAATATATCGGGGAAGCTAAAAAAGAGGAAACGAGAAAGAGGCGGCTGGAAAAATGTATACCGATGATACAGTCAGGGCTCGGGCTGAATGACAAATATCGAAAGTGATATTGCTCTATTAATTTATCAGCTTCTGAGTGAATTATTTTATAAATTGAACCTTTAAGATAAAGGGTTTTTTTGCCAAAAGAATTGCTCAAAAGTATTACACCTAGTCCAGATTCTGACTCACCTGTTACTAATTCTGGCAAAGGAGATGATATCACTTTTGATATAATAGCAGAAGAATCTTTGGGTAATTTTTCTCCAGAATTGAGAAATATTAAAAATCCTAAAACAACCAAGCTAACAATACCAATAAGAAGATATAGGAGCATTTATTTATGGTTTTATATTGGCAATTGTATTTTTGTAACTATTCAGGTAGGATCAAATTTGGTTAAAAAAATTTCTTTCCCTGTTATCCTGTGTCTATTATCGCTTAACTCAAAAGCACCATCTTAAGTAGGCACCCTATTTTCAAAATCGTTTAAGTCGCCTCTATAAAATCTATCATAAGTGCAGCTATCTCTCCTCCTTTGTCATCTTGAAGAAAATGACCGCCCCCTTTTATGATGGTATGATTTTGTCCTTTGGCTCCGGGTATTAATTTTTGAATCACTTTTTCGCCGCCTTTAGTTATGGGATCACCATCAGAAAAAAGTGTTAAAAATGGCTTGTTAAAAGTCATCAATTTAGCCCATGCTCTTTTATTATTATCACTTTCTACATCATCAATAGAAGTAGGTACTAAAGCAGGAAATATTCTTGCTCCTGCTTTGTAACTTTCATCAGGAAAAGGTGCGTCGTAAGCGGCAACTTCCGCATCAGAAAGTTCTGATACTGTTGCTCTTTGGATCATTGATCCTATTGGGAAAAAATCTACTTTTTGTGAAAATTTCTGCCATTGCAAAAAAGCTTCTGATGGTACATGCTCACCAGTAGGCAAGCCCGTATTAGCGGCTACTGCTCTGCTAAATCTTTTAGAATCTTCGGCAAGAATTCTCAAACCGATCAATCCCCCCCAATCTTGACAAAAAAGGTTAATGTCTTGTAAATCAATCTGTTTTATAAAGTGCTTTACCCAATCCACATGTTTTTGAAATGAATAGTCAGCTATTTCTGTTGGTTTAGAAGATTTTCCGAACCCAATAAGGTCAGGAGCAATAACACGATATCCTGCTTTGGCAAAAACAGGTATCATTTTCCTGTATAAATAAGACCAGCTGGGTTCACCATGAAGACATAGTATGACCTCTCCATCTTTTGGCCCTTCATCCACATAATGCATTTGCATACCATCATCTGTCTCGATATAGTTAGGTTTAAATGGATAACCATCGAGATTGTCAAATCTTGAAATCGGTGTATTTATAAATTTCATTATTTATCAGTTTTAATAATGCCAAAAAGTAAAATCTTGGTTAAAGTACTGTCATTAAAAAGAATACCTTTTGATAAAAGATAACTACTCAAGTGTGCGCTTTTGAAGCCTGTCGGCCAAACATGCAGGTACAAAATTGTTATTTTTTTGCCAGCTAAAGCACATTTTTTGCGGCATAGCTAAGCTATGGGGGAAAAAGAATTGAAATATGGTAGAAAAAGAACTTTTTCTATTCAAAATTGCCCCCTTTCGAGTAATTACCAGGTGTCAATTGTAGAACAAATTATTGAGGTAATCCTAGAATTAACATGTATGATCTGTTGATTCATTTGATAAAAACTACACAAATGGCACTTTTACCACCTCCGCTTTTACCTGTTTTTTTCTAATCTGTATTTTTATTTTTGTTCCTTTTTTAGAATATTCTTTTGGCACATATCCCATTCCTATTCCTTTATTGAGCATTGGTGATTGCCCCCCCGAGGTTACTTTTCCGATGATTATCCCATCATCATTAAGGATATCATATTCTTTTCTAGGGATGCCTCTTTCTAGCATTGAGAAACCTATAAGTTTGCGAGTTATTCCGTTTTCTTTTTGTTTTTGTAAGTGTTTAGAATTGATAAAAGGTTTTGAAAATTTGGTGATCCATCCTAGCCCAGCTTCGAAAGGTGAGGTATGCTCATCAATATCATTGCCGTAAAGGCAAAATCCCTTCTCTAATCTCAATGTGTCACGAGCACCAAGTCCTATTGGAAGAATGTCATCTGATTTTCCAGCTTCCATAACAGCCTCCCACAGTTTCACTGCATTGGCATTACTTACGTAGAGCTCAAAACCACCACTACCAGTATAGCCAGTAGCTGAAATGATCACATTATCTACCCCTCCTATATTACCGACAACGAATGAATAATACTTTATTTCAGATAATTTTTCTGCCGTAATTTTTTGCAGTACATCTATTGCTTTTGGTCCCTGAACGGCTAAAAGGCAAATTGATTCAGATTGATTTGTCATGCTCACTTTTGAGGTGTTATGAGCAGAAATCCAGTTCCAGTCTTTATTAATATTAGAAGCATTTACCACCATCATGTAGTCTTCATGAGCCATTCTGTATACAATAAAATCATCTACAATGCCCCCTTGATCATTGGGCATATAAGCGTATTGTGCCTCACCTATTTCTATTTTGGAAGCATCATTGCTGCTTATTTTCTGAATCAAATCCAAAGCACCTTCACCTTGGATATAAAACTCGCCCATATGACTTACGTCAAAAATACCCACAGCCTCCCTTACTCGCATATGTTCCTCCACTACACCACTGTATTGAATGGGCATGCTGTATCCTGCAAATGGGACTATTTTGCCACCTAAATCAATGTGATTTTGTTCGAGTATCAGGGTTTTTAGTTGTTTTTCCAAAATTGCACTTTTAGAATCAATGAATAATGACAAACTGGGTTTCCCCCTTGTTGTAATCTTACTTAGTGTCTGAACGAAAACTCATCAAAATTAGAAATCGTTCTTTGGCGATATTTTAATTTTTTTCAACTCGCTGATACTCAGGCATCACCGAATATCAAAAAC
>JAZGFD010000232.1:0-8778 GCA_036479115.1 Saprospiraceae bacterium | reverse complement strand
TGCAAAAACAAAATCATGGGTGGGTGGAAAACCTTGAAAGGTATGTGGAAAAAATTGTGGGCAACTTTATTTTTAGTGCCCCTGGAGTTATTCCCATCACCAGAAAAATCAAAACTCAACTACCGATACTGAATAAAAACCTGTGATAAGTAATAGTACCTACGGCAATTTTGCCTGGGATCCATCTAAAAATTATTGAATGCACATTTCAAGGCTCGTAAATTTAATACCCCATTGGGTTAATGGAAATCTCATGCCTTAGATCAACTTCATTTTTATGAGGACTTTTAAAGGTGATGGCTTTGAATAGCTACTCAAACAAGGATTTAATACTATTCATTATTATTCATATTTTACTATCGTATATATTTATATTTCTAATAGTGACATCAGTTCTGCTGATATCTCATCTATAACATTATATCACGGTGTTACATATCATACTATAGGATATGTGCTATAGCATCGTTGATATTCTCCTTTTCAGCAGTTAAGGGTTTTCTTTTTTGTTAATAAAAAGCTTGCAATTCAGATTGTCGTTAATTACCTCATAGAGGCAACCATACCTGTGCTATATAATGAGATGCAGCTGCCTTTGCTAAAATTTTTGTCTGCAAAAATTGTGGCCAAGCGACAATTTGAAATGCACCAAAGGAAAAAGACCCTCCTTTATTTCTATAATTTTTGTTTTGTTGCTCATTATCATATTTGTACTATCTATTGTCACAAAGATGGGAGCAGACATAATTTAGATCATCCAGTTATGGTTCAGATTCGTCCAGTTATGGGTAGTAGATAAAATAAAACGTCCGACTGTGTTTCCTTTATTGAAGAAATAAAAAGGTAATGTGCTGTATATAAGCTACTTACGGGTCTCACTTGGGCGAAACCCAAACTCTTCAAAAAAGACATCGGAAAAATAGGAAGGGGTGGAAAACCCCACTTCATAGGCTATTTCTGAGACATTAAAATCCGTAGTTTTTAATAACATTTGAGCGTGGTGCAACCGAATAGAACGAATATAAATAGAAGGGGAATTCCCAGTTAAGGCTTTCACTTTTTTAAATATTTGGCTCCTGCTCATACCTATTTTACGGACGAGTTGTGGCATTCCGATATGAGCATCGGAGAGGTCTTTTTCGATGATGTCTCGTATTTTTTTGAGAAAAGTATCTTCAGTTTCCAGTACAATTGTTTCGGCGTATTCCTCTGACTCCAAATGACTGGGTGAATCGATTCGACTAAACCTTTTTTGGAGTTTTATACGCAGCTCTAACTGACTTTTAAGGATTATCAATAATTCTTCTTGATGAAACGGTTTGCTCAGGTAGGCATCCGCACCTCGTTGCAGACCTTCAAGGCGGGATTCTATGTTTGCTTTTGCGGTTAAAAGTATGATCGGAATGTGGCTGGTACGTTCGTCATTTTTTAGCGTTTGACATAATTCAAAACCATCTTTTATAGGCATCATCACATCGCTTACTATAATATCCGGTATGTTTTCGATGGCTTTAAAAATCCCTTCTTCGCCATTCATTGCTATTTCAATAGCATATATATCTTTTAAACAGTTAATCAAGTAATGGATCACATCGGCATTGTCTTCTACGATTAGTGCAATGGGTTTTGACGGGTCTTCTATGCCTGTTTCGGATATAGCAGTGAGGTCTGACGGAGCAGGAATAGTGGTATCCATCATTGTCATATTGGAAGGATTGCTATCTGGAGTGTCATCTACTAATTCTGAAATATTGGTAATAGGCAAGGTAATACTAAATGTTGTCCCTTCTCCAACGATGCTTTTAACTTTCACTTCACCATCCATGGCTTTTATCAATTCAGAAACCAAAGTTAATCCAATACCAGTTCCTTCTCCTTTCCGGGTAGAGCTATCATCCACTTGGTAAAATCGATCAAAAATATGGAGAAGGTTATCTTTTGATATCCCTACTCCGCTATCTCGTATTTTCATTGTAAATAGCCTATAATTTCCTATTTTTTCTATATCTAAATGCACATAAATATTGCCCCCTTCTGGTGTAAACTTTATAGCATTTGACAAAAGATTAGAATGTATACGGGTCATTTTTTCTTTATCAAAATCCATTATCAGACATTGTTCCTCTGATAAAAAGTGGATGGTTAATCCTTTTAATTCGGCATAACTTTTTAGACTTTCGGTTAAGTAGCGTATAAATTTGACTATATCACCTTGTGTTTTCTGGATAGAGACTTCACCCGACTCCAGTTTACGCAAATCCAGCATTTGATTGACGAGGTTTAGAAGTTGGTCACTGTTTCTTTTGATAATCGTTTTGTTGTGCTCCAGATTATCACCTTTCATTTGTTCTGCTACTCCTGAAATTACGGTCAATGGTGTCCGAAATTCGTGAGTGATATTGGTGTATAATCTTGATTTGACATGATCCAGTTCTTTTAGTCTCTGGCCTTCCCTTTTTTCTATTTGTCGACTTAATTGAAAACGATAAGCTATAAAAAACATTCCAGTTATACTTATGAAATAAAAGGAATAGGCCCACCAGCTTTTCCACCATGGAGGACTGATGCTTATATTTATCATTTTCTTTTCTTCAATCAATATTCCATCAGGTGTTACCCCTTTTATAATCAAAGCATAGTCTCCTGGAGCGAGGTCAATAAATGTCATTATAAAATCTTCTTCTAACGAAATCCATCGTTCGCTCAAACCTTGCAGCTTATATTCAAAATTATTATTGGACCCTTGATGGTATGCCAAATCAGAAAAAGTGAACTGTAGAAAATCATTTTGATAACTTAGAGAAGTTGTTTCCACGCTGCTTATGAAATGATCCGTATTTATTTTACCATTATCTATATTTTGTGCTGAGAAGGAGCATGATGATAATACCATTATGGAAGGAGTGGAATCAATTTTTAAAATGGTAGGATCTATGACATTAAATCCATGTAGTCCTCCGAAATAAAGTTGCCCTGAAGATTTATCTTTATAATTAGAATGAGCTAAAAAGGTTTCTCCAAACAATCCCTCTTCAGCCGTATATCTTCTGAAGGATTCTTGAGTTTTATCATGATAAGTAAGCGTATCATTATACAGGTATCTGGCCAATCCTGATACAGTACCTACCCAAATGTATCCCTTTTCATCCTCGACTATACTAGTGACTATGTTGGCAGGAAGGCCATCTTTTTCGTAAAATCGTTCGAATATACCTGTGTCAGGATTATAAATATTTAAGCCATTGTTAGTGCCTAGCCATAGCCGATTGTGGCTATCTTCTGTTATTGACCAAACCCAACTGTGTGATATTGAATTTAAGTCATTTGGGTCATGAACGAACTTATCAAAAAGTTGGGAACGGGCATCATATCTAAATAATCCATTTGCCGTACAAATCCATACATTGGCTTTACTGTCTTCGTAAATATTGGTAATAAATTCATGAGCCTCATTATCGGGGTCCATATCATAACTTCTAATGTCTTGGGTAGTCGGATCAAACCGATACAAACCATTTTTGTAAGTACCTATCCACAGATGTCGCTCTTGGTCTTCACATAATGCCCAGATACCAGAAAAGTTAAATATGTTATTGTCCTCACCATAATGAGCTGTCATGGTATGTGTTACAGGATCTAATTCAATCAATCCTCTTGGGTTAGCACCTAACCATATTTTACCATTTTCAGTTTTGATGAGTTTGATAATCGTCTTTAGTGGTATTGGCTTGGGATAAGAATTGTCTTTTGTCCAACTCTCGACTTTTATCCATCCTCTGATTGAATCAAAAGCCATTTTATTCAAACCTCCGTATAAGGTGGCTACCCATAAAAAACCGGCTTCATCAATTACCATACTCCTAACTTGGTTACTTAAAAGCGTATTAGGATTACCAATTTTATGTGAATAGTGTTGAAAAGGATTTTTCTTTGCTTCCAGCACATTTATGCCTATTCCAAATTTGCCGATCCAAAGATTTTGCCGATTGTCAAACATTAATACTGATAGTCGATTATCGTTTATAGGATTACTACTTTGAGGATCATGTTTATAATTAAAGATCTTTCCTGAAGTTTCATTGAAGTGGTACAATCCCCCAAATGTGGCTATCCAAAAATCATCCTTTTTATTGTATGCCGAAAATATTCCTTTATCCGAAATAAAATTGTCTCCTTTTGCAATTATTGAATATTCAAAATCCAATGGAACACTTGTGGGTCGATGAATTCGGATTAAATCTAAATTTTCATTGAATTTAACTATGTTCTTATTTTCATCAAGAAGTAAAATACCATTATCATCACTTGCTATATGTCTATTTCTATTAGAATGCAGGTCAATAAAGACTTCAAATTCACCTTTCCTCGTATCAAGCCTGCAAGTAGAATTAGCCGTAGTAACCCAAACAAAATTGTCATTATAAGGCAATACATTTTTTACTTCATTTGATGGAATTGAATGCGGATTATTTGGATCATGAAAAAAATGTTCTACCTGCCATGTATCCGATGAACTTTTTTCCTCTTGGTAAAGTCGTTTTAGCCCATTCCTCTCGGTAGCCAACCAAATATCCCCCCGCACATCTTGGGTAATTTTTCTAACATTAATGATTTCTTTAGTATCTGCCTTTCTGTTAATTTTTATCAGTTCAAATTTTCCAATTTTAGGATTAAGGCGATTAAGTCCTAAATCCGTTCCGACCCACAACATGTGTTCATTATCTTCAAAAATTGATAGGATAGAACTGCCGGTCAAGCTTCCTTCATTCTCTGGATCATCTTTAAAAACCGTAAACTGATGACCATCGTATCGATTCAAACCATATTCTGTACCTATCCATACAAACCCTCTATGATCCTGTAACATACTCGTTACAAATGCATTGGACAATCCATCATTTTGAGTGAGTGGACTGAATCGTGAAGCTGGTTGTGCTAAAGAGGTAAAGGGTAGTATAAGTATTGTCACAATGGTACAAAATAGTATGAGTGAGCAATTGTACTTCCAAGGTGATAAAAAGCGACTTATTACGTTGTTATGACTGCTCAAAAAAATAATTCTATTTGCCTAATAAAAATTGAATCCACTCTAAAAACAAATAATTTCACAAAATGAACAACGAAGTTATTTAAAAACAAATTGTTAATTTATTTGCTAGTCATTGCAAAGTCATTCAAAAAATGCCATATCTACGATTTGAATCTCCAATGTTTCATCTTTTTAACGATCCATAGCTATGAATCTCCAAAAAAGATTCGTCCTGATAATAAAGCATACAACAAATTTTGAAAATCCTCAATATCTCGAATGACCAGAAAGACTTGTCATCATTTCAAGTCAAAAATGTCGCCATATCACAACATTCGCTACCCAAACCAAGGGCGTTGCCCTTGGCTATCAGCTTAAAGGCCTTCAGCCTTTCCATGATGATTACAATATTGACTACCTAACTTCTGGACTACCTACCTTCTTGACTTCTTGACTTCTTGACTTCCTGACTTCCTGACTTCTTGACTTCTTGACTTCTTGGCTACCTACCTTCCTGACTTCTTGACTACCTACCTTCTTGACTTCTTGACTTCCTACCTTCTTGACTTCTTGACTTCCTACCTTCCTACCTTCCTGACTACCTGACTTCCTGACTTCTTGACTTCCTGACTACCTGACTTCCTGACTTCTTGACTTCTATACTTCTATACTTCTCGACTTCTTGACTTCCTGACTTCTTGACTTCTATACTTCTCGACTTCTTGACTTCTATACTTTAAGAGTGGGCTCAACATTTAATAATTTCGGTATAGTTTTCTAACTTTGACCTTCCTATGAAATAATTATGAATAAACTTTTATCTACTTGGTTTCTCACATTACTTTTTAATCTCTTCACTATTGCTATATGTAGTCAAACAGGACTTGTTAAAGATAACCTGTCCTTGACAAGCCAAATACTTAAAAGTGAAAGGAAATATGCCATTTATTTGCCACCTGATTATAATTCTTCCGATCGTAGTTATCCTGTACTATATCTCCTACACGGAGCAGGAGATGACCAGACAGGATGGATACAATTTGGTGAAGTAATGAGAATAACCAATAAGGCTATACTAGAAGGAAAAGCTACCTCAATGATTATCATTATGCCTGATGCGAATACAGAGAAAAGAGGGTACTTTAATAGTATAGATAATAAATGGAGATATGAAGATTTTTTCTTTGATGAACTGATACCTTTTGTAGAGCAGAAGTATCGCATCAAAGGAGAAAAAAAATATAGGGCAGTGGCTGGATTATCAATGGGAGGTGGTGGCTCATTCATGTATGCACTGCATAGGCCTGACGTATTTTCTTCAGCCTGTCCACTTAGTGCATATGTAGGCCCTCTAAATATAGAAGATTTAAAAAACAGGTTAGATCAAACTAAAACTTCATATATGCCAGAAGATCTGATGCCATATTTTCATCATCACAATGCCATATCTCTAGTAAATGGGTTGTCTAAAAATCAGAAAAAATCGGTAAGATGGTATATAGATTGTGGGGATGACGATTTTTTATATGAAGGCAATAGCTTAGTGCACCTTGCTATGAAAAAGCAATCTATCCCTCATGAATATCGAGTAAGAGATGGCCGTCATAACTGGACCTATTGGCGGCAATCACTACCTAAAGTATTAGAATTTATCTCACAAGAATTTCATCAAAATTAATTTTATATTTTGAAAAAATTAGAATCTCACATAGTACCAGAAAAGACGGAAGAGCAACGATTATCAGATTACGTTGTTGGGATATTCGAAACCATTACATCCAAAAAAGGCATGAAAAAAGCCATCACAAGTGGTCGTGTTAAAATTAATGGTGAAGTGGGCCATACGGCTAATTATATCAGAGGTGGAGAGTGTATAGAATTATTTGAATCTAAACTTAAGAAAACTGTTAAAATCAACCTTAATCTTAATGTCGTATATGAAGATGAATATTTAGCAATTGTCCACAAGCCAGCAGGGATAGTAGTAAGTGGTAATAAAAAAAGGACAATATTGAATGCACTAAGTAGTAACCTCAACCAAAGCTCAATTATAGACAAACTCCCTCGCCCTGAACCTATACATCGCCTTGATCATCCTACCAGTGGTGCCCTACTTATAGGAAAAACAAGAAAAGCTGTAACTGCTTTAAATTTATTATTTGAACATAGAAAGATCGAAAAAACTTATCATGCCATTACTATAGGAAAAATGAAAAAGAAGGGAACTATCGAATCGGCAATAAAAGAAAAAGGAGCGGCAACCCATTTTCAGGTGATTGACAAAATAAAATCTGACAAATACAATGGTCTGAATCTAGTAGAACTCAAACCCATCACTGGTAGAAGACACCAGTTGAGAATTCATATGTCTGAATTGGGAAATCAAATATTAGGAGACATGGAATATGGTAAAGAGAAATTCAAATCAAAAGGTAGTGGGTTGTTTCTTCATGCTTCATCATTAAAGTTTACTCATCCTTTTGAAGAAAAAGAGCTAGACATCAAAATTGAATTGCCACAAAAGTTCACTAAAATTTTTCCTGAAAAAGAATAGTTAGTCTCCTCTGGAAACTAACATTTTTCAGAAAAAGATTTGTTTTGAGGCAATTAGCATTTTTGGAGGTTCGGTAATGCCTGAGTATCAGCGAGTTGAGAAAAATGTAAAGTTCGTCAAAAGCTTTATGCAGAGCCTGTAAAAGTAAACTTTTTTAATTTTTCGAGTTTTTGGAGTGGACAGAATAGTTAGTATGAAATCAAGAAGCCACTAGAAAACAGATGCCTATGGACTATTTTTTCATTTATTATTAGTAGCACTCTTGAATCAGCAAATCCACAATTACAGCAACATCAAATCTATCCAATATTGTCTTATTAGAGCCTCCTTCATCAAAAGTAACCAACTGACCTATATGGGCTACTGTCCAGAAAGTAGGGCTTAGGCCCACGTATTCTTTATTCACATCTAATTTTCCATCACCATTGGCAGTTTCTGGGAATTTTGAAATATTATCATATTCTCTGATAATGTCAAAAACATTGACTAAATCAGCAATTGAAATAATTTGATCTCCATTGATATCAGATTTGTATTTGGCATTGATACAAGATTTGTTATCTCTTGTTGATCTTTTACTTTCCAGCTCCGTTAATGAAAAAGATTCTACACCGATCTTTGTCAATACATTATTTATATCAACCAAGGAAGTATTTTGAATTTCAAGGGAAGAACCTGTTTTTTGTTCCTCTGCGATTTCTTCAGATGCATCAGTAATACCGATTTCAGAACTGCAAGACATCATTACTAATGTAGATATCAAGCCTAAAATTAAAAGTGCATTTTTCATGTCTAGTATTCGTTTTGGTATAAACAAATCTAGTTCTATGTTCAGTCAGGTAGTATTGGTATAAGTATGGGTTTTCACACTAGGGAAAACCCTAGATCAAGGTATTTATACAAATATAGTATTTATATCTATAATATAGAATTATATATATAAACATTTAATTATCAAAAGGTTATAAGAATTTTTAGCAAGTATTCCACATCTTGTGTAGCCAGAAAAATTTATTATCATTTTTGGTTATAAATGTCGCCAAATCTCATCCGAAATATTTTATTTTATAAAATTCGACAGTTTCCATTCGGACACTACATAGTGTCTGAACGAAATCACATAACCTCAGGCATAACACGTTGAATATCTGATAAATACCTCTTTAATTTTATCATTTTTATTACATAAAAAATA
>JAZGFD010000231.1:0-7761 GCA_036479115.1 Saprospiraceae bacterium | reverse complement strand
TCGGACACCATTAGTTACAAAATATGTAATATTTTAAAAATGTGCAGTTTTCTGTCAGACGTTAATTAGAAAAAGTACATAGCTGCACACTTTCAAAGACTTCTGATTTCAATGCCCGTAATCTTTCTATACAGATCAGTAGCATACAGATCAGTCATCCCAGAAACAAAATCGATAATATGCATTACCCGTTCATAAGTTGTTTCGCCTTCTTGAGGTTTGAATTGATCAGGAATTAGCTTTTTAATCATTTTGTGCTTAATCGATTTAGAAGTATTCAGCGCAGTAGGCAAAAAGTGCTCTAACAGTACATACATTACATTAAAACCAGCAATTTCAATCTCTACCACTTTATTATTAAGATAAATTTTTTGCAATGAAAACTGTTGAATTTCATTCCATTCCTTATGTTCATTTCCTAAGATGTCGAGTAATCCCTCATCGAGATTGCCCTCAATAATTACATCTTTATTTTCTTTAAATATCTGGACACTATGGTTAATCAGTGCATTAATAGCCATAGCTCTAAGAAAAGAAACTTGCTCATTTTTATCACTTATAAACTCTGATATTCGCTCTACACTCTGTCTCTTACCATTTGTAATGCCATTGATTAATGCAATGAGACGCTCTACACACTCTTCATAAGATATAATTTGTAATTTTTGTGCGTCTTCAAGATCCATGATGGTATAGCAGATATCATCAGCAGCCTCTACTAGATAAACAAAAGGGTGGCGTTTATAAATAAGCGGGCTGTCATTTTCTTTAATAAGTCCTACTTGATCAGCTATTTGTTGGAAGATTTTTTTTTCTGTTTGGAAAAAGCCATATTTTTTTCTGTGTACTTTGTTTAGAGATTTGTTCATTGCCAATGATTCGCAAGGATATTTGGCTATTGCTGCAAGAGTTGAGGCCGTCAGTCTAAATCCTCCGTCAGCTTTGCCTTGATGCTTTTGCGTGAGCAATCTGATCGCATTGGCATTGCCTTCGAAAGTAATCAAATCTGTCCATTCTGCATTTTTAAACGAAGATTTAAGCTCTGGCTCGTTTTCAATAAAATAATTTGAGATGGCTTTCTCTCCACTGTGCCCAAATGAAGGGTTGCCAATATCATGACAAAGGCATGCCGCTGATACAACATTACTCAATTCGTGACGGTAAAAGTATTGACTTTCTTCGGTAAGTTCTTCCGTTCTACAGATATGATCACCGATGAGGGTGCCTAGGGATCTGCCTACCGATGATACTTCAAGAGAATGAGTGAGGCGATTGTGCACAAGAGCGCTACCGGGTAGCGGAAATACCTGAGTCTTGTTTTGCAACCGTCTGAAAGAAGGAGAAAAGATAATACGATCTATATCTCTTTGATATTCTGACCTAGGGTCTTTGCTGCTTTTGTTTTGGCTCTGAATGCCTATTCTTGCAGTGCTGTGTATAGTATTCCAATTATTCACCGCCCAAAGATAGTAATGATGATAAAATTGTAATCATTTCAGAGCACATCTATCCAATAGTGCACTCTATAAAAGATTTTCTTATACGCAATGAAGGCAAGTTAAGCAGTCTCTTCTACTTCTTTATCCAATTCTAACTCGGCCTCTTCCCCTACAAGATCCATTACTTCTTGATAATCATCATCATCATCACCTACTTCTGTTTTCTCTAGCTCAGTGCTCATAATAACCGCCGCCATGGCATTGGTCATTTTGATTAAGTAAATCCGGTCTTCCGTCTCGTAAGGAAGAGCAGTAATTAATTTTCCTTTAGCATTCTTAAAGGAAATGAGACGTTTTTGAAACCCATAAGGATACTCAATACGCAATTGTTTTTTTACCTGGTTGTCAATGGCATCGTATGCCTTAATTACACGTGGTTTTGACATGTTTAAACTGATTAATATTTGCTTTTAATAATAAAAAAAGTACGCTTAATAAAAACCCTAAGAGGGTAACTTTACATCGTCTCCAAGCTCTCAATTAAGCCTAAAAATCTTGATGTTAATTTAGAAAGAAAGCATGTTTTTTTATGATTTCATAAATAGAATGTGTTAATAGACATGTCAAATATATATTATAATATTTTATATATATAAATTATTGGCATATAAATATTTCTTAGGCACGGGTTTACCATAGTTTTATTCGCGTATTTGGGCCTATCGGCTACCTTCTAATTTGGGATTTAAGTCTTTTTCGACACTAAAGCAGGGTGTATCTCAAAACTTCGTTTTTTGTTTCTATTTGTTTTAGATGATTGTATAATTCTACTCTTCCTTTCTCCCATAACCTTTCTTTCTTTTTTGCTATCCATGTTTTCCTTATCTCATAGTCTTTAACTCAATGTCTTTAACTAGTGCTGTGTCAAGCTATAAGTGATGGGTGATTTGGAATCTTTTAAGCATGCACATCGTTGGGAAATAACTCATTTAGCTCGCTAAAATCGTAAGTTTTCCGCCTTGTTCAGCCTCAAAATATTCATCAAACCCCAGCCACCATTTAACACTTGACATAGCACTAGTGTTGTCCGAGTAAATTTTTTAGTAGAAGTCATTTAGTCGGACAGCTGATTTTAATCATTTGATAGTAATATGGACTACTTAGGATAAAATGGGGTGCTTATATGGATGGTGTTAGCTTATTAATGATCTTTTTACAGCTTTATCGGACAGCCAAATGACTCTTTTTTTGGTTTTTAGCAGTAGACACCCTGCTATTGGACAAAAAGTAGTTTGCAGAGAGAATTTCTTGAGAAAATAGCCTTTTTTAATTTTAGCCGGACACCACTAGTTTTTAACTCAATATCTTTAACTCAATGTCCTTAATTATGAATCCTGCAAAATTTGATACATGCTCATTTGCATGGTAAAAATCTAGTATATCTGTCGCATATGGATATTCTCCCTCAATCCAATTCTTGATCCAAATCGTACCATCTACCATGAATATCAATCAATTTCCTATTGTTATTTACAAATTCTTTGCTTATACTAACTCATTCCCTCATCGTCCATCCATAAAACAACCTATAAAGCATCGGCACCATGACGATACTAGCAAAAGTTCCCAATATCAATCCGCCTATAACAGCCACAGCTAAAGGCCGTTGTAGTTCCGCTCCTAGCCCTCCTGTGAAGAGGATGGGAGTCATTGCCAAAATTGTTGTGATAGATGTCATCAGTATAGGTCGTATCCGTCTGTTTGAGCCATCGATGATTGCTTTGTTAAGAGACATGCCAGAGGCTATGTTTTTATTGATCATATCTATCTTGAGTATTGCATCATTGACATCTATCCCGCTCATTATTATGATGCCTATAATGGCTATAATATTGATCGTATCTCCCATCATCCATAATGCCATCAGTGCTCCCAATATCCCTATCGGTAGCGTCAAGGCCACTATCAATGGCTGTAGAAGGGATTCAAACTGTGCAGCGAGGATTAAAAAAAGAAGTAGGAATACAACCCCTCCGACGAGAGATAATTCTTTGATCAAAATTTTATTCTCAAAATAAGAACCACTAAAGAGTACTGTGTAGTCTTGATGGGCATGTACTATCTCAGTTACCCCATCTATTAAAGGGTCACTATACTCATCAAAGGTGATGGTGATGCACTCTCCAGACCTTATGGAAGAAATGTCTTTATAATCCTGATAGACTCTGAGATTGACAAATGATATCATAGGTATGAGCTGGCCATCAATATTTCTAATCTGCGTACTATTTATTACGTTTTTCACATCTTGCACTTCTTCAGACTTACTAATCTGAATTGGAATAAATTCTTCTGCACCCTTTAGTTGACTAACTTCATTATTTTTAAATATAAATTTCAATTTGCTCATGAGTGACTCTACAGATACATTATAGACCAACAGGGCATTGTAATCTATCTTTATCCCTATATAGCTTTCCAATGAGATAGGTCGCACATCTGGGTACAACTCTCGGATATTAGCGAGCAATGGGCCTACTTCTTCTTTCGGCGGAATATTGATGCTTTTAATGGGTTGTATATGAGCGTATACTGCATGATCATCTTGCCCAAATATTTTATCAAATACATTTTCTAAAGGTGAAATATTATAACTGGCTGACAAGAAGGTTTTTCCAAAAACACCTTTTATTTCATGTTCTATAGATGCAATCTGATTGGGATCAGTCAGATATATTATCATTTCTAGTTCATTGATATATTGTGGTTTTTCAGTAAGGAGATATTGCAATTCTCCGATATAGGCCGTTGACTTGGAGATCCATGGGTTTATGATTTCCCTTAGTCGTAGATACCTTTCTTGATTTTCTTCTAGTGATATTTGTTCATTCCAATCTACTTTTAGGCTATATGAATTTCTGGTGATACTTGGAAATGCTTGTTTTTCTAAATGTTGGTAAGGCAAGACTACACAGGCCCCAAGTAGAAGCATGAGAGGTATTAGGATGCGTCTTTTATTGATAAGCCATTCTATTAATTTTGCATGCAAGCCACTTTTATATTCAATGCTATCTTGTGGTTGGATTTTTAATATCAGTCTGGCAAGTACGGGAAGCAAGAAATACGAGACCAAAATAGAACTTGTCAAGGCCAAAGTAATAGATAGTGCCTGATCGTAGAATAAGGCACCTGCAATACCACTTAGCAATATCATGGGTAAGAAGACGGATGACGTCGTCAGTGCTGAGCTGATTAATGGTCGGACTACCTCATTGGGCCCAGATGTAAATGCTAAATCTGGAGATTCTACCCGAATTTTTTGCTTTATATTTTCGATAATAATAATGGCATTGTCTATCATCAGGCCTATACCTAGGATCAGGCCTGCCAGAGATATAATATTGATCGATATATCGAGAAGATAAAATCCAAATAAGGAAATAATCAATCCTACAGGTATGGAAATAGTAATAAGTAACGGCAGTCGCCAATCTCTAAAAAATAAAAACATGACCAGTGCTGCAAATCCAAGACCATAGTACAATGATGACATGAGATTAGAAATAGAGACATTGAGTATAGCAGATTGATCATTAGATAATTGAAAATGAATATTGGGATACTGTATTTTGAGATCAGCCATGAGAGTGTCTACAGCTTCTCTTAGTTTATAATTATTGGCGTCATATTTTCTCCTTACAGCTAGACTTCCCCCTGAATATTCGTTATAGTAAAATGACCCACGCCTGGGTTTTTCACTACTTATCACATTGGCTATATCTTTGATCTGTAACACTCGACCTGAAATCTTGAGATAGATTTGTTGGATATCCTGAGTACTGACAAGACGTGAAGCTAGTTCGACATTATATTGATATGCACCATCTTTTAGAAGGATATTCCCGAGTCTCAGATTGGCATTGACTATGGCTTTACTCAGTATATTTTCATCTATATTGAGCACATCCATGATGAGCGGATCTGGGATGACCAGAATCTCGGGTTCTACCGATCCATGTATGTCCACAAAGGCTATTTCTGGTATTTGTTCTAATCTTTTTCTTATGGATCTTTTTATAAGATTAGAAAATTCTATTTCTGAAATTAGTGATGTGTCTCTCACATACATATCTAGGTAGAATACAGGGATGTCAGAGACATTGGTCTTGATCACTCTGGGTCTATCTATGTGACGAGGCAATGAATGCATGATTTGATCCATTTTATCATTGATCTCAATAGAGGCAAGGTTAATATTGGTGTCATAATCCAGCTCTATATCTATGACAGCACTACCGTTGCGAGTACGACTTGATATGTCTATAAGATTATTGACTTGCATGAGTTGGTTGCGGATGATTCGTACTACGGTCGTTTCCATTGTTCTTGCATCCAGATCCTGTGCCGATATCTGTACAGTGATACGAGGTATAGGGATATCTGGCAATAAGGCTATCGGCACATCACGTACAAATACCACACTTATAGCTAGTATGGCTATAGTAGTCATAATGACACCGATCGGCCTATTTATTATATAACGAAGCATATTTTTTTATTAACGGCTGGTCTTATATTGTTTCAAATTCTATAATGGGTTCCTCTTCTTCCATTGTTTTCCCTACATTTTCTTTTTCTTTTACCCCTTTGCCTACTTGACATCTTTCCTGTATGCCCTGTTTTTCCAATTTCCCTTGCATTGCCTACCTGCCCACCTTTGCCTGTTTCTCTATCCCCTCTCTTTCTCCTCTGTCTCAGTCACTATTACCTTCGCATCATGAGCTAAATTAAGATTGCCTTTGGTTATAATCATATCATCAATGTTGAGACCTTCACTGATACCCAGTTCCGTGTCATTTTCATGTACGATGGTGACATATTTCCATTTGGCTAGTTGCAATGACGCATCATAAGTAAAGACTACATTCTTACCAGATCTCAATACAAGAGCTTTTTTGGGAATGACGATCATAGAGTCAGTCTTTGTGATGATTTCGATTCTTATCTTTTGACCTTGCAGGAGTTTGTTTTTGTTGCCAGATATTCGTGATTTTATATTGACAAGGCCATTTTGATTTACTATGGGGTTAATACGTGTGATGTTTCCTGTGTACATTTTATCTGATGATGCTAGTGGTATAATTCTGATTTTTTGACCGATCGTGATATCTGTGATAGATGATTCTAGAGCGTCAAATACTGCCTCATAGCTCTTAGTATCAATTAATGTACAGATGGATTCTCCAATATTGACGATCTGGAATTGACGCACCATGACATCTGATACAATACCAGTATACGGCACATATGTGGTCATACGTGACAACTGATAATCTGCAGATGCGAGTTGCTCTGTTATTCTACGTACACCTGACTTGATATCTATATATTCTAATTGCTCTTTGGTGATGGTGTTATCTATTCCAAATTCTCCACCTAGTAGCAGGATTCTCTCATCTCTGTCTAGCTCTGCTAATTCTAATTCTGTTTTGAGTCGGCGTGTGTCATAGGCAAGTTCAGTTGGGTCAAGAGCAGTAAGTACATCCCCTTTTTTTACATGATCTCCATTTCTAATATGAAATGTAGAAATAATACCACTACGGTCAAATTTTAAAACTATCTTATTATGTGCTTGTATACTCCCATTGAGTATTAATTTTTTTTCTAATGGACTATATTGTACTGGTGATATTGATACTTCAGAAGAAAGTCTATCACGAGATGGGATGGCCGCATCAGTAGTTAGAGCCTCCTTTTTGTTTTTCTCCGTATGACGGCAACTCACCATTAACTGCCCTATAAATAAAAACCCGATAATATATTTAATCATATTGGCTCAAACTTAGGAATATTATTGGTGACTTGGGATATTACCAAATGTGTTGCTATCTGTTACTTTTAAGACCCTCCTCTATTTATATCTCAATCGTGAAGGCATAGAGGATAGCTTCTTACTTGCTCTTTTCTATTATAATTTGATATCTCAATTCTATTTTTTTTCTTGTTATTGAGTATAAATACACAATGAAATCATAGGCTGCCACATAATTCTGCTTGCCATTAGATCTAGAGACTTGAACAAATCTAAGAAACATATCTATGCAATATACACCTCGATAAATTGTTAGTATTTTCTCGCAATAAAATTTTGAAATCCATATAATAAAATTTTGCCTGGCCGACTTTGGCCGACTTTGGCCGACTTTGCCGACTTTGGCAGACTTTGGAAGAGTTCTATCTTCTATCTTTGTAATGATATTGCAACCGGTTGTTTTTTTGTTAACAGAATTGTAACTACTCAGGCAAGGTCATTTTTTTTAAA
>JAZGFD010000230.1:0-24583 GCA_036479115.1 Saprospiraceae bacterium | reverse complement strand
TTAAAGAGATGGGGCTGGGATAAAATTAAGACTTTTGGGGCTGGTAAAGACCTTTCACCTGAAGATTGGCGGGCATATATCACACAACTTATCAATACAGGGTATATAAAGGTAGATTACACCAATTATGCCAAACTCCAGCTTACACCTCTTGCTCATGACGTGCTTTTTGGCACACAGCAGATATCACTTGCCAAATTTGTGTGGCAAGAAAAAAAGAAAGCAAAAGAGAAAAAATCTATTCAGAAAGTTACAGATTTTGACAGCTACCTCTTCCGAGAATTAAAACAATCCAGAGCAACAATAGCTTCTGATAAAGGTGTGCCTGCTTACATCATTTTTAGCGATGCTAGTTTAAGAGAGATGGCACATTATAAGCCCAAATCACTCATAGAATTTTCTAATATTAAAGGGGTAGGAGAATATAAACTGACCCATTTTGCAGAAGCATTCCTAGAGGTGATTAAAGAATATAAAGAAAATTTTGAATGATTAACTGCTTTCAAGATGCTTTATTTTGTGTAACTATTTAGGCGGTGTGTTTTTGAGTGAAAAAAACCTATTTTCCTTTTTACTAGCAGCGCTATTACTAACTTATTTTGTACGTTAGTGAAGCTCGATTATGTTACCACATCTTCGATTGGAGAGGAAAATGGCGGATGTGCAACGGGAAAAGAGCCTTTTTTATTCAAAATTGATACTACTTGAATTACGGATATTCTTCTTATATCAGTACAATAAAAGTGAAATGAGTGGTGTGATAATTGCTTAAGTATTGGGCATGTATTATGTTTAGATGATATGAATACTCACCACAATCATTTGGATGTAATTATCATAGGAGCTGGCCTCTCTGGAATAGGAGCTGCTCATCACCTCACCACTAAATGCCCTGATCACTCATTTGCAATTTTGGAGGCTCGACCGAAGATTGGCGGCACTTGGGATCTATTCAAATATCCTGGCATCCGGTCTGATTCTGACATGTACACATTGGGATATGCATTTAAACCATGGCTCGATAAAAAAGCCCTCGCTGATGGCCCATCTATACTTTCATATATTAAAGAAACTGCCAAAGAAGGAGGATATGACGATAAAATAAAATATAATCATAAGGTGATAAAATGTGACTGGTCGTCTACAAAATCTATGTGGAGTGTAAAAGTGCAGCAAAAAGAAAATGGAGAGACTCTAAATTATTCTTGTGGTTTTCTTTTTGCATGTAGTGGTTACTACAGCTATGACTCAGGATACATACCAAAATTTAAAAATAGAGAAGCCTATAAAGGCATATTCATACATCCACAAGAATGGCCAGATAAATTAGACTATCATAATAAAAAGGTGGTTATAATAGGAAGTGGCGCTACGGCAGTCACTATCATGCCCGTGATGGCCAAAATTGCAGCAAAAGTGACCATGTTACAGCGCTCCCCTACGTATATCCTATCAGTGCCAGAACAAGATAAAATAGCCAATTTCACAAATAAATATTTACCCAAAAATTTATCTTATTTATTAACTAGGTGGCGAAAGATATCAATGGGGTTGTTGTTTTTTAAAGCTTGTCGAAAATGGCCAAAGACAATGGGACGTATGCTGGTAAAAGGGATGAAAAAGGAACTGGCTGATCATGTGCCTGATGCTGACTTTCAACTTACACCAAAATATAATCCGTGGGATCAAAGGTTGTGTGCTGTTCCTGATGGTGACTTATTTGAATCTATAAAAAATGGCAAGGGTGAAATCGTAACAGACCATATAGAAGAATTTACTGATCATGGGATAATGCTTAAATCAGGTAAAGAATTAGAAGCTGATATCGTAGTTTGTGCTACTGGTTTGATCATGAAATTTTTAGGAGGGGTTACCATGTGTATTGATGGCATGCCTGTAGACATTTCAAAAAGTTTAGTGTTTCGAGGCATGATGTTTAGCGATATTCCTAACATGGCCCAGGCTTTTGGATATACCAATGCTTCTTGGACTCTAAAATGTGACCTCACCTGTGATTATGTCTGTCGTCTTTTAAAATATATGCGTAAAAACAAACTCAAACAAGTCATACCTAAAGTAAAAAATTCTGCATCTATTCAAAGGGAGCCGCTTTTGGATTTTAATTCTGGTTATGTATTAAGGGCCATTGACAATTTACCAAAACAAGGTTCAAAAAAACCATGGAAGCTGTTTCAAAATTACTTTCTGGACTTAATAAGTTATCGTTACAGTTCGCTCAAAGATGATGCCTTAGAGTATAAGTGATCATTGGTGACAGTAGCTGCAAGTAATAAAATTATTAACAGATATCAAAAGTAGGGTAACTACACAGTCAAATTTTGTCAAACCCGACGACTCAAATGAGCCTTGAATAGAAAAAAAATAACCTCTTTTTATTCAAAAATTACTACGGCAGCGTAGTTACAAAGTAGGAATTTTTTATTCGAAAATCGAAAAAATTACTCCTCTTCTATCTCGGTAAAGGTCATAGAGCGAATGTAATCTTTCAGAGTGGGATAATCTTGTGCATAATTGACGAGGTCTTTTTCTGGAATCCTCAAACCATCTACAAAAGGAACAATTTTAAGCGATGTAACACCATATTCTGACAATTCTCTCATGACAGTATTAGCTTCTAAAAAGCTATCATAAAGACCCACACTATAAAGATAATTACCTGTGCTTTTGTCTTTCTCAACTTGCACATCGTTGTACAATCTTAAGGCAGTACCTCTATACATTTGTCTTACTGTGGCTATTTGAATTTTGTAAGATATCGCATCATCAATTATCGTTTTGAAAATCTCAAAGCCTCTATTCAAATGTTTTTTATCAATGTCTAGTTCAATCGCCGTGGTCTTAATATTGTCCTTTTTAAGATTTATTTTAAACTGTATTCTATTGTTAAAAAAGGAAATATTTTGTGGTGCATAAGGTTTTATCAATGGCAGATAATCTCCATATCCTTTGATGTGTACTTTAGTCCCATCTAGCCCTCTTTCCATTAATGCAGCTTTTATTTTTTCAGCATTTTTTATTGAAAGAAACAAGTTATACTCCGCTATTCCGGCTTGGTGTGAAAAGCTCATTATTTCTATATTTTCTACCTCAGCCTTGTTGAGTTCAGCAGCTAACACATCTAATTTTTCAAAATTCTGTTGATTTAATAGTTCTCCAGAAGGATCAAGAGTGAGGGTTGGCAGTAAAATATTATATTGATTATGATCACCAACTGGCTTCCTATTTTTTACTATTGGTTTCTCGTCTGGTTTCTTATTATTTGGGGTTTTGGTATCTTCTTCTGGAGGGATATTTTGTGTTATTCCTGGAAGGTCTATTTTGTCAATATAGAAATCAGGATAATTTACAAAACCCAAATTCTTTACTGTATATGATTGATGATCTTCTTTTTCATTTAAGTATGCAAAGTAAATATCATTTTTACCGTACCCATCCTTACGATCAGAAGTATAAAAAGCCAAGAGCCCATCATCACTTAGTCTAAAATGAACCTCATTACCAGGAGAGTTAATAGGTAGCCCCACATTTTTAGCATCTGTCCATTTCTCTTGTTCAAAAAGGTAATTGGATTTAAATATGTCCAAACCACCTACACTAAATGACCGGTTAGAACTAAAATACAGGGCACTTCCGTCATTGCTAAGATATGGAGATATTTCATCATGGTGGGTGTTAATCTGTTTGCCCAGATTTTTTGGTGATAGCCAACCACCATTAGCGTATGCTGTGACGAAAAGGTCATGCCCTCCTCTGCCTTCCAGTTTGTTGCTAGAAAATACAACAGTGGAATCATTGAAAAAGTGATAATATTCTACAAACCCTAATATTTCTACCAATGCTTTAAATCTGTCTTTCACTTGTGGCGAGGCATTTTGAGCAATAAGTTCCTGGTTTTCTTTTTTATCCTTTTCTTTTCCCCTTAATATATATATGGATTGCCCATCCATTGAGAGCCCCACTAATTTGTCATTTTTGTAAGAGTTAACATTGCGATCGCTTAACTTTTCACCTCTTGACCAATTGGAACCTTTTTTTTCTGTAAAAAATACATTGATATCTGTTGCTACATCCAAATCATAAGATTGGTTGAGATATTTATCAACTTTTTTATTCTTATCTATTTTATCAGAATTATAATAATATCGATTCACCTTGCCGCTGCTCTGAATGAGCCGTTCTTCATTTTGAGTAGAATTTATTTCTGCTCCTGCATTTTCTATAGTAGCCAAGGGATCAAGATATAATATATCTAATCCTGCTCCAGAATGTCTGATATGATCTCTTACTTCATTTCTTTTTGGATCATCCAATGCACTTTCTTTGAGATATTTTTTGTATGCTTTTATAGCATTTAGAAATTGTCCCTTATGGTGCATAATTCTACCCAAGTAGTAGAGCATTTCTTTTTCATCATAGCCCATATTTTCTGCTCTATTAAGCTCAACAAGGGCATTGTCTATTTTATTGAGTTCATACAGGCATATGGCTTTTTTAAAAATAAGAGGAGCACTAGATTGGGCTTGAGGCATTCTACTTAATTCTAAAAGCGCATTTCTATAGTTTTTACTTTTAAAATATTCGTTGACTTTTTTCAGCCCATCTCTTTGCGAGACAAGGCTACTACATAGAAATAAGCAAATAAATAAAAAGCACCACCTCATGAGATCAGATTTCTCTTTTATCGTCAAAATTTTCTAATAATCGTACTACAGTCTGTAAAAATGTGCCTCCGAGGTATCCATCAATTACCCTGTGATCATAAGACATTGACAAGTACATCATTTGTCTAATGCCTATGGCGTCACCACTTGATGATTCTACTACTACGGGTTTTTTCTTGATAGCTCCTGTGGCGAGTATTGCTACTTGTGGTTGATTTATTATTGGTGTCCCCAGTTGGCTGCCATAGCTGCCGATATTAGTAATTGTAAATGTACCATTCTGAATTTCTGCTATCCCTAGCTTATTGTTCCTTGCTTTTTCCACCTTCTCACTCACTTTAGCAGCAAGGCCGTTAAGGTTGTATTGATCTGCATGGTGAATTACTGGTACAATAAGATTGCCCGATGGAAGAGCGGTGGCCATACCTATATTAATATCTCTTTTGATTATAATTTGGTTGCCATTAACTGATGCATTGAGTTTTGGATGTTCTCTTAGTGCTTTGGCCACTATCTCGATCATAATGGGAGTAAAAGTGAGTCTGGCTCCATATTTTAACAGAAAATCTCCTTTTACTTTATTCCTCCACTCTGACATTCTGGTTACATCAGCTTCTGCAAAAGAGGTGACATGTGCCGATGTTCTTTTTGATTGTATCATATGATCTGCTATGAGTTTTCTCATACGATCCATTACAATGATTTCATCACCTGAATGTTTAGACTGCGAAGCCCTCATTTCTTCTTCTGCTGGGTCTTCTGCTGCTGCTTTATCACCAGAGGGTGTAAGAGTCTCAGAAATGGAAATCGGAGAGCTTGAGATTTGATTATTCGCATTGGGCACGATGCTACTTGCATAGTTGAGAATATCTTTTTTAGTAACCCTGCCATTTGCCCCACTTCCTGTGATATTGTCTAATTCGTCCATAGAAATCCCCTCTTTGGCAGCAATGTTTTTCACCAGAGGAGAATAAAATTTTGATGCAGGGATTTGCGCTGAAACGGATGCCTCCTTCTCCTCACCTGACGTTACATTTATAGGAGTGGCGGTCACCCTGCTCATTGGTTCTGCTATTTTTACTTTAGATTCTGATGTTGTGATCTTCACTTTTCTCGTTTCAAAAGGTTTCTGTAGCTTAGGTTTTGATTCTGATGTTCCTTCTATTTCAATCAGTGCAATGACTTCACCCACATTTACTACATCATCTTCATTATAGAGTAGTTTTTTAACTATTCCGGAGGCAGGAGAAGGAATCTCTGAGTCTACTTTATCAGTCGCAACTTCAAGTAGGGTTTCCTCGTCAATTATCTTTTCGCCTTGTTTTTTATACCATTTGATGATGGTAGCATCTGTGATACTTTCACCCATTTTGGGCATTAAGACTTCAACTACGGACATAATAAATTATTTAAAAATCTAATATACTTCATTAATAAATTGTCTGAGTAAATTTAGTGCATGAACAGCGGCATATTCCATGTTTTTCACCCTATTCTTATCTGCAAGGACTTTTTTAGTGATTACTTTGTTTTTATTTCCACATGCCATCCATATTGTTCCCACTGGCTTGTCAGGGGTACCTCCTCCCGGCCCTGCTATGCCTGAGATTGAAATGCTAAGATCAGATTTCATAACATTGAGCATGCCTTTTTGCATCTCTATTACTGTTTCTTCACTTACTGCACCACAGCTATTCAGGGTGTTTTCTTTTACTCCTAGCACATTTTTCTTTTGTGCATAACTATAAGCTATAACCCCTCCTTCAAAGTAAGAAGAACATCCAGGTATCTTGGTGATTTCGTGGCCTAAATGACCTCCTGTGCAGCTTTCGGCTAAAGTGAGGGTAAGCTTTTTTGCGTTTAACAAATCACCTATATGTTGTGATAGGCTTATGTCGTTTTCACCATAATAATAATCTTGCAGTGTTTTCTTCATTTTATCAAAAAGGACGTCTACTTTTTCTTTTTCCTTTTCAATATTTATTCCTGATATAGAAAACCTAATTCTCACCGTTGCTAATGCTGGCAAATATGCTACTGATGCGCCATGGGGTAAAGCATCCACAATATGAGTTATTTTATCAGCAAGCAGTGTTTCCCCTTTACCTACCGTCATCAAGGTTCTGTGATATACTTCTTGCCCTTTGATTAATGTTGATAAAAAAGGAATGAGGCGGTCTTTGAGAAGATGAGTCATTTCATATGGCACTCCAGGCATAGAAAAATAAAGAATATTTTTCTGTTTAAAAAGCATACCGGGTGCTGATCCCATATTATTGTCAAAAAGTTGCGCCTTTGATGGCAAATAAAACTGCTCTTCGTGTGCCTTTGTTATTTTAAAACCCCTTGCTTGAAATACCTTTTTTACTTTTTGGAAATATTCTTTTTGAAACTCAAGTCTATCATCAAAGTGGGTCACAAAGGCATGTTTGGTGATGTCGTCCTTGGTTGGCCCTAATCCTCCTGTAGTTAAAATTAAGTCACAATCTTGTTCTAACTCTTTCAAGCCTGTCACAATAGCCTCCTGAGTATCTGCTATTGTTATAATTCTCTTGATTTTTATACCGATTTCATTGAGTTTTTTAGCAATAACAGCAGAATTAGTATCAACGGTTTGGCCGATTAGTAATTCGTCTCCAATTGTTAGTATTCCTGCTTCCATATAGGCGCAAAATTACTGTTTAATAAAGTATAACTTTTTGGTTGGTATAAAATTCGGAAAAAAAAAGGCTCTTTTTCCGCTGCGCATCAGCTATTTCCCTCTCAAATTGAAGATGTGCCATAATATTCGAGATCCACTTACGCAATAGAAGTTAATAATAGCGCTACTATTAAGAGAAAAATAGCTTCATTTAGTAAAAAAAATAAATACTTTTTTTCACAAAAGCACACCACTTAAGTAGTTACACTAGTTATAATAAAGAGAGTTTATATGATTTCTATTGAGAAAATAATAGGAATGAAATGAAATATGAGAAAATGAAATGATGGACCTACTCTGGAAACTAACATTTTTCATAAAAAGAATTATTCTGAATGAAATTTGCATCTTTAGAGGTTCGATTATACCTGAGTATCAGCGCGTTGAGTAAAATGTTAATTTCGCCAAAAGAAACTCTTTTGGTTTGTAAGTTTTCGCAGTAGGCTCAATAATACAAGACCCACAAAATGACTACTCTTCCTCATCACTAATAGAAAGATAATGCTGGTGAATCAGTTTATTATAATCTTTGAGTTGATTTTGTGAATAGGATAGCGCCTTAAAATCTTCTTTAAAGAAAAAGTACCAAGCAATCAAGCTAATTGTTACAGCTGTCGCTAAACCCAGAATAATATAGGTGAATGGAGTAATTTTAAATACACTCTCATATGTGAAGTAGCAAATGAAAGGAAAGAAAATAAAGTAAAAAGCTCTTGTTAACTCGAGTTTTGTTTTCTGATTAACACCCACTGATGTCAAGTAATCTACTTTCATTTGTAAAAATTTTAAAGGTTTTGGGTCTTCGTCATGTATACTTGATATCGATAAATGGGAATCAAAATCTGTGTCTTTTGTGAATAGGTGGTATACAAAGAAGTACCCAGCCAAAGCAACACCTGAAATGATTCTCCAAGTAAAACCATGTGAATAATTAACATAAATGATGAGTATAGCCAGAGGTATGGCAAGTAAAAGAATATATATTAATTCTTTTTTTCTGGCATTTTCGTTTCTCAAATGGGCAATGCGATGATCCACATTCTCCATGATGCTCCTGAGAACAATGCTATCGTTGAGTAGCTCTTTAGTAGCGTTGACCATATTCATATGCTGGCCGTAATCACCTTTGTTAAAAGATAGTTTCATCCTTATATATCAATACCTATAAGCATCGAAAGGCAATAATAATACCAATAAATATTTGTAACCTACTCAGGTGGTGTGCTTTTGAGGCCTGTCTGACGATCAGGCAGGTAAAAAATTGCTATTTTATTGCTAGACAAAGGCTATTTTTTGTATTAATAGTAGCGCTATTACTAACTTTATTTTATGTGTTCATGAATCTCGATTATGTTGCCATATCTTCGATTTGAGACATAAAATGATGAAATATAGTTATTAAAAATATTTTTTAGCCAAAATTGATTCTACCTGAGTAGGTACAAATATTTTAAACCTCGATAAGGGCATATCAGCAAACCTGAGCCGTCATGATCCAGTACTCTGAGCAAGTATAGCCACTTCATTATTGACTACTTCTATAAAACCCTTTGCAATGCTGAAAACCATTTTCTCGCCTGAGTTATCTATTACTCTCACATTTCCTGATTCTAATGAAGAAACGATAGGAGCGTGACCATTTAATACTTCAAATTGCCCACCTGTACCTGGTACTTTGACTGATTGTATTTCGCCACTATATACTTCTTTTCCTGGAGTAAGTATGAGTAGTTTCATCTGTTAATTTGTTTTTGGTATAATCATACGATTAGGCTTCTGCTTCTGCTATCATTTTTTTGCCTTTAGCAATAGCTTCTTCTATATTTCCTACCAAGTTAAATGCCACTTCTGGGTATTGATCCACTTCGCCATCAAGGATCATGTTAAATCCTTTGATCGTTTCATCTATTGTCACCAATACACCAGGTGTTCCGGTAAACTGCTCAGCTACATGGAAAGGCTGAGATAAAAATCTTTGTACTCTTCTTGCTCTGTGCACCACCTGTTTGTCTTCATCTGATAATTCTTCCATTCCTAAAATGGCTATAATATCCTGAAGCTCTTTGTACCTCTGCAATATATTAATTACTTTAAAAGTAGTGTCATAATGTTTGTCTCCAATAATAGCAGGATCAAGAATTCTTGATGTACTATCTAATGGATCAATGGCTGGATATATTCCTTCGGAAGCTAATTTTCTACTTAATACTGTAGTAGCATCTAAGTGGGAGAATGTAGTAGCTGGAGCTGGATCAGTAAGGTCATCAGCAGGCACATATACGGCTTGTACGGAGGTAATAGATCCTCTTTTTGTAGAAGTAATACGTTCTTGCATTTGTCCCATCTCTGTAGCCAGTGTGGGCTGATATCCTACAGCTGATGGCATACGGCCTAGAAGAGCCGATACCTCAGAACCTGCCTGTGTAAATCGGAAAATATTATCTATAAAAAATAAAATATCTCTTCCTCCATTAGGATCAGAAAGATCACCATCCCTGTAATATTCTGCTATTGTGAGACCTGAGAGTGCTACTCTTGCTCTTGCTCCAGGAGGTTCGTTCATTTGTCCGAACACAAGTGTAGCTTTTGAATTTGCTAATTCTTTTCTATCTACTTTGCTAAGATCCCATCCTCCAGCTTCCATACTGTGTTTAAAATCTTCACCGTACTTGATTACATCAGATTCTAACATTTCTCTTAGCAAGTCATTGCCCTCTCTAGTCCGCTCTCCTACACCAGCAAATACTGATATTCCTTCGTATGCTTTGGCAATGTTGTTAATCAATTCCATGATTAATACTGTTTTACCTACTCCTGCACCTCCGAAAAGACCAATTTTTCCTCCTTTAACATAAGGCTCAATAAGATCAATTACTTTGATGCCTGTAAATAAAACTTCAGACTCAGTAGAAAGGTCTTCATATTTTGGTGGCTTTCTATGTATAGGATAAGCATTTTCATCTATCTCCACATGTCCTATTCCATCTATAGCTTCTCCTACTACATTAAACAACCTACCTTTTATAGCTTCTCCTGTTGGCATCATAATAGGCTTGCCCACATCAGTCACCTTCATTCCTCTTGTGAGCCCTTCTGTAGCTTCCATTGAGATTGCTCTAATGCTATCCTCACCAAGATGCTTTTGGCATTCTAGTACCAATACATCCCCATTTTCTTTTTTAACGGTAAGTGCATTTAGTATTTCTGGCAAGTCAGTATTTTCATCCTGAAAACTCACATCTACTACTGGGCCTATAATTTGTTTGATATATCCTACGTTTGCCATAAATTTTTTTTCTAAAAAACGGTGCAAAGATAGACATTTGCTGTTATCAAATGTATAGTAAATATTGAAAGAATTTTATTGAATTTATATTTTGATAATAACGAGATTATCAAGCACTTTTTTTATACTTTTTGGATATAACAAAAGGAAGTTTTGCCTTCCTTGTTATTCTCTCATTTTAAGGGTAAGCTGATTGATATTTTGGCCCACTAAAATTTCCAATTTTTCGGCATTTAGCAACTCTAACATCGCCAAAAAAGTAATAATAGCGTGAAAGATATTTTCCAACTTTTCAAATACATCTTCAAAACTCACCTCTGTTCTAGATGATATCAATCTTGTAATGTATTCTTCTTGGTCTGGTACGCTATAAGGATAATCTATTATTGAGTGTTCTAATTTTTTATTCCTTCTTTCTTGTTTGAGTAGAACTTGCTGAAATTTTTGTAAGAGTTTAAAAAGACTAAGCGATTCTAGTTCACTATCTATCATAGCACCTTGGGCTATGATAGATAGCTCATGGCTGATGTTGCCCCTTTCCATTAGCAATGACCTATCAAACTCCTTAGATCTAAATTGCTCTAGAGTAGATTTGAATCTTTTGTACTCTATAAGCTTTTGGGCGATTTCCATTCTGGGGTCGATTTCATTGCCCTCTTCATCTAATTCTTTCCTAGGCAAAAGCATTTTAGCTTTTATACGCATCAGTGTTGCTGCCACAAGGATAAACTCACTGGCTACGTCAATATTGAGCTCATCCAATTGGCGTATGTATTCTAAAAAATTCTTGGTAATCTCAGAAATAGGAATGTCCAAGATATCTACCTCATCTCGTTCTATAAAAAAAAGTAAAAGGTCAAAAGGCCCTTCAAACTGAGCAATTTTAATAGTATAATTAGCATTTTGCTGCTGCATGGTGGTAAATGTAGATATATTGGGTCATTTTAAAAACATGTTTAATTGTGAAGACACTGTTTCTCATTCCTACTCCAATCTCAGAAGACACATCTGGTATCCCAAAACAAGCTATAGATGTAATCAATAATAACACCCAGTTTATATGTGAAAGAGTAAGAACTTCGAGAAGGTTTATTAAGTCTATTCTAAAAAATTATAATATAGACGCTTCCACTTTCGTCGAATTAGATAAACGTGGAGAAGTGGCTGAGAGTATAGATATTATTTTTATGCTAAAAAGCGGAAATGATATATGTTTCATGTCAGAGGCAGGGAGTCCATGTATAGCTGATCCTGGCTCCGAATTAGTTACTATGGCAAGAACATATGGTTATCACATTGCCCCAATAAGTGGCCCTTCGGCAATCATGATGGCTTTAATGGCATCAGGAATGAATGGCCAGCAATTCACCTTCAGGGGATACTTGCCAGTGAAAAAAGATAGCTTGAAAAAAGAACTAAAACAAATTGAAAAAATCATATTGCAGACAGGGTGTACTCAGATATTTATAGAAACCCCTTATAGAAATGCTCAACTGTATTCACACATTGTGGAAGCAATAAGTGCTACTCTTAGGCTACACATTTCTTTTAATATTAATGGTAGCGACCAATTCCTACAGACCATGGCAATAAGCAAATGGAAAAAGGATAAGAATGTGGAAAAAAGAATGAAGCGAAAAGCACCGTGCATTTTCATATTGGGCATATGATCATTTAACTTCTCATCTAGGATAATCAATATCCATCTCTCTAATCCAATCTTCTATTAGTGCCACTCCTTCATGATGCAGAAGCCTTCTACCTATTTCTGGCATCATGGCTCCTGGGTTATCGGTTTTCATACGAAACACCATAATAGATTCTTCAGGATGACCGGGTACTATGGAATATTGCAAATCCCCAGTACCAGCACCTGCTGACACAGTAGCTTTATATATGCCGAGGGCTATATTTAGTTCAGATGTAGCCAATAGTGTCAGCCCTGAAGTATTAGCAGCTCCATCAGGATTGTGACCATGTCCACACTTGATATCCAGATAAGCCAAGGCCCTATCATGCGTTTTATAGCTATTATCATCCCACACAGCTACACCAAGCTCGGTTAATCCTTCTGCCCACCCTGTGAGATAACCTATCTCTGCCCATTTTTTAAGTTGATTCATGGAGCCATCAGAATACAAGTATTCTTTATTGAGATTTCTTACCTTGGGGCCTATTGGAAGTTGTTTTTCTTTGTAAGCATGACAGCCTTTGCATTGATTTTTATTAGGAATAATATAATCTACTTTTTTCTTTTCACCTTTTTCATTTACCCATTCCACTTCTTTGATATCACCAATTATTTCAAGAATGGCTTCAGTTTGGCTATCATTCCAAATATATCCATGCGCATTCCAATGTTCACCTTCATTTACAAGCAATCGAGTTTCGATTATCCTTTTGCCTTTGCTTAAATCAGTTTCATCATTGTGATAAAAGAAATTTTTAATGAGTACTGTTCCTTTTGGAAAGTCCAAGACATGATCAGAGGTATATTGTGCAGATGTGCCTTCTGGCATCCATACAAATCTCGCTTTGTGTGCATAATCAGAGAAAAGGGAACTATTAAGATCGTAAGGAAGAACACCTAATGTTGGATTAAGATCAGAAAGACTGCCTTTAAAAAAATTGTATTCTGACAAATTTCCATAAGGTTCACTAGTGATCAATATTCCTTGTTTTCCCAATTTACATTGATACAATAATACAGTGACCAATAATAATATTATCACCACCCAAAATTTATTACTCATAAGATGTCTTTGATGGTCAGTACTCAATATCTTGTATAACTAGAAATATTTGTCATTATTTTTGGTCAAAAATGTCACCAAATCACAACTATCACTACTCTACCAAGGGCGTTGCTCTTGGCTATTAGCTTAAAGGCCTCCAGCCTTTCTGTGATGATTACAATATGAGTACTTACCTTTGATGCTGTTATTGCTGTAAGCAATCTAGGTATTCAGTTAGTTGCTAACCAAGCATCGTGTCCCTTGGTATCAAATGGAGGAAGTTCGCAATTAAATCGGCTGATGTCATGGTCATTATTTTTCATAATATCAGCAGGTTCCCCTCCCAAATGAGCATTCAAGTTCACAAATGTAATTTCTCCATTATTCATAAAACAGTAACTGGGTGAAGGTGAACCGTCAGCATTTGGTTTAAATATTCCATCTGTAATTATATCATAAGCCTTTCCACCTAATGCGAAAGTGATGAGCTGTCCATAATCAGTGGTAACATCTGTAGGCCCTTGAGTACCAGTGATAATATTATCATGGATATGCACATTTGTGCAATATGGATCAAAATCTTTTGATTCGAAAGGGATTCCTGTAAATAACCAGCTATTAACGGCGATACCGAGAGTTTTATGGCCTTTTATCGTATTGTTATATGCTTCTATATTAGAGTGCGACATGATAATCATCCCACTTCCTGGAGGAATACTACTTACAACCATACCTTTTGGGGCAAAATTTTCGCCATTATTGGCTTCCATATGGTTATCATAAAACTTGATACGATCACCATTGGCCTGAGGCAAATCTGGCATATCAAAGATGAGCATACCTCCTGTATTTCCTACAGCTCTATTGCCATAAACTTCGCCATTTATGGTGTTTTCTATTTCTAAGCCAGCTACATTGTCATGCACATAATTGTTGCGCACCACGACATTGGTAGATTGACCCACGTATATTCCAGCATCCATTGCAAAAGAAGCTTCACATTCTTCCATTAATACATTGGTACTGCTTACTGGATAGAGGCCATAGGCTCCATTAGTAGGCTTTTTTCCTGATGTCCAGGTCGTCTCAAGATCACGCATTACTACATTGGTGCACCCCTGTACTTTTATTGCATCCCCTTTGCTATCAGATACTGTAAAGCCCTCCAAAGTCAAGCCTTTCACATTTTTAATAAGCATGCCCTCTGCACCTTCTATTTGGCTTTTGAATGAAAGGATGGTCTTTCCTTTTCCAGCACCTTTTATTGTTATATCAGGTGTATCATTTAGAGATAAACTCCTTTTAAATGAAAACGAACCTTCTGGCAACAGAATTTTATCTCCAGCTTTTGCGGTAATGAGTCTTTTCTGAAGTTCTGCTTGGAGATTATCTGCGCTAAGTATATCAGCTACTTTATCACCTGGTTTACATGATAAAATAGAGAGAAAGGTCATGGCGATAACAAGAATAATGTAGTTTTTCACAAGTTTTATATTATGAATGTAACTAATCAGGTACATCAAATTTTAAATAAAAAAAATTCTTTTTACACTACTTTTTGGCTATTCTCGCCTCAAATAACATATGGCGACATAATCAAAATTTACTAACCAATAAAATAGGTTAGTCAGAGCTCTGCTACTCAAGCTCAAATGAGTTTCTATTAGCAAAAAAAAAGACATTTTTTCATCTGCCTCTTTGGCAGACAGGTCTCAAAAGCATATACTTGAGTAGTTACTTATGAATTAAATAAATATTTTACTTACAAGTTAAGCTATATGATTCATAATCAGTGAGATGCAATATAAGATTAAAACTACATTATACACTACAAGATCTACTAAGGGGTGTAATTTAAAATGTTGTATAAAGCCAAATGAATGTGTAAAATTCTGCATAAGGTTTTCTGATCTCTTTGCGAAAACGACCAATTGAATTGCACTTCTATTAAGTCATACAACACAAGTAATACCAGATGAAAAGTAGCCATTATTGAGGCGAAACTTGTTGCTGCCGCTAGGCAATTAAGATTGAAATACCCATTCAATATTTTGACTACAAATGCTAAGGTGAACCTACTATTATTCATCTTATTTCTAGACGAATAAAAAACCATCTATCAGACATAGCAAAGCTATGGCGAAAAAAAAAGATGAAATATGGCAGAAAAAGAACTTTTTTTATCAAAAATTGGCTCCACCTGAGTAGTTAGTGCCTGAACGAAAACTCATCAAAATTAGAGATAGTTCTTTTGGTGATATTTTATTCTTTTTCAACTCGCTGATACTCAGGCATCACAGAATATAAAAAAACTGTACCTACTTATCCAAAATATTCTATTTCAGAAATTTCAACCGTATCCGTTCAGACACTATATCTATGTATTATTGTAAGAGAATAAAATGATTCAAATAGGCAGAATAACGAAATATTAACTGGTTATATGCGCAATTTAAAATATTCTTAACTGCTAACAAAAGTATAGATAGTTAGCTTTGAAAAGAGAATCATACGAAAAGTCGTATAAGATTTTATTTCAACCTAAGACTTATGAGTTTCATGTGACGGTAAAAAAAGAAAAAAATTATGAAAAAAACACTACCTATTTCTGCTTTTCTATTTGCATTACTCACTTTTTTTCTACTCAGCTGCGATCTACAACAACCTCTTGATGACTATGACTTGATTTTTATAGGATCCTGGAGTTCTGATGACTATTATATAGAAATTGCAGCCAATGGTTATGGCTTTTGTCAAGAAAGAAATCGAAACCCAATAGAAGGGAGAGTGGAAATTACCAGAAATAGGATAAAATTTAAAGGCGAAGGAAGAAAGAAAAATTTTAATATTGACGTAGAACCATTTGAGGATTTAGGTGATGTAATGATGGTTTTGGATGGAGAGTATTTCTATTTGCATTGATCAGATCAAATGAGATTTTGTGAACAAATTTAACATCAGTATAGGCACAATTCTTTTCTATTTTTTATTCAAAAAGCACTAAGGCTGAGAAGTTGCTTATTTTGAAATAATACAGATTTTTAAGATTAAGCCTGTTTAATTACCCTCCTGTTTTTTAGAGTCTTAGTAGTTTTTAATTGATCCAGTATCATTTCCCACAGACGCTCATATGGTATTAACTCTAAAACCGTTTTTTCGTCTGAAATTTTGAAATCAACACCCTGAAGCCTTTTTAAGTCATTTTCTGCCTTTCTAGTTACAGCAACCGGATGAAAATTTCCTTCTGGGATACACTGTAGCATTTTTATAAAACAATTGGTTCTGTAATTTACATTGCTGGTTCGAACCTTAGATGAACAATACTGCTCTAATTCATCAATTATTCTTTTCACGCTCTTTTGGTTTGAGTTTGAAAGTTCTAACAATAAATTGATAATTAAAATTGGAATAGAGGAAGATGTGTATTTCTGATCAAGGTTTTCGTAGCCCACCAATGACCTGTTGAAATCATTTTTATTATAACACTGAAATTTTGATATCCGATTGGACTTGAATAAATAGTATAACATTGCCCCTCCAATATTGAACTGATCTTGCCTATATTTTGGCTGGTTAATAAAAGATTTATTGTTGACTATTTTCTTATAATAACCAGCAGCTTTATCATAGTCATTTTGATACAATTCAATCTGAACAAGCAACCACATAGAAGCAAACCAATTGTTTTCACCTTCAATTTGTATTTTTAAAGATTCAAGAATGGTTTGACGAGCTTCAGTAGCAAATCCCAGACGTAAATAGCAATTCGTCATATGAACTAAAAAAACAATTTTGGCTCTCTTATGATCAAAATTCAGAGTAAGCAAATACTCATAACCCTGACGAGCATAGTCTAATGCAACTTGGTAATCTTCTATTCCTTCATGCATTAATACACAGAAAGAAAAATAATTCGTGTAAAATTTGAGAGAATTTTCAGCATTCGACTTGTAGCGATCCAGTTTATTTTTGGCATTGATGGCTTGTTTGAAAACCATCATCTTGTCTAAATTTGCTGTATTGAAATTAGAAAACAATACATTGTAATTACTTTCTGCAAATATTTCCGCAGCTCGTACATCCATGCTCACTTTCAAATCTTCATTGCAGCGATCAACACTTTTTTTATTGGGTTCTATAAATGAATAGTAATAAACCAAATACTCATTAGTACCCACTCTAATTTCTGAAAAATGATATTTCTCGGCTCTTTTGATAAGGTACAAAGCAATATGCTTGGCAAGTTGAGTGTATTCCGTCCCTCTCAGTATTTTGAGTATGACATAAAGCTGTTCACATTTGTACTGTACCCTCTGGATTGTATTGTACTTTCTCTTTGAAGGTTTAAACAACAGAATTTCATTTGTAAGCTTATCACTTAATGTTTTTCTATTTCGCTGATAGATTATATCCTTAAAATGAGTGTTGAATACGTCAGAGGCGATATTCTCATCTGTAACCATGGGATCGGCAAGAATATTATTAAGCATCTCACCTTCAAACTTATTAAGTTTTGACTGAATTGCCTCCCATTCTTTATCAGAATATTTTAATAATCCGTTGAGAATGGCAATAATAAGGTTCAGTTTTTTCATTCTAGCAGGGTTTTTGAAGCCATAGGACTATATCCAATTTACAAACTAAAGGTACAAACCCATATTTATAAATAAACATGATTTATTAATTTTTAAATATTTTTATTATGGTACATCAAGCACGTTTATTGATAGGCGTTGACACTTCAGGGTGTTAAGCAGGAATTTATGAATTAAAAATGGGTGTCTCGGTTCGACTGAGATACTCATTTTTAATATTATTAAAAAGAAAGGAGGGATAAAATAAAGAGAGCCAAATTTGACCCTCTTTATAATCTTATACATAAGGTGCATATAGAAAATGGAAAAGCAAAATGTTTAGCTTTCCATTTATTTATGCCCGACAAAGTTAGACTGATGGTGTTATGATAAAGAATAGTGAATGCTAATAGATATATAGCCGTTAAATATCACTATCCTTCTTTTATTATTGGTTAAGCATCTATATATCAGATAGTTATAAATTTATTAAAAGGCTCGATTACTTGTATTTTTAATAACCAGGAATCTGAAAAATGTTCACATGAATCACAATAGACGATAAAATCAGCCATCAAGGGCATAGGTAAGATGGACTATAGCGCGGCAAGAAAAGAGATCAAATGTTACCAGAAAAGAGTGGATTCATGTGAAGAATGCCAATGCATATACAGGATTGTGGGTAAGGTGTAAAATCAATTTCCAAAAGTTTTAACAAAAATAGGGCTTAACATTCATCAGAATGGAATTCATTTTTAAACTTGAATGCAGGAAAAGAAAATTGACATTGAAGTCAAAATAGAATGGAATCCTTGATGAGAAATCTCGTAGATCCAAATATTAAATTTCCATTTCCATTTTCATTACATATAAATGTATCTATTCATTAATAATTATCATACTTTTGCACTCCAATTTTAAAATTTAAGAAAAATATGGCACACCACCAGTCAGCGCTTAAGAGAATCAGACAGGATGCAAAAAAAAGATTGCGTAATAGATATTATGCAAAATCTACTCGTACAGCGATCCAGAACTTAAGATCTCTTACTGAAAAAGTAGAAGCAGAAAAATTCTTACCTAAAGTAGTGAGCATGGTGGATAAGCTCGCTAAAAGAAACATCTGGCATAATAACAAAGCCGCAAATGTAAAAGGCAAACTAGCAAAGTTTGTAGCGAGTTTGGGATAAAATAACCTAAATGCAAAGAATAAATAAAGGTTGATGCTCATTAATGAGTATCAACCTTTTTTTTTACCAACATTCATATTATATAACTACTCAAGTGGAGCTAATTTTAGTCAAAAAAAGTTCTTTTTCTACCATATTTCAGTTCTTTTTTTCGCTATAGCTCTGCTGTGCCTCAAAAATAATTTTTTCTGTAAAAAATGATAATTTTCGTTCAGCCAATACTTAGGTGGTATGCTTTTGAGATAAAAATTTGATGCCGACTGAGTATTTACAATAAAAAGATAGAATTTTGTTTTAACGCTGATAAAAGGAAAATGAAACAGACAAAATGCCGAAAATTCATTTGTGATGAGTATATTTTACATCCCTAATAATCCATTTATGTCAGATTTTTTTAAAAAACTAGGTTGGATCATTGTTGATATCTCATTGTTCCTCATTATTTTTGGATTCTTGGCTTTCGGTATCACCTCACTTCTTGCCATAATACCTGCTGTAGCTAGCATAGGAGATGATGAATCATTTCAGAACCCTATTCTTCTCATTATTACATTTTTTCCCCTCTTGATTTCGGCTGCAATTGCAGGATATATCGTCCATTATTTTGTCTTTAAAAGAGACCTTGCCTTATTTGGATTGCAAAAGCAAGGAATGGTAAAAGATTATTGTACTGGATTTTTATTTGGCGGTCTTTTAATTTTAGCAGGGTTTTTCATTCTGAGATTATTAGGGTATCTAGATATTCTAAATTATAATTTTGCATATGGCACTATAGTACTTTTCTTAGTTTTCTTTATTGTACAATCTCTATTTGAAGAAATAGCATTTCGTTCATATTTAATGCCTGTTATAGAATCGAGATTTGGATTGTGGCCCGCCCTTCTAATTTCTTCGATATTATTTGCTCTTATTCACTTGGATAATAACAATATTGCTGTGCTTGGAATTATCAATATTTTTTTAGCAGGTATGCTTCTGGGTCTATTATTTATTAAATACAAAAATGTATGGGCAGCTGCTGGTCTTCATTGCAGTTGGAACTATGTACAAAGTACTATATTAGGGTTTGAAGTGAGTGGAGAGTCAGTTTTTAACATGATAGAAACCCAAGAAAATGGCCCTGATCTTATCACTGGTGGTGCATTTGGATTTGAAGGGTCGCTTATTTCTGTTTTATTTTTATTGGGTATGATATTGTATTATGTTCAAAAAAATTCTTATGTGATGTCTCGATTAGATGGAATGCCACAAATAGAGGAAAATATTACATAACCAGATTAGTCGCCCAAGTCATATCAATTTTGGTTAAAAAAAACTCTTTCCCGCTCAAATGCATACTCTCTGAGTTACCAGAATTATAATTTTAAATATTAATGCAGACATGAGGAAAAAGAAACAGGTAAAAACCCGAAAATTCATGTGTGGAGGGTGTATACATATCTTTAGACTTTGGTTTGTTTTGGTTTGTACTTCTATAATTGGTGCAAATCTCTATTCTCAAGCCAAAATGGCAACTGATTATTTATCATTTTCTTCTCAAATAGATTCCATTATCGCTAATGCCATAGACTCAATGGCATTCCCAGGAGCACAGGTATTAGTGGCCAAAGGTGGTGAAATAGTGTTTGAAAAAGCATATGGCTATCACACTTATAATCAAGAAATAAAAGTCAAATTAGATCATATGTATGATCTTGCATCTATCACAAAAGTAACCACAGGATTACCTCTTCTGATGAATCTAGTGGCAAAGGGAAAGATTGATTTGGACAAACCAATATCTACTTACATTCCTATGTGGAAGAGATCTAACAAGGCTGATATTACAATTAGGGAAATATTGGCACATCAGGCAGGATTGTTACCTTATATTGTCTACTACGCGGAAGCCCAGGACATTAACGGAAATTGGAAAAAGAAAACTTTTAAAAACAAAAAAAACAAAAAATATTCTATCTCTATCACTGACTCCCTTTTTATGCATAAGAAATATCATAAAAAAATGTCAAAAAGAATAAGAGATACAAGAATGGGAGATAAAAACTATAAATATTCGGGTTTATTTTTTCAGCTTTTACCAAAACTCATTGAGAATATAAAGGGGCGGCCATTTTTAGAAATACTAAATAGAGAGATCTATCATCCTATAGGAGTAAAAGGTGACCTAATGTATCTACCTGCTGAAAGATATCCTCAGGAGAAAATAGTGCCAACTGAAATGGATACTTTATTCAGGCACCAAATGGTACATGGCACAGTACATGATGAAGCTGCGGCGATGTGGGGCGGAGTATCTTGCAATGCTGGCCTATTTGGCAACGCAAAAGGCCTTGCTCAGCTCTTTCAAGTATATCTGGATAATGGTAGATATAAAGGCAGGAAATTTATTGATTCTACATCTATTGTAAATTTCACTCAATGCCAGTATTGTGATAATGATAATAGAAGAGGACTTGGATTTGACAAACCTCTTTTAGAATTTGATGAGATATTGAGTACGGTTGCAAAAGATGCCAGCCGTGAGAGTTTTGGCCATTCTGGATTTACAGGCACTTTGGTTTGGGCTGATCCCAAACACGATCTGGTCTATGTTTTTTTGAGCAACAGGGTTTATCCTACTAGAGAACAAAGGCATATTTACACGATGAATGTAAGGCCAAAAATTCATCAAGTTGTGTATGATTATTTTGTAAAAGAGTTAGATTTACGAGAGGAATAACATTAAGCAGAATGATAATGTGAACTAATAATCCTTTCCTGCGAAGGGAAATTACTCCCTTCGGATAGGCTCAGGACAAATATTTAGCTCGTTAAAACCGTAAATTTTCACCTTGAACAAAATTAAAACTTTCATCAAATCCCACCCATCATATCTTCATTCCTGAAACACAAGAGGGAATAAAACCATTGATTTTTTAATAAAAATACTATGAAACCATTTGTTTTGCTTTTGGGGATTTTAACTATCCTTTTGGTCATTATTGGGATAGCGCAATTTTATAACCCTATTCCTGATCTCACAGGAGTACCGCATCCAAAATTTAAGGGAATGAAGATCAGTCCTAGTAATACAGATATGTATACTCACACCAAGTGGTTGGGCTATTTTTTTGCTGTAGGATTGATCGCTATGTTTACTACCATTCTAATTATTGGCAGTAGAAGGGCAGAAAAAAACACGGGCATGATAAGAGGGATATTGGTATTTGGAATTATATATACAATATTGTTTAGTATAATGATATATTCTAATTGGGCTTATGTATATGATTCTGACCATACTTTTTTCGGACAAATGCCCAGGCCTACGGCATGGGTGATATATGTGATATGGCTTACTCCTTTGATAGTAACAGGGCTGTATGTTTTTAATTTTAATAGGTGGGTGATCTCCAAAGAGGAGGAAAGAGAATTAAAAAAATGGATCGCCTTGAATGTAGATAAATAGTCTGTGATTTGGCGGTATTTTTGACCAAAAATGATGAAAATTATTTCTGGTTACACAAGATATTGAGCATTTATAGAGAAATACGGAAAATTAATACCGATACGGTAAAGCAAAATAACGATATATTTTACCATCATGGAAGAGCTAAGAAACCCCATAATACTAACTTGTATCACACTGTACATGTTCCTCTGTTTGGGCATAGGAATATGGGCATTGCGAAAGACAAAATCAGCCCATGACTTTTTCATGGCAGGCAAAGAACTAGGCATTTGGGTCACTGCATTTGCGGTATTTTCTACTACTTTAAGTGGTTTTGGATTTGTAGGAGGCCCTGGATTGGTATATAGCATGGGCATGAGTTCTTTTTGGATGGCTATTATAGCTGTGTTGGGATTCAGTGTGTCTTTCATGCTTTTGGGTAAGCGATTGCGGCTATTTGCAGAATTGGGCGATTTCTTTTCATTGCCAGATGTGGTATATAAAAGGTATGGTAATAATGAGACAAGATTGTTAATAGCTTTGGCTATTATTCTAGGAGTACTAGGCTATTTAGCCACTCAGGTTTTAGCCATGTCAATAGTGCTTAAAGATATTCTCAATGCAGGTGGGTACTTCGGTGAAGTGGGGTTAGAGATGTGTTTAATTATCTCATGCTCTATATTGGTTTTTTACAGTGTGACTGGGGGCATTATAGCTTCTGTATATACCGATATGATACAAGGTGGGGTAATGGTCATTGCTGCATTATTGGTTTTTATCACGGTGGTCTACAGTTTTGACGGAGGGTTAATGGAGATGAATGAAATCATATATGAAGATGATCCTCAGGCCATTGGGCCGTGGGGCACCTTGGGTATGTTCGGGTGCCTATCCTGGATGTTGCTCTTTGGGTTAGGAGGTTCTGGTCAGCCCCATGTCATTACCAAGATGATGATGAATAAAAAAATATCAGATGCCAAGCACATTTTACCAGTGAGTATATTGGGTTATTTATTCAGTGCGCTACTTTGGATAGGTATAGGATTAGCCATGCGTGCTTTGGTAATAAATGGTGCCCATCCTCCATTAGAGTCTCCTGATCAGGCAGCTTCGCAGTTTTTACAGTATTATGCCCACCCTATATTGGCAGGGCTTGTTTTTGCCGGACTTTTTGCGGCCATTATGTCTACCGCAGATGCTTTTTTAAATATTGGCACAGCAGCGGTTATGCATGATATCCCAAAGTATTTTAATTTAAAATTAAAAAATGAATTATTAACAGCACGTGTTACCACGGTAGTTTTAACAGTAGTTGCTTCTGGATTTGCTATGTACTCGGGTGATTTGATAGCTATTTTAGGAGCTTTTGGGTGGGGTACTTTTGCAGCCGCCATTGTGCCAGTTGTGACTATTGGGTTTAATTGGAAACGGGCTACAGCAAAGGCTGCAAATGTAGCGATTCTTTCCAGTCTTGTGATCAACTTCACTTTTAAAATGTTTAAAATAGCAATGCCTTATAATATTGATGTAGGGGCTTTTGCTCTTATTATTTCAATGATGTTATTCATTATAATTACACTGATGTCAAAACCACCAAAACTTGATCCTGAGGTAGAGAAGGTAATGGATATGTAAGAAGTAGGTATTACGGGTCACACTATATTATGTAGTGGAGATTCTGAATTTATTGATATGAGGAAGAAGGAATTTTGCGAGTATATGGCAAAAAAATTTATTATTGGAAGAAAAAAATTGAGCCTACTCTGGAAACTAACATTTTTCATAAAAAGAATTGGTTTGGATGATATTTACATTTTTGGAGATTCGGTAATGCCTGAGTATCAGTGAATTGAGAAAAATGTAAAGTTCGACAAAAGCAACTTTTTTAATTTCAGACAACCAAGCATGAAACCGGAGAATCAATGGATTATGACATATTGGTCGTAGAATAAAAATACCTATTTTGTGGAATGGGCCAACTATTA
>JAZGFD010000229.1:0-6403 GCA_036479115.1 Saprospiraceae bacterium | reverse complement strand
ATAGGCCTTGGGAAGATCGGCATAATAGTAATGTTTTCTGTCGAAAGCGTTGTTCTGATTGATTTTGGATGTTAGAGCTAAGGCAAGTTTGATGCCTTTTTCTACGTGCTTGATATTGGCTTTGGGCAAGGTGCCAGGATGAGATAAAGAGATGCTACTAACATGTGTATTTGGATTAGCGGCAAAAGATAGTGCATCTGCACAAAATGCCTTTGTGGAAGTATTCATTTGTATGTGTACTTCTAGACCTACTACGGTTTCATATTCTTTCATTTGAATGGAATGCTGTAGGTAATTAATTAAAAAATAAAATACTTAACAAAAGTACTAATCCTACTAGAATCACCATAATAAATCCATAAAAGAAGGTTATTAATCCAAATTTGATTAGTGTTTTAAACCATCCTTGTTGATAGTATTTCTTAATACTAAATATGATATAAATACAAATAAGAAATAAACTTGCACCAATTATTTCCTGTGTATTGTCCAAATATTTTATAAGCAGCATACAGAAAATACCAACGACAAAAGCAAAAGCATGGGTATGAAAGAGAATGATGGAATGTTCGATTAAAAATTTTTTCTTTCTGATGTAAAGAAGTTTCATGGCGAATGAAAGAAAGAAAATACCAGCAATGAATACCCAAATACCATTTCCAGCAAAAAATGAAAGCGCACCTTTAAAATCTCGACTCACTCTTATCAATTGCCCCATCATGATCTTATTTAGCCAAGAAGTAGGTTTTTGATCAGCTACAATTTCGTCTATTGGTCTATTAAAAAGATCCCTTCTCAATAATTTAAGACCTAAATCAAAATGGATAACATCTGATGAGTCTGTTTTTATATCATCACTAAAAATTGTATCTAATTCTGGTAACTTCACTCCTCTGAATAATGCAATTCTCATAGAATCCATGACAGCAGGGCTTACTGAAGAATAGAAGTCTTTTTTTATTTCATTTTCAAAAGTCTCATATAGTACTGATCGTTCTATTTTGACAAGCTGTTCTTTGTTGGTATCTTCAAAAAATTGTAAGTCCATGAATCCTACCAGTAATGCAAAAAATAAAAGCATTGAAAAAAAGAAGAATCGGACTGGGTTAAGATATTGTTTTCGTTCTCCATTTATATAGTGCTTACTGAGGAAAGCTGGTACTGGGAGCCAAAATAGAGATCGATAGAGTGAAGCATCAATATTGAGGATATTAGAAAATACTTCACCGATTAATGAAAAGAATGTGATTTTACTTTCTCTTGCATGTTGGCCACAGTCAGGACAAAAGGAGAATGGAATCTCTTGTTTGTGATTACAGTTTGGGCAATTTGTTCTTTTCTTATTTCGTTTTAATTTCCTTCCTCTTGATGTGAATAATCCTCCGAATATACCTAAGTAATCAAATCTCATATATTAAATATAGTAATCCAATAATGTATTTGAATATAATTGATTAATATTTCGACGAAAGTTGATTAATTATATCTACTCAGTTTTTCTTAGGAGATAAAATAGAGTGTAAATTACCTATATTGGCTCCACTTGAATAATTATAAATAGAGTGCTCATAACCATAATTAATGCACCAGAATAAATCAGAACAATTAATCGAAGGATTGATTTTCTAGGGCAGCTTTTTTGACAAGAATTTGGTACTCTTCAGGAGTAAGGCCATCGAGTACGTAGTCAATGGGGTTCACAGCATTATCGGTAAGCCTTACTTCATAATGTAAATGAGGAGCGGTGGATGTGCCAGAACTCCCTATAGTTCCAATTCGTTGCCCTTTTTTTACACGTTGCCCTTTTCTTACTTCCGTATCTTGCATGTGAGCATATAGGGTTTGGAATCCATAACCATGATCGATTACAATATTCTTTCCATAACCTGTTCTTTTATTCTGAACTCTAATTACTACACCATTTCCAGTGCTTTGAATAGGAGTTCCTCTAGGAGCAGTAAAATCAATCCCTTTATGAAATTTTTTCACTTTATGTACGGGATGGATTCTCCACCCATAACCTGAAAGGTATCTGATATTTCTTTTTAATTTCTCCTCTTGTACAGGCTTTATTGAAGGAATAGAGGCCAATCTTTCTTCGTGCTTAATAGATAAGGTCATAATGGTATCCAATGACCTTTTTTGAATTTTTACCTTCCTTTTTAATTTATCGGCTTTATCTATCAGATTGGTTAATATCTCATTTGCAGATTTTGTATTTACGAGCTTTACAATATTTTCTCTTCCTCCAGTTCCTCCTTCCCAAACAGCATTATCTACAGGATCAAGGCCAAAAATAACTCTATGGATATTGGCATCTTTATCTTGTAACAAATTTATTTCTTGATGTAAATATTGATAATCTTCTGAAAGATGGGTAAATCTATACTCCATTTGCTTTATTTCGCGATCCAGAGTTTTCTCTTTTATTGAAGGGAAAAAATAGGAGAGTGTGATAGAAAGTAGTAAAGATGTAAATGCAAGTGAAGCTATGACTCCTGCACTTTTCAGTAGTCTTTCCTTTATTGTAACCTCTACTTGCTCATATTGTAAGGTGTGTTCATTAAATACGTACTTCAAATTTTTCATCGGTTCACTATATCACTATATACTATATTTGCATCTTTTTATCAGAAGGTGGTTTTCAATATGTGACAAAATTAACATTTTAATTAACTTTACGATCATAAATCGCACAAAATTTAATATTATATATATTAAAATAGTTGTTTCATAATATATTGATTTACAATAGCTTACCTTGTTTATTCATTCCATTTTATATTGACACACACATTATTAAGAATATTTTAAGCTTTTCTCTCGCATAATAATCAGTAGTATGAATTCTACAGAAATTAGAAATACATTTTTTCGCTTTTTTGAGTCAAAAGGCCATAAAATTGTCCAATCAGCACCTATTGTTAATAAACATGACCCGACATTGATGTTTACCAATGCAGGCATGAATCAGTTCAAGGATTATTTTTTGGGTAACAAAGTGCCTGATGTGCGTAGATTAGCTGATACACAGAAATGCCTTCGTGTATCAGGCAAGCACAATGACTTAGAAGAAGTAGGAATAGATTCATATCACCATACGATGTTTGAGATGTTAGGTAATTGGAGTATTGGTGATTATTTTAAAAAGGAAGCTATTGCTTGGGCGTGGGAGTTGTTAACTGAGGTATATGGATTTCCCAAAGATAGATTATTCGTTTCTGTTTTTGAGGGTGATAAATCTGAAGGGTTACAAAAAGATACAGAGGCAGCTGATTATTGGAAACAATATGTAGAAGAAGATTGTATTCTTTATTTTGATAAAAAAGACAATTTTTGGGAAATGGGAGAGCAAGGGCCATGTGGCCCATGTTCTGAAATACATGTAGACCTTAGATCTGAAGAAGAGCGAACTAAGAATTCAGGAAAACATTTAGTAAATGCTGATCATCCTCAAGTAGTAGAAATATGGAATCTGGTTTTTATACAGTTTAATAGAAAGGCAGATGGCAGTCTAGAAAACTTACCTGCGAAGCATGTAGATACGGGTATGGGTTTCGAAAGGCTTTGTATGGCTTTGCAAGGAAAGAAATCTAACTATGCCACTGATATATTCATGCAGTTTATTACAAAGTTAGAAGCTATTTTAGGTGTAAAATATACAGGGGATTATACAGGGGATAAAAAATCTGATATAGCATTCAGAGTAATTGTAGACCACATCAGAGCGGTGAGTTTTACTATAGCTGATGGAGCATTACCGAATAACACTGGTGCTGGGTACGTAATCAGAAGGATACTAAGAAGAGCAGTAAGGTATTATTATACATTTCTGAATAGAAAAGAGCCTTTGTTGCACCTTTTGGTGCCTGGATTGGCTGATTATTTCAAAGATGTTTTTCCAGAACTAGAAGCCCAAAAAGATTTTGTATCAAAAATAATTTTAGAAGAAGAAAAGTCTTTTTTAAGAACCTTATCAGAAGGACTAAAGCGGCTTGATATATTGATTCAAAAAGAAAAAAATATTGATGGAAACTCTGCTTTTGAGCTATATGATACTTTTGGGTTTCCTATAGACCTTACTAGACTAATCGCTACAGAAAATGGATTGAGTGTGGATGAACCACAGTTTGAGAAAGCACTTATGGCACAAAAGGAAAGATCGAGGGCGGATGCAAAAAAGATGTCTGGAGATTGGATAGAGGTGAGTGATGCAGGGGTAGAATTTATTGGTTATGACCATTTGGTGAGCGAGTCAGCTCAAATTGTAAAATATAGAACCGTTACGGCCAAAGGGAAAGAACAATATCATCTCGTATTAAGTATCACACCATTTTATGGAGAAAGTGGCGGGCAAATAGGGGATAGTGGAGAACTAAAATGTCAAGATCAAATCATCAAAGTATATGACACACAAAAGGAGAATGACCTTATTATCCATTATGTAAATGAATTGCCTAAAATATTAAACGAACCTTGTATCGCTATTGTAAATAAAAAGAAAAGATCATTCATTCAAAATAACCACTCGGCTACCCATCTCTTACATGCTGCACTTAGGCAAGTATTGGGTGATCATGTGTCTCAAAAAGGTTCGTTTGTAAATGAAAAGTACTTAAGATTTGACTTCTCTCATTTTGAGAAAATATCAGATGAAAACATCAGAAATATTGAGGACATAGTGAATACGAAAGTAAGGGAAAATATTTCTTTAGGAGAGGCAAGAAATATTCCAATACAAAAGGCCAAGAAATCTGGGGCAATGATGCTTTTTGGTGAAAAGTATGGTGATTTTGTACGGATTATCACATTTGATCCAACTTACTCTGTAGAACTTTGTGGAGGGTGTCACGTTCCAGCTACTGGACATATTGGGCTTTTCAAAATTAAATCAGAATCTGCTGTAGCAGCAGGAGTAAGAAGAATAGAAGCGCTTACCTCAGAAGGTGCTCAAACCTATGTAAATAACCAAATATTGATACTGGATCAAGTAAAATCATTGTTTAAAAATTCTACTAATCCAATAAGAAATGTGTCCGAATTAATTGAAGAAAATAAATCATTGAGCGAGCAAATTGAAGAACTGAAATTGGCCAATGCAGGAGACATTCAAAAGGGATTAGTTGATGAATTTAAAGTAATCAATGGAAAGATTGTACTGGTAAAAAAGTTAGTAGGAGTGGACAGGAAGGCGGCTAAAATGATAGCTTATAATCTAGAAAAGCAAATGGGTGATGCAGTCATACTTTTCGGATTGGTAAATGAAGATAAGGTACAACTTATGCTTACGATCAGTCATAGTATAATAAGTGATACCCTTGACGCTGGAAAGATTATAAAAGCCATATCTTCTCACATTCAAGGTGGAGGCGGCGGACAGTCATTTTTTGCAACAGCGGGTGGTAAAAATCCCTCTGGATTAGATGCCGCATTGGAAGCACTAATGGAATATTTATAAAAGAAAACTTAAGTCTACTCTGGAAACTAGCATTTTTTGTAAAAAGAGTTGTTGCAACTACAGGTAGAGTCAATTTTGGCGAAAAAAAGTGTTTTTTTCATTATTCTTCAACTATTTTTACACCAATAACTCCGTATTCTGATAAAAATGAGCCTCGTCTAATAAAAAAATAACAAATTTTTACCTGCCCGTTTGGCAGACAGGTCTCAAAAGCACCCACCTGAGTAGTTACGAGTTGTTTTGCATGAAATATGCATTTTTTGAGATTCGGTGACGCCTGAGTATCAACGATTTGAAAAAAAATTAAAGTTCGCCGAAAGGTTTATACAGAGCTTATCGAAGTATTTTTTTTTAACTTTCTAAGTTTTCAAAGTAGACTCAGTACATAAACTCCTGTATATACTCCTGCTTCTTGAAATTCATTGAGAAATAATGCGTTTCTGCTTAAATTGATTTTTTCGTTAATTCATGGTTTCTCGAGTAATATGATCATGAGAGAAATAAAAAATATGTAAAATTCTATAAATATGCAGTTTTCTGCCAGACACTACTTACTAAAATTGATCTAAGTTCTTGATAATTGGATTGGGCATTGATACTATCACATTGTACTTGAATAACTGATTTGTTTTCCAGTTCCAATGCTTCATTTATATTCACCTTTTTTCTTCCTGTGTTTGTTTTGAGTAGTTTTTGTTGGTCCTTTTTTATCCATCCCGAACTAGTGATCTGTCAAGTGTTAAATGACGGGCCGGCTTTGCGCATAATTTGATCCTGAACGAGGCGAAAAACGCAGTCATAGCAGTAGATATGGCGAGTATTTTTAACAAAGAGCAGGTTCAAAAGATGCCAAATTTACCCGTCAATTTATCCATCCGGAACTAGTGATCTGTCAAGTGTTAAATGACGGGTTGGCTTTGCTCATAATTTGATCCTCAACGAGGC
>JAZGFD010000228.1:0-6860 GCA_036479115.1 Saprospiraceae bacterium | reverse complement strand
TCTTTATTCCATCATTACAAGTCGGGCATGATCCATCATCCACCTGAGCATTAGCGTTATAGTTATGGGCTGTAGTAGTTATGCATCCAGTTATGCATGGAGTACATTTGCTGCCTCCACAATCAGTCACCACTTCATCGCCATTCTTTATTCCATCAGTACAGGTTTGGCATGATCCATCATCCACTTGAGCATTAGCGTTATAGTTATGGGCTGTAGTAGTCATGCATCCAGTTATGCATGGAGTGCATTTGCTGCCTCCACAATCAGTCACCACTTCATCGCCATTCTTTATTCCATCATTACAGGTTTGGCATGATCCATCATCCACTTGAGCATTAGCGTTATAGTTATGGGCTGTAGTAGTCATGCATCCAGTTATGCATGGGGTGCAATTTCCGCCACAATCTATGCCTTGTTCCCCAACATCTTGTACTCCATTGGAGCAAGTGTTAGATCCAATACAAAATACAGCAGATACAACAGCAGTGAAAGTTCCTCCAGTGACAATAGTTTGATTATTTGCATCTTTTAATGTGAAACTCCCGCTTCCAAAAGAACAGCATATTCCATCTCCATAACTGTCAGTAAAACTAAATATTATACCATTTGCTTGAGACAGTGAGAGATTGTTAATAGTCTTTGATGTGCCCCTATCTGCCACGGCATAGGATGCGTTATAAAGTACGGTACCATTTGCAGACATTATATTCCAACTGGATTCTTCAGCATAATTATCAAGTTGTATGGTAAGATTCAAAGGGCTTAAGTAAGTGTCATTGGCTGTACAAGGACAAGGGCTACATGCACCTCCACAGTCGATGCCCAATTCACCTAAATCTTGGATGCCATTAGTACACGATGCTATACATCCCGTTAATGTTCTTCCATTTAGATTACTATTAATAGCAGTAATAGAAGCACTACTCCAAGTAGACGTGTTTTGAACAGAAGGCCACATTATGCAATTTCCTCCAGAGCAAGAAGCACTATCATCATGACCATAGCCTAAATTATGACCCATTTCGTGTGATTGCAATACTCTGAGGCCAAATCCTGATCCTGCAGGATTAGAACCTCCAAAATCTTCTAATAAACTATGATTCCCTGGTGTATATGCAAGACCTACAACTCCAAAACTAGGGTTTCCGTTTTGATCGGGAGCAGAAATATTAACATCAGTCCATAACACGGCGAGTGCTGATGCTGCACTGCTTCCTTGTAAAAAGGAAGTTGCACCAGCCCCAAATCCGCCTCCAACACTCCAGCTATTAAATTGCCCTAATATTGTGCTTGCATCCGCTCCTGTACTGGTATATGGGTTATTCGCAACTGAAGACGAATTATATTGGGCAATAACTTGAAACTCTATATCAAAAGCGCCACTTCCACTGCCATCATAGTCTCCTTGCACGTTATTCAAGACGCCAATATTGTGATTGTTTACCCCATTCTCGCCTCCATAAAGATTCCACATGGTGTGGTCTGATGCTATTGCCATTCTAAGACCTCTGCATGCTAAAAATGATTTTTTAGGTACGTTACCAATTTTATCATTTATTGATTTTATCACAGGTTTCACATAACCACACATATGGTCTTCTGCTAGAGAATTCAAGACCATAGCCGCCTCTCCGTCATAAATAATAAAGGCATTAGATTGAGTGCCTTCATTGTTATAAGAGGCAGGTTCTATATAGTAAGTTACATTTTCTTCTTCTATATATCCATAAATATATCCCTCATTTATAGTTATTCTCGTACGCCCTCCTTTTGAGGTATATCCTTCGTAAGTGATGGGTACATTGAGGCCTTTTTCCATCATCTTTGCAACCAGTGATGAAGCTATTATATCATCTTCAAATAAATCAAGATAAAACCTTTGATCTCCAAGAATAAGATCAAGGGTAATCATTTGGTCTGATATAGTTTTTTGATGCTTTGACTTGAATTGAGACCTTTCAATGTCCAAAATATAAGACTTCTGGATGGCGCTCTTTTGAATCTGTTTATAAGGGTTTCCCTTGAGGGTAATATGATTTGATTGAGCGTGTAGGCCAAGTGAACTCAGGATAAAAAATAGAATATTGATCTTTAATACAGGCATCTTACTTCCTCAATTGTTATTTATAAAATAGGTTGAAACTACCAACAACAAAACTATAAGTCGCAGATAGTAATTTTGTAATGGTTGTCACTAATAATAATACAGAGTAAACCATTAGTATAATATAGACACAATAATCATGAATGACCATTATTTCAAAAGCAATTTTATGTAAAAAAACATCATCATACCAATTATTAGGAATTGCCATGTTGCCCTCTATTCAAGCTCATTCGTAACTCCTCAGGTGGTGTGCTTTTGAAATAAAAAACTGCTATTTTATTGCTAGGTACAGGCTATTTTTGTATTAATAGCAGCGCTATTACTAACCTATTTTATGTGTTAGTGAATCTCGATTATGTTGCCATATCTTCGATTTGAGACATAAATTGCCGAAGTATGGTGATAAAAGAGCTTTTTTTAGCCAAAATTGATACTACCCGAGTAGTTACGCTCATTCAAATACAATTGCTATTTACAGTGAAGTTGTTTAATAACGTATATTAATAATAGTAAGTACTCAATATCTTGTGTAACCAGAAAATATGTCATCATTTTTGGTCAAAAATGCCACCAAATCACAACAAATCGCTACTCAACTAAGGACGTTGCCTTGGCTATTCAGCTCAAAGGCAAACAGCTTTTCTATTGTGACAAAAATTTTGAGCCCACTCTGAAAACAGGTAATTTATATTATATGGTATTATACTTTTTCAATATTTGTTAATGCTTGATTATCAGAAGATTGAATAATAGTAAAAGGTCACTAAAAGAAACGTTTTAGATTTTTTATGTTTCGGAGTAGGCTCAAGAGTGCTTACTGTTTATTTTTACTCTGAATTAATGGGTTATCCATTGGCCCTGAGTTGTCGAGTTTTAACCGACTTTAGATTAACTTCCTAATAAATGCTTTATATCCTTATCTTCTAATTCAAAAAACGCATTGACATTTTTACCAAACACCTTGGAAAGCTTAAGAGCTAAGACTGTAGAAGGCACATATCTATTTTTCTCAATTGAATTTATTGTTTGCCTTGAAACTCCAGTTCTTTTAGCCAGTTCATCTTGCGTAATGTCAAGAATGGCTCTTTCTACTTTTATTCTATTTCGCATTAACGGATTTTTTTCAATTTGATGTAGATCATAATCTGAACGATCAACATAAAAATGAGTATTTGAAATCCACTAAGAGCTTCCAATGATTCACTTGAGGAAGACATGGCATAGGCTACACCATACTCCACAAAGGGCATTATAATAGCATAGGCCACGCCCAAGACAAAAGCGATGCTGTATGATTGTGATCTTAGTTTTAGTGTGAGTTCGTCTTCTTTCTGATCTTTAGCAATAGATACCACCAATAGAGAAATCAACATTCCGTATCTTAATACCTCTTTGATTATCTGATTATCCCCATCTAGAATAATATTGTAAACAACCATCATGATAAATGCCATCCCAAATAAAATCCCCCCAATTTTAAAAAAACGTGGATGTAATTGTATTTTCTCTATTTTTTCTAATTGTTTCTTTTCTGTTTCACAATATGTAAATGTTTCCATGCTGATTTTTTATTTCTTTATTCAAATGTATAACAAACATTACAAAAAGACAAGAATACTTTACAATATGTAAAATGTTCTAAAAAAATCGTCCTAAATGAGAGTAAGTACTGAATATCTTGTGTGACCAGAAAGGTTTGTCATTTGCGGGATTTTTACATCTCTTTGCGAGATATAAAATCTTCCGACTTCCCCTACGGTAATTTTTTGTGTTTTCGTAATAGTAGTAAAGTCACAATCTTTGGCAAAATATTGCCTTACCAAACCATTAAGATTTTCATTAGCTCCTCTTTGCCAAGAGTGATATGGTTTTGCAAAATAGAAATCTATGTCCAAAAATTCTGCAATATTCTTATGATTGGTAAATTCTTTGCCATTGTCGGAGGTAATAGTGTGAAAAAGAGGAGCAAAATCTTCCGGTAATTCAACTGATTTTCTTTCGATCTGGATGGATTGTTTACTTATAACCTTATCCATAAAAAGTAAGCCAGAGGCTCTGTCATTGATTGTCAAAATGGCTAAAGCGAATTTTCTTTTTCTTTTTTTTATAATGAGATTGAGCCTTGTTATGTGCTAATTTAGCCTTGTATTGACCACTTCGAGCATCAGAATTTCTAGTAATCTCTCTACTAACGACTGATTTATTTTTGCAAATATAAGCTTCAATTTTTGAAAGAGACATGTCATGTGAAAGGCACGATTCAATTTAGTATCTTTGATTTAGCGTTAAATGAGACATCTGTTTTTATGTGTTTTGCAACCCAAAAATAGGATGAATAATTTTCGCCACCCCCGCCCCCCTTTTTGGGGACTAGCTCAAAAAAGGGGGGCGAGGGGCTTTTCAAGGCAACAGCAAGCTGTTGCATTTATTTGTTGAATTCAAGGTTCAATAAAACATTGATCCTAGATCAACTCGACCATTCAATTCTGAATTGGGATATACCAAATACAAAAAAAGCTAATCCTCTTTTTTATCCCCTTTAAGCTCCATCCATCCAAGTACCATTCGCAATTCTCCGTAAGAATAATTATTGTTTAATTTATTCATGGCAATAGTAAAAGATTTATCCTCGGTTTTTTCAAAATAGGCCACAGCATTATTTAGCTTTTCATTTTTCATGAATAGCATTATATCCAGTTCTCCTGTGCTTACTCCTAGCGATAGATGACCTTCAATAGTGCTTTTAGCCAATTCTCTTTCTTTGGCTATTTCTTCTATTGATCCTCCATTTTTATACATCGATATGGTTAAGGCTTGAGTGGCGCCTTTTGGAGGAGATTTTTTCTTTGTGGCTTTTGAGGCATATACCATTTGATCACCTTCAAGATTATTCTCCTCACAATAATCTATTACCATTTTACAAACGAAGTCACCATATTGTATTAGTTTCTTTTTCCCAAAACCATAGACTCTCTTTAGACTCTCGATGCTTTGTGGAAGTACTTCAGTGATTTCAATGAGCGTTCTTATTTGTGCTATTTTATAGCCTTCTATTTCGGCCTCTTCTGCTTCGGCGTTTCTCCAATTTATGAGTTGATTGTAAAGCTTTTTGTGTTTTACTTCACTAGGGGCTCGAGTTTTTGTTTTTGACAAAGGTGACTTTTTGCCATAATCTATTTCTGCATTGGCTTTAGCCGTTATCATTTTTTGGGTGTCAAATTTTTCACGACAAGTTTCAAAGCAAGCATTTTTAATAAATACTTCTTTCTTCAAAAAATCGAGTCTTGATGCCACCCTTTTTCTTGCTTCATTATTATCAGTAGTAATGCTAAAAGCGGATAGGGGGTCGAATATTTTATTTTTAAGTTGATCACAAAAATACCCACTAGCCCCTACCACACGTTTCATAAGGTCTTGGTTTTCAGAGGGTAGCGATTTGTTTAGAAAATAGGCTTCGAGTTTTGGTTGAAATTTAAGCCCCATTACGTATATGTCTTTATCAATAATCTCTCCCAGTTCTACTACTTTTTGTTTCTCTCCACCGTGCAAGGCATTTGCAGCCTCAATGATGGCATTAAGCAATGATCTTATGGCTGTAACCAATAGTTTAAAATCAAAAAGCTCCCTAAGTAAATATTGTTCAAAATCTCTTTTTGCGGCAAATAGCATATCTTCATTTGGAGCATTTTGAGAAGATTGCACTTCAAATGATTGCACTACTTGATCAGTACTAATGCTAGTAGGCTCTATTCTGCTGTGTAATGTTATACCTTCAAAACTTTTACATCTGCTCAATGCTACATATACTTGCCCATGAGCAAAAGCAGCTGCCGCATCTATAACCACCTTATCAAAAGTCAACCCTTGGCTTTTATGAATAGTAATAGCCCACGCCAATCTTAGTGGAAATTGGGTGAATGTGCCTACTACTTCCTCATCTATGAGTTTGGTGTTAGTATTGAGGTTATATTTTGTATTTTCCCATGTAGCAGGCACTACCGTGATCTCTTGCTTATCTTCACAAAGCACAGTAATTTCATCGCTATCTATAAAGATGATTTTTCCCAATTTGCCATTAAAGAATAATTTTTCTTCTGAAAGATCATTTTTGACAAACATCACTTGTGCCCCTTGTTTGAATTCAAGGTTCTCATCATTAGGAAAAGCATGAGGAGGAAACGTACCATCTACTTCTGCTTTAAATTTATGGGAGCGGAGCTTAATTTTAGTTAATCTATGATCATTTATTCTTTTGGCAGCAGCAACGTGAGAAGTAAGCGTAATTACACTCTCAGTGTCCTTTGGACTATCGGGATTATAACGACTATTGAGTGTCTCAATTACACTATTATCCAGCTCATTGTTTCTTACTTTATTTAATAAATTGATAAAGATTGGATCGGACTGCCTGTATATATATTTGAGCTCTATGACAATCATATCAGTACTCCTTAGGGCAAGACTACCAAAAAAATATGCTGTTTTATAATGCTCTTGTAAGAGATTCCACTCTTGTTGTCTTACAACTGGTGGCAGCTGATGCAAATCTCCTATCATGAGCAACTGCACTCCTCCAAATGGGCGAGAATCCCTCCTATACCGCCTTAAAGTTTCGTCTATTCCATCTAGCACATCAGCCCTAACCATACTGATCTCATCTATGATTAATAGATCAAGGCTTTTCAACAGGTTTATTTTTGATTTTCTAAATTTCTTGTCCTTTGATGGGTCTCTATTTTGGCCAGGAATC
>JAZGFD010000227.1:0-29318 GCA_036479115.1 Saprospiraceae bacterium | reverse complement strand
GGGTGTACCAGTCAGCAGTCATGTTTTCCTGTACCAATTGTACTGACAGACTAGGATAAGTATCTCCTTCACAAGCCACTTTAGAGCCCTGGGAGATAGGTGCACTGACCAGCTGACACTCACAATTTGGAGCTACTATGTCTTCTATTCTTTTACATAACGTCACATTATTAATAAGTGTAACCTGTACATCTATACCAGATGGAATACCTGAAACCATCCATTCTAATCCTACTAATTTTTGCAGTGTTCCTTGATTGGCAACTACATTGTTTACATCGGTGGTAAATCTTAAAGTATAAGAGCTTTGATCATTTAGGCATGCCTTACTTAAAATATTTAAGGTAGGGATTGGGGTATCCAAAAGAGCTACAGGTGTTCTGCTATTACTAAAGCAATTTTGACTTTCGTCGAATGTTTCTGCATAGAATATTCCTGCCGCATCTGGCTGATAAGAAATACCCATAGCCACTGGTACGCCTCCAATAGGAGTCTTATACCATCTTACTACATACCCAGTTTCCTCTTGTACGGAAAGTGCTGGTAACATATCACCTTCACAGATACGAATGTCACCATTACTTACAGGAGCTGAAAGGTTCGGGCATGGTACTGAAGTACATTTATTATAATCTATAAAATTAACGGATGTTGCTTTCATACCATCATCGCTGTTAAAAATATCGGTATATGATGAGTAATATTCATCAGTCAATCCTGCTCTACCAAATACCATTTCAAAACATTCAGCTGAGCCTATACTACCAGAAAAATCAAGGCATATTTCTGCCACTTCTACATATTCACCTCCTAAACTTACCTCATCAGTGTCTTGATCTATAGAGAAAGATACTGCCGAAAGATCATTTTCAAAAGTCACATTTCCTGATCCTCCCGAAAAAGTAAGATTCTCAAGAAGATCGCCCATTGTAGCAGTTCCCGACCCTGTTAAGGAACTTTCTATAGACTGAAATGAGGCTTGGCTTCCGTCAAAAAGGAGAGTGTATTTTCGATCTCCCAAAGTCCAAATTCTGGCATTGCTACTCTTAATTTGTATCGCGTAGCAAGAAATGTTCGTAATTGTATCAGTCGATTTGAGTACGATTTTGGAATCATATAAAGGGGGGTTTCCAGCACAAGTAAGGCTAAAACATGCTTCATCACTATTGGCTACATTAAGATCGTGATAAGTCATGCCATGTACGTGATCATTGGTGCTATTAGGTGCTACCCATTCTGATACTTCTACAAATGCTGTGGCATAATTAAATGTCAAATCTTCTCTCGCCCAGACCATTTCAAAACACTTTGATGGATTGTTCATTAAGTCTACATCAGCGGTAAAACAGATTGTGGAAGTGGTAGTCCATACATCAGGTGAAATAATATTCCCTTCTAAGGCTGTATTCATATCAATATAATAATTCAACCATGAGATGTCCTCATCAAAGGAGAGGTTGCCTTCTGCGGAAAGGTCTAAATGTTGTATATTTTGAACTACTTCAGGTTCTGTATATGGCCCATTTAATCTACCTTCTACTTTACTAAATTCTGCTAAATTGCCATTGTAAAAAAGTCGATAATTTTGACCTGCAAAACGCCATAATCTTTCGGTACCACTTTTTATCTGCACATCATAACATACCTCATTTGTTTCGCAATTTATACTTTGGGTATTCAGCCGAATGTCAAAGAAATTTTGAGCATTCGTCGACAAAACAAATAGCACTGTAAATGCTAATAATCCTATTAGCTTCTTCATTAAAAACAATTTACAAAAAGGGACAAAGCCCATTAATTCAATATTGAATTAGGCTTCTATTAGGCATCTCAGTCCAGATGGACATTGATAAGAAATGGTCGGTGATCGATTGATCAAACGCAAATATAAGAATTATATATAGATTTTTTTTATATATCAAAAAATCTTTAATATTTAATAGTCTTATTATCAGGGTCGAGGATACTTATTTACTATAAAGCAATGTCAAAATCATTCATTTGTTATTTGAATGCACCTTTTTTATTGGCTGAATGAAAATTTATCAAATTCTCCTTCAGTTACTATCTAAAGTCAAATTTCATACAACTGAGCGTTGTGATGTATGGCCTATATTATAATCATATACACACTGTTGATCTAATCCTCTCTTAGGTCTTAAGCCGACTCATGGGGCAGCATTTCTTAAAGCGATTTTACAATGACTTTTACTGATGCAGAATTTGATTGAAGGTATTATCGGCATATCCTTCTCAAAGGGCTTGTAAATGGTTCTGAATTAACGTGTGACACTGAACGCCCTATTTACTATATAGAGTAAGTTGCAACTATTCAGGGGTATCAAGTTTGAGCCCACTCCGGAAACACACAAAATCAAAAAAGTTTCTTTTGGCGATCTTTATATTTTTTTCAATTAGCTGATACTCAGGCATCACCGAATCTCTGAAAATGTAAATTTCATCCAAAACGATTCTTTTTCTGAAAAATGTTAGTTTCCAGAGTAGGCTCAATGCTTTGTAAATGTTTTCGCCTTCCTCTTTGGATTCTATTTAATTTCAAACGATTTTATTGTAGTACCTATTTTCCCTAGATAGTGGCTGCTGATGAATTGTTCTCTAAAAATACTACTTCGCTAAAGAATAAATAAGAATCCTATTTCGTGAGATGTTGTACTAGGAAATTCTTACATTTAATATCTTCCAAAAAACCGAAAAATTAAAGTAGAATAAATGCAAATAATAAAAAGAGCAAAACAATATGATGCCATAATAGTAGGATCAGGTGCAGGAGGAGGCATGTCTGCCTTTATTTTGGCAAATGCAGGAATGAAAATAGCTGTGGTAGAAGCCGGACCATATTTTGACCCTAAAGAACCTACTACCATGACTCAAATGAAATGGCCATGGGAGTCACCACGTCGAGGAGCAAGTACAAATAGGGCTTTTGGAGATTATGATATGTCATGGGGCGATTGGGAAGTAGAAGGAGAGCCATATACCAAGAAAGAGGGTACAGAATTTCTTTGGTGGAGATCCAGAATGCTGGGGGGGCGTACCAACCATTGGGGCAGAATTTCACTTAGGTTTGGCCCTAAAGATTTCAAGCATAGAGATGTTGACGGTCTCGGCGAAAACTGGCCTATTAACTATGATGAGGTAAAACCATATTATGATCGTCTTGACAAATTAGTAGGAGTATTTGGCACCAATGAAGGACTCCCAAATGATCCCGATGGATTCTTTCTTCCACCGCCAAAACCACGATTGCACGAACTCTATTATATGAAAGGGGCTAAAAAAACGGGTGTTCCAGTTATTCCAGGCAGGTTATCCATGCTTACTAAACGGATAAATAAAGAAAGAGGCGTTTGTTTCTATTGCGGCCAATGCAATCGATCTTGCAATGCATATGCTGATTTTTCATCTGGATCTGTTTTTATCTTTCCTGCCCAAAAAAGTGGCCAAGTAGATTTGTATACCAATTGCATGGTAAAAAATGTCACTACTGATAGCGAAGGTCTGGCCACAGGTGTATCATATATCAATAAAAAGGATATGCTCGAATATGAGTTAAAATCAAAAGTGGTAGTGCTTGGAGCTTCGGCATGTAGCTCGGCTCGTATACTTTTGAATTCAAAAAGCACTCAGCACCCTAATGGTCTTGGCAATAGCAGTGATCATGTGGGCAGATATCTTCATGACAGCACAGGAGCAGGGCTCGGAGCCTTTGTGCCATCTCTCATGGACAGAAAAATCTATAATGAAGATGGGATAGGTGGAATGCACGTGTACAGTCCATGGTGGGGTGATAATAAGAAATTAGATTTTCCGCGGGGATATCATATAGAAGTTTGGGGTGGTATGGGTATGCCTTCATACGGGTTCGGTTTTAATGTAGAAGCAATGAATAAGTATATAGGTGGAGATGTAGGTGGATATGGTACAAAATTGAGAAAAGATGTAAAAAGATTTTTTGGAGCATATATAGGTATGTCTGGCAGAGGAGAATCAATAGCCCGATACGAAAACAGGTGTAAAATAGACCCCAATGTAGTGGATAAATTTGGAATACCAGTATTACAGTTTGACTATAAATGGTCGGATTATGAGCGACTTCAGGCCAAACATATGACCGATACATTTGAAGAAATCGCACATAATATGGGAGGGATAGTAATGGGTGATAAACCTGGGAAAGAGAATGACTATGGACTCCTAGCCCCCGGTCAAATTATACATGAGGTCGGCACTACCCGTATGGGTGATGACCCAAGAAAATCAGTAACCAATAAGTGGCAACAACTTCATGATGCCAACAATGTATACATAGTAGATGCTGGGCCATTCACCTCCCAGGCTGACAAAAACTGTACATGGACTATCATGGCATTAAGTATGAGAGCATCAGAACATATTGTAGAACAATTTAAAAAGAAAAATAGATAATGGATCGACGTGACACATTAAAATCTCTCCTCATCGGAGGGGTAGCAGGAGCCACAATAGGGACCGCAGGATGCAAGATGCCTGATGAAAAATTAGAAATATCTCTAACCAAGGGACTGGGGTATGGACGTACCGAGAGCGAAGAAATGCATGACATTAAGCTTAATGCTGAACAGCTATTTAGCGAACACGAATTGGCTACTATAGCCGTATTATGTGATATCATATTGCCTGCTAGTTCATCTGCAGGATCAGCTACGGATGCTGAAGTGCCCGCATTTATTGAATTTATTTCAAAAGATTTGCCTACCCATCAGTTGCCCTTACAAGGAGGAATCATGTGGCTAGACGGAGAATCTAATAGAAGATTCAATAACCTATTTGCAACATGCACAAATGCACAACAAATATCTATTGTAAACGATATTGCATACCCTGATCCAGATAAAAAGAAGCCAGAAATGGGGCCAGGCATTTCATTTTTTTAAAAAATGAGAAATCTAACTTTGACAGGTTACTATACCACTAAAATGGGTATAGATGACCTCGGTTATGTATGCAACAGACCCAATGTTTGGGATGGTGTGCCTCAGGATGTACTCGACAAACACGGCTTGTCATACCCCACGGAATGGTTGCCAAAGTTCGTAGATCAGAGCAAAAGAAACGTGCAAGCTAAATGGGATGAAGATGGGAATTTGTTGACATAGTATTAAGATCAATATCGAATAATAATGGCTAAAAGTATTGGTTTTGGGTTTTATTTAGACAGGACATTAAAAAAAATAGTCACTGTTTTTATTCAACAGTTTAGGAAAAAAGGGATAGATCTCACTATTGAGCAATGGGTAATTCTACACAGAATTTATGATATGGGAGAAGAAGCTTCTCAGGTAGAAATTTCTAAGCTGAGCTACCGAAACAGAGCTACAACTTCCAGAGTGATCAGTGGCTTATGTAATAAAGGATTGGTTAATAAGCAAAGGTTTATTGGGGATCAAAAGAGGTATAAATTAGTGGTAACAACCAAAGGCCAAAAAATCATTGATAATGCGCTACCAATTGTAGACGAGCTAAGGGCTGTGGGTTATCAAAAGATCAACGATGGTGATTTTATTGTTTTCATGAAAGTTGTGAATCAACTGTGGGAAAATTATGAAACTTTCTCAAAAGAACAATCTTAATTGAGGCCACTCCGAAAACTAACAAAATATAGAAAGTTTGCTTCGACAAACTCTGTATAAAACTTTTGGCGAACTTTACATTGTTCTCAATTCGTTGATACTCAAGCATCACAGAATCTCCAAAAATGTAAATTTCATCAAAAACAATTCTTCTTATGAAAAATGTTAGTTTCCAGAGTAGACTTAAAATTGATACCACCTAAAGGAATTAAGTTAAAGGAAATAAAATGAAGGAAATAAAATGAAGGAAAATGCTCAATTTGAATTGGGTTTTCAAAAAGAGCATCTGAGCAATAATTTAAATCAAATCCTCATAATCCTTATCAGTGCTTTTCTGCTTTTGTTTTGTTTTTTCTTTGCTAATATCTAAGAAGTCCTCACTATCCATTTCAGTATATTTGATATAATCACCATCCCTTACATCAGTTTTTTGGAAAGCTTTGCCTCTTAATTGATAAGCTCTTAGAGCCAAATATAAGCCTACAAAAGGATACCCAACAATACTCAAGGCTGTCGTCAAAAGCCCAAAAATAGGGTTGCTTTTTATAGACTTCCAAAGCCAAATACAATAACCCCAAACCACCTTATGGTTCATGATTAAGGCTGCTATAAAAAGCACTGGGGCTACGAGGTATAGTATTTTAAAAATGATATTCTTAATAAACCAGAAGATGAAGAAAAGCCCGAAGATGAGTCCCAAGATCAGCACCAGTGGATTGATGGTCTTAAGTGTCTTATAATTTTGATACATTTTTTCCATGATTGTCTAAAATAGTTATCTATTACACAAAATAACACCATCAAGAGATTTAAAGATTCCTAGAATAGATAAACTTAGCAAAAAAAGGGATGAACTTAGTTGAATTCCCTAAGCTCCTACTGGTTCTTCTGAAAATTGCATTTCATATAATTCACGATAGCGCCCATTTTCTATGGTTAAAAGATATTCATGATTACCAAATTCTATCATTTTTCCTTTGTCTAAGACCATAATGTAGTCAGCATGACGAATAGTGGATAGTCTATGTGCAATGATAAGAGAAGTACGTTTTGTTATGAGTTTTTCTATTGCATGTTGAATGATCTCTTCTGTTTCTGTATCAATACTAGATGTGGCTTCATCTAAGATCAATATATCTGGATCAAAGACCAATGCCCTCACAAAAGAAATAAGCTGCCGCTGTCCCATTGATAAGTTAGCGCCTCGTTCTGTAATGATATATTCATACCCTCCTGGCAATTTATCAATGAAGACATCAGCACCTATCTGTTCTGCTGCGCGATACACTTCTTCTTTCGTAATTTTTGGATCCATCAAAGTGATATTATTAAAAACAGATCCTTGGAATAAAAAAACGTCTTGGAGAACTATAGCCATTCTACTTCTCAGATACTCAAGATCATACTTTTGTATACGATTTCCATCTATTTTTATGTCACCTTTCTTCAGCTCATAAAATCTTCCAAGTATATTGATAATAGTTGTTTTTCCACTTCCTGTACTTCCTACTATAGCCAATGTCTTTCCTGATTCTAAATTAAAACTCACATCGTGGAGTACATCATTATCCCCATCATATGAAAATGTTACATTTTCAAAAGCCAAATCACCTTTTAGAAATTTCGGCTTCAAAGTACCTCTATCTTTAATAAGACTTTTATTGTCTAAAATATCAAACACTCTCTCTGAGGCTATAAGTCCCATCTGTAAAGTGTTAAATTTATCAGCAAGCATTCTAATCGGCCTAAATAAGAGATTGATATACCAAGGAAATACCAGTAAGGCTCCCATAGTTACTGTCTCATCAATAACATATCTAGCTCCAATATATACGAGTATGGCGATGGTGAGGTAATTAATAATTTCTACTACAGGAAAAAATGTTGCATAATAGTTTATTGCATCAAGGTTTGCTCTTGTGTATTTGCGATTGATGGCTTTGAATTTTGACATTTCCTGCTTTTCAGCACCAAAAATCTGAATGATTCTCATACCTGTAATGCGTTCTTGAAGGAATGCATTCATATTGGCCAATTCTTCTCTTACCTTTTGATAAGACACCTTTACTTTTTCTTTAAAAATGTAAGTGGCAATAATCATCAAAGGGATGGTAGTAAGGCATAAAAGTGTCAATTTCCAACTGGCAAAAAACATTAATCCCAAGGCTGCAAAAATGCCCAATATATCAGCCAACATTGTGATGATGCCTTGTGTAAAAACAGTATTTATGGTCTCAATATCGTTGATAGTACGAGTGGTAGATCGCCCAATTGGTGTTTGATCAAAGTATTGCATTTGAATAGATGTTATTTTATTGAACACCTTACTTCTTAAGTCTCTGATTACGAGTTGGCCGAGAAGCGATGAGTAATAAATGAGGAGGTATCTAAGAAACACAGTTACAAGCATCACCCCAATAAAGATACCTGTCATTTTATAAAGTCCAGGTAGGTCATTTTTTACTATATGATCATCCACCATTATATTTACTACGGCGGGTCTAAGCATGGAAATGGGCGCTGAAATAATGGCCAAAAGAATAGTGCCAATAAAGAGCAGTTGATAAGGTCGTGCCTCACTGATCACACGAGCTAATAACTTAAAATCGAGTTTTACTTTTGGAGGAGTATCTGACATCGGCACAAGATAATAGACATATAACGGATAGATAAGGAATGGGTTGTGAAGAAATTCAAATAAACGAATTACTGACTCTTCATTACATTTTTAGAAACTACTTTAGGTGGTGTGCTTTTAAGTAAAAAAGATGCTATTTTTCTCTTAATAGCGGCGCTATTACTAACTCATTTAGTGCATTAGTGAATCTCGATTATGGTGCTACACCTTCGATTTGAGCGGGGAATATCTGATGTGTTTTGGGAAAAATTCTTTTTTTTGGTCAAAATTGATACCACCTAAATTGCCGTTTTATAGAATGACAATCCAGTTTTTTTCACAGCAATTTCTGATCTTTAAAACTATAATATCCCTTTTCTGTAATAATAAGATGATCACACACCTCAGTATCTAAAAGTCTGCCTGCTTCTACTAATTTTTCGGTAAGGCGAAGGTCTGCTTTTGAAGGCTCGATATTTCCAGAAGGATGATTATGTACGAGTATTATGGAAGAAGCCAGAAGTTGTATAGTTTTATTAAATATTATTTTTACGTCTACAACGGTGGAAGATACGCCCCCTTTGAAAAGTTTTTCATCTTTAATAACTTGATTACGTCTATTGAGATAGATAATGTGCATCTCTTCATGTTTGAGGTCTTGGAGCTTGGGATAAATGTATGAATAGGCATCATGGCTACAACTAATTATTGGCTTAGACCCTGATGTAATTGCATTTCGCCTTCTTCCTAATTCTAACCCAGCCATTAAAGAAATGGCTTTTGCTGGCCCTATTCCTTTAAATTTCGTAAAATCATGCAATTCAAGTAGTCCCAATTTATTGAGATTGTTATCTACAGATTTTAAAATACGCTGAGCTAGTGAAACGGCACTTTCATCTTTTGATCCTGATCCGAGTAAAATTGCAATGAGTTCAGAATTGCTCAAAGCATTGCGACCTTTGAGAATTAGCTTTTCTCTGGGTCTGTCTTCTTCTGACCATGATTTAATCGATATGTGATCTCCAGCCATTTTGAAATAATATTCTTTTTTTTATAATAAAATTGTAACTACTCAGGTGGGCGCTTTTTTATTCAAAATTGATACCACCTGAGTAGTTACAAAAAATATAAATGTGAGTAAACAATGCAATTTGGTAAGACATTTGTACTATACCGTATCGGCATAGATTTTCTATAATTCATTCTCATATGTTCTTGATTGGTAATTACTGTTCTGTCAAGGATAAATCGTCAGAGCACTGCTTATCTGGCATATTCACAATATCGCAATAATAAATTACGTATATGTATACTCTAATAAAAACGTCATATTAATAATATGCATAATTCTGACCGTATAGCTCTTGTTTTTTCGGGTGGAGGAGCCCGAGGCGCTTATCAAATTGGCTTTTGGAAAGCTCTTGAAACCTTAAGATTGACTTCTCAGGTTGTGGCCGTGTATGGTACTTCTGTAGGTGCGATTAATAGTGCTGCATTTATCCAAGGAGATGTATTGTTAGCTGAAAAACTGTGGGAACAACTCAATTATCAAAAAATTTTTCAGAATATGCCTCAACCCAGTAGAAAGCGATTTTCTAGAAGATTTTACACAATGGCGAGAAAGGCCATTAAAGAAAAAGGGCTCGATGTATCTCCACTAAAAAAATTATTGAGGGATACGCTTGATGAAAAACTTATTAGAGAAAGCCATCTTGATTTCGGATTGGTTGTATTTGACTGGACACATAAGCGGCCAATTTATATGACAAAAGAAGACATTCCAGATGGCCACCTTATAGAATACGTTATTGCGAGTTCTACCTTCCCAGTATTTCAACCACACCGTATAGGTTCTAATATTTATATCGATGGTGGAGTGTATGATAATAGACCCTTGTCTTTTTGTCAAAATAGAAAGGACATTGATAAGGTCATTTGTATTGATGTTACTATGGCTCGACATTTTTGGCCCAATAAAAAGAAAAAAATGTCTGGTCAAGTAAAATTCATAAGACCCTCACGACTTTTGGGGTCTCCTATGGCTTTTGATAATGCAAGAATTCAAAAAAATATTAAATTGGGGTATGAAGATACTTTGATACAATTAGAGCAAATGAGTGCAAAGAGGTCTGGAGAATTTTCCTTCAAACCTCCTGTCGGTGTTATTTAGATCATATGCTTAAAAGGGTCAGGATATTTTTACTGAATTCTAATGACGTTTTTTTTGGAGCTTCCGCAAAGAGATCGAGAGACCTTTTACTCAATTCTAATTTTTAGGGCTCATTATACACAATAAAAGAGCTAGTGAAAGGCTAATTAAAGCCTAATCTTCTTCTTCTACTTGTATAAGTATTTTTCCTCTATAGTAAAGATTGCCTTCATGCTCATAAGCCCTGTGGTACAGATGTGACTCACCAGTATTCTTACATATTGCTATTTGAGGCACGAGAGCCTTTTGATGTGTTCTACGTTTTCTTTTTCTTTGCTTGGATATCCTACTCTTCGGATGTGCCATAATATATTATTTTATCTCCCTGTTTCAAATTGTATCAAAACATGGATATTTTTAATCAAATTTCAATTTCTTTAATACATCCCAACTCTCACTGATATTATCATCAGATTTACTTGTATCATTTCTGTCTCCACCTATTTCATCAAGTACTGTGTGATCGCAAAATTTATAATTTTCGGCGTCACAATCTCTTTCATTAACTAGTGGAAGATTAAGATTAATCATATCACTAATAAATGGTGCTACATCTATTTGATGTGCATCATCCTCAATCACTACAACTGCTTCATTTTCATTTTCACTGGTCGTACTTAGTAACTTTACAATGACCTGCTCTGTTCCACTTGTTGGTATATTTATCATTGTAAGACATCTGTCACAAGATGAATGATAATATCCTTCAAAAGAAAAATCAAGAATCATCATCTGATCGGTTTTGTCAAACTTCAAATGGACTTCATAATTTCCACTCTGGATTCTAGAATTTTCAAAATTTTCAAAGAAATCAGTACTTACCTGAAACCTATAATTATGTTCGCCATTTTCTAGACCCTCAAATGGAATCAAAAACTCTGTATGATTGCCCATGCCTTTGATCTTTTTCAAATGGAGCGCAAATATAGTTACTTATTGTCCTAATTGTCAAAAAAATAATAAGAATTTGTAGCTTTATAAATCTTCACATTGACAAGGTAATATGACTGTAAGTACTCAATATTGTAATGGTCATAGAAAGGCTGAAGGCTTTTAAATTGAATAGCCAAGGGCATTGCTTGTAATTGAGAAACGATTGTAGTGATTTGGCGGTTTTTTAACCAAAAATGATGACAAATGTTTTTGGTTACAAAAGATATTAAGTACTTCCCTAGTGCACCAATAATAAAATACTGCACATCTTATACTTGTTCTTTTTCATCTGCTTATCGTTTGAAAATATTTTATTTTGCTACGGCATAACTCTGATTTTTTAGCCTCAATCAGATAAAAAAATAACTGCCTCTAAGGAGCGTTAAACTTCATGCTTGTTGGACTAGTGCTCTGTCAAGGATAAATTGACGGGTAACTTTGGCATCTTTTGAACCTGCTCTTTGTTAAAAATACTCGCCATATCTACTGCTAAGACTGCGTTTTTTGCCTCGTTCAGGATCAAATTATACGCAAAGCCAACCCGTCATTTAACACTTGACAGAGCACTAGTGCTCTGTCAAGGATAAATTGACGAGTAACTTTGGTATCTTTTGAACCTGCTCTTTGATAAAAATACTCGCCATATCTACTGCTATAACTGCGTTTTTTGCCTCGTTCAGGATCAAATTATGCGCAAAGACAACCCGTCATTTAACACTTGACAGAGCTCTAGTTTCTGAATGGAAACTGTCGAATTTTATGAAATAGAATATTTTGGATGCGAATTTAGTTTTTTGATATTCGGTAATGCCTGAGTATCAGCGAGTAAAAAAAATTAAAATATCGCCAAAAAAACTGTTTCTAAATTTGATGCGTTTTTGTTCAGACACTTACTACTCAGGTGGAGCCAATTTTGATTAAAAAAAGTTCTTTTCCTACCATATTTCTGCTACATCTCAAAAAAATGAGCTTGAGTTTGAACTGATATACTGCCATCAATCTCAAATCATCGCAAAATTTCCTCCCAAGTCTTTACTCTTTTTATAACAAGCTATCGTATCATCAATGGTCTGTTGAAGTGGCTTATATTGCATGCCCAACAAACCTACACTTTGTGAATTATCATAGGTCAAATGAGCGGAAGCAATAGTATAGGCTTCTTTTGATAACAAAGATTCTTTGCCTTGCAATCTTGCGGCCAAAGATGCTCCTCGCCAAGCCAATTGACCCAATACGCCACTAAGTGGTTTTGAGGGATGAGGTTTCCCTAAACTATCACACATCATACTCATAAGATGATAATGAGAAACATTGTGACCGCTACAAATAAATCTACGTCCTGCCAGATCAGTATTATCTAACAATTTCAAACACATATCAGCCACGTCTCTTACATCTACTATCCCATTGCTTCCTGTTGGATAATATTTGAGGCCTTGATCTATTTTACTTATTATACTCATTGGGCCTTCATCCCAAAGCCCTGAGCCTATAGTAAATGCAGGATTAATAATACTCACATTAAGACCTTCAGCAAATCCTCTCCATGCTTCTTTTTCTCCTAAATATTTGGATAATGAGTAGTAAGATTTGGAGTTGTTTTCTGCCCAAACTTGTGCTTCATCTATTAATTTAGAAGAAAGGCCTAAAGCTGCAACTGATGAAAAATGTATAAATCGATTTACTTTACTTTCTAGTGCAACATTAACAAGATTTGCTGTGATATCAACATTGCTTTTGAATATTTGATCTTGCTTCCAAGATGAAAATGTTACCGATCCTGCGATATGAACTACAGTATCACAACCTCTTATTATTTCTTCTATTTGTACCACGTCTAACAGGTTACATTCACGCCATTCTATTCCTTCAATATCTTTAACCAAATCCATTGGGCTGGTTTTTCTTCTGGCTGCTACAATGTCCATATTCTTATTTTTAACTAATGTCCTGAGTACATAAGAGCCAATAAACCCAGTGCCTCCTGTTAAAAATATTTTCACAATTGGGGATTGAAAATGATGCCAGTACAGCTGTCTCGACTGGCACCAGTGACACTTGCCAAACAATTGGGCACATCATAAACACGTAAATATGCCATTAGAGCCATGAGTAGCGCTTCTTTGTATTCTGAAATGGTGTCGGAAGGCTTAATAATAGAAATTCCCATTTGGGCCAAGTTATTTTTTATTTCATCCATCATAAAGCCATTGTGCACGCCACCGCCACTGGCCATTACGGCTCCACCTTGAGAAATGCTTTGACATTCCTTAGCAATTTCTGTGGCAATGTGACTTACAGTAGTAGCCATTTTATCATTAGTAAGGGCCTTATGATTATCCAAAATGGGTATGAATTGTTGATGTACCCATGTATTAGAAAGAGATTTGGGAGCTTCTTGGTTTAAAAAATCAAGAAGATTTAATTTGTTCAAAAGGTTCGGGTCTACAGAGCCAGTAGAAGCTATCTCACCGTTATTATCATATTTTTTATTAAAAAAGGAAGAAAGATGATTTAAGGCTTGGTTACAAGCTGTTATATCATAGGCGGAAATGTTCTCATTGTTATGAATCCCAATATTGACAATGCCGCCGAGATTTAAAAAAGCGGTATACTCGGGAAATAAATATTTTTCTACAATAGGTGCCAATGGGGCTCCTTGCCCGCCTAGAGCGACATCTTTATTACGAAACTGGGCGATCACTTTAATGCCGAGCTTTTGTGCCAAATGATGTGCATTCCCGATCTGAGTAGTGTAACCTCTATCAGGTTCATGAAATATGGTATGCCCATGATATCCGATATAGTCTACAGAACCTTGACCTATGAATTCTTTTAATGATAAGGCACAAAACTCTGTAAAATCTTGCTCTACCTTATAAATAAATGCCGAAGAAGACTCATAACAAGCCATGATATCTGCGGCTAATTGATCAGGAAATGCTACAGCCGAAGATCGATCTATATTCCATTCTAGTTTATTCTCTTCTCTTGGCTCAAAACTGCAAATGGCCATATCTAGACCGTCCAAAGAACTGCCAGACATCACTCCACAAATGGTGAGTTTAGATTTTGTCATCTAGGTGATTTAATGCTTTTTGATTCAAATCACTCTTTACTTTATAAAGAATTGGTGTATTCCAATACCGCCTTGATTTGTTTTTCGGTAAGTATAGATTCAAAAGGTGTCATCGCTCCTTTTCCCTTTTTTATCAAATTTATTGTCTCAGCATCAGAGAGATTAGATATGGTAATGTCCTTAGCACCATTTATTCCCAACTTCCCATCAGCACCATGACAGATCACACAGTTCATTTTATAGATTTTTTTACCATCTACCTTTTTTACTTTTGGTTTAGAAGCTGCCGATTTATTTGATTTTATATCTTCGCTACCACAGTTGAGTAAAAATGCAGTAGAAGCTATGAACACAAATAATAGTAATTTTTTCATCCTTATTTTCATCACTTTAGTTGTATCAAATCTAACCAGATTATTGAACTTAATACGATTCTGGTAAAAAGTAACTGCTCAGGTAGTATCAATTTTGGAAAAAAAAAAGCCCTTTTATCACTATACTCGGCAATTTATGTCTCAAATCGAAGATATGGTAACATAATCGAGATTCACTCACACATATAATATTATATTAATAGCGCTGCTATTAAAACAAAAATAGCCTGTGTATAGCAATAAAATAGCGATTTTTTTACCTGCCTGTTTGGCAGACAGGTCTCAAAACCACACCACCTGAGTAGTTACGGTAAAAATCAAATAAATCAAATCAGCAGTTGCATAAAAGAGGAAAACAAAGGCCATGATAGGTTTTGATGCGTAAAAAATAAAGTGCTAATCCCTTTGAAGCTAATATTTGTCGAAAATGCATGAAAACTTTCAACCTTTTAATAGTTTCCATCGTTTCTTTGACATAATATTGTTCTGTCATTATGAATAAAGGAACCATTCTTCAAGCTTCTACTCAAGAATATATGCGATTGGGCATAAAATCAGTGAGTATGGATGATATTTCATCGTTACTAGGCATTTCCAAAAAGACCCTTTACAAAACCGTTAAAAACAAAGAAGACCTCGTCACTCAGTCTATTTCTACTTTCCTCAATCTTGAGAAGGCTCTAATAGAAGATATTGGAGCGAATGCCCATGATGCCATTCATGAAATGATACAAATAGGTGAACATCGGGTCATTATGTTAAGAAATATGAAACCTACAATAATTCATGATCTTAAAAAATATTACAAAAATGTATGGCAAATGATAAAAGAATTTGGTGATAAAGAATTTGGTGAAGTCATCATTTCAAATATCAACAAAGGAATAAAAGAAGGACTATATAGGCCAGATATAAACTCTGAAATCATTGCCAAACTTTTCGGAGTAAAATCTTGGTCTATAGTAGACGAAACTAATTTTTCAATCACCGATTTCAAAATTGATGATTTGTTGCAAGAGCACATATTGTATCATTTACACGGGATCTTATCAGAGAAAGGTAGAGAAAATTTAAAAAATTATAAACTTTTTTAGCATGAAAGAAGTGAGATATTCCATAGCCACAATAGTTTTAATTTGGATGTGCTTATCAAAAGCAAATACCCAATCATTATTTACTGTAGAAGAATCTATTCACTATGCGTTACAGAACCACGTATCCATGAGACTAGCTGACATGAAAGGTGACGATGCTGAATGGGCCTACAAAGAAGGCCTGGCAATTGGGTTGCCAAAGATTACTCTCGATACCAGATATAATTTTAGTTATATAAGACCCAAGGTTGTCATAGAAGATTTCATCTCGCCAATATTGGTAAATGTGTTAAATCAAACCAGCCTTGCTCCAGAATTGGTAGGCTTTGGCAGTGACAGCCCTACTACAGTAGAAGCAGCTTTTACGAGAAAGCATCAGGTTACAGCTGGCCTAAACATGAGTGTTTTCGTTTTTAATGGAAACTATCTTAAAGGTTTGAAAGTGGGCAAAATGTTTATGGATCTGGCTCGAAAACAAAAAATACTTACAGAACAACAGATAAAAAGCAATGTTACCAATGCATTCAATAATGTCATTGTAACCAAAAAAAACATGACCACCATTGATAATAACATCAGCAATGTGGACAAGTTGCTCAAAGAGACCAAAGCACTTTATAAAAATGGTTTTGTAGAAGCATTGGATGTAGATAGATTGCTCTTATCAAAAGAAATTTTACAAAGTGAAAAGTTAAAACTAACAAGGCTTGAAGAAGTTTCTAAAAATGTATTGAAATTTCAAATGGCTTACCCTTTGAATCAACCGATTGAAATAGTAGAAAATTTAGAGAAAGATGTAGACATTATTCTTCTCAACAATATAGACTTAAAAGATGAAATTGATCTGAGTAAAAGACCTGAGCATTCACTATTACAAGAAGCAATAATACTAGATGAGGCCGATCTCAATCGAATAAAAAAAGCTTACCTGCCTAGTGTATATGCCAGTGCTTCTCTTGAAGAAAGCCTACAGCGAGATGGCCTGTTTAATAGCCAAGAGTCAGGATGGCTTCCAAACGGAACGATAGGGCTCAAGGCGAATATTCCAATTTATGATGGTGGGGATACAAGAGCAAAAATTCAAAGAAAAAAAATTGTTTTAGAAAAAAGAGAACTTGAGCTTTCTGAATTTAACAGATCATTGGTTTTGCAAATATTTAATGCTCGCACAGAATTAATCAATTCAAAATCCAATCTAGTAAGTGCAAAAAGAACTCTAGAATTAAGTCAAAAAATCTATAATAAAACACAAATAAAATATACCAATGGTGTGGGGTCTAGCCTAGAGCTTACTCAAGCTGAAAATGGCTTGTACGATGCTCAAGCCAATTATATTAATTCCATGTATGACATCTTAGTAGCTCAATCGGCTTTAGACATCGCTACAGGAGAAATAAACGACAAATAAAAGATATGAAAGAGTTAGTATTCATTATAGTTATAGCACTATTGGCTTCTTGCAATTCAGAGAAATCAATCGGAGAAAACCCAACCACGATAGAAGGCAAAAGAGCGCTTCTTATCAAGAAAAAAGAAAGCTTAAAAAACCTTGAATCAGAAATAGCTGAATTAACCCAAGACCTGATAAAAACCGATCCTTCATTGGTAAAAAAGAAAAAGATTGTCACCACCTTGCCAGTGACTGCATCTACATTCATCAAATACATTGATCTTGAAGGGATGGTAATAGCTGATAAAAAGGCAAATGCAGTATCAGAAATACTAGGAAGAATTACCAAAATAACTGTAAAAGAAGGTGATTATGTGAAAAAAGGAGCATTTATAGCCACTCTGGACATGTCAACCTCCAGAACTCAGAAAAATGACATTATTACCAATTTAAGTTTGGCAAAAGACATTTTTGAAAAAAGGAGCAGGCTTTGGGCCCAAAATATAGGATCAGAGATACAATATCTGGAAGCCAAAAACAATGTATCTCGACTCGAAAGATCATTAGAACTCATTGACTTAATGTTAACTAAAGGAACTGTATATGCACCAATATCTGGAGTAGTAGATAGAGAACTTTTAAAGCAAGGTGAGCTGGCTAGCCCAGGAATGCCAATAGTACAAATACTCAATACCAGAGATATAAAAGTAGAAGTAGATTTGCCTGAAAGGTACCTCTCCATACTGAAAAAAGGGATGAGGGTGAGTGTCTATTTTCCATCTTTAGACATCACCCAACAGGGAAGAGTGTCTCTCTTAGGAAGGAGTATTGATCCTGCCAATAGAACTTTGAAATTTGAAGTAGACCTCAATAACAAAAACGGACTTCTCAAACCAAACCTTTTGGCTGAGCTGCAAATGGTAGAGAAAAGCATAGATAATGTCATTACTATACCTCTAGAAATGATACAACAGGATGTCAATAACAATTCATTTGTAATGAAAGTTGTTGAAATAAAGGGGGAATTAATAGCAGTGAGATCAGAAGTAACCGTAGGTGATATCTATAAAGGTTTTGCTATTGTAGAAAAAGGGATCACTTTTGACGACATTCTTATTAAGGATGGAGCAAGGCTAGTAAGCGATATGGAACAAGTTAAAATCATAGGTGAAAATACAGAAGAAAATGACTAGGTCTAAAAAAGAATTTCGCACATTTGGCATCACCTCTGGAGCAGTAAGAAATGGCACAAGTGTATTCCTTTTGGCATTTATGATTTTGGCATTTGGCTTAATAGGGTACCAAAATATGCCCAAACAACTATACCCTGATGCTGCATTACCTACAGTATTTATTACTACACCATATTTTGGTAACTCTGCAGCTGATATAGAAAATTTAGTAACAAGGCCTTTAGAAAAAGAACTGGCAGCGGAGTCAGCAGTAAAAGATATTACCTCTAATTCTATTCAGGATCTTTCTTTCATAGTGGTTGAATTTGACTCTGATGTTAACCTTGACCTTGCAGTACAAAAGGTAAAAGATGCCATAGATAAGGCCAAATCTGAACTCCCTGATGATTTAGATCAAGATCCTTTTGTAAAAGAAGCAAGTTTCTCTGATGCACCCATTATGGTAATTAATCTCTCAGGAGATTTTAGCATGGATGAATTAAGAGAATACGCTGAAATCCTAGAAGATAAAATAGAAGACATATCAGAGATTAACAAAGTGGATGTCAAAGGAGCTCTTGAAAGAGAGATGAAAATTGATGTAGACCTTTTCAAAATGCAATCTCTTCAAATTTCTTTTATGGATATAGAAGAAGCCATTGTAAGGGAAAACCTTTCCATGTCTGCAGGAGAATTGGTACAAAATGACTTCAGAAGATCAATACGAATAGTAGGAGAATTTCAATCCGCAGAAGAAATGAAAGACATGGTGATCAAGAGCGAACTAGAGAGGCCCATCTACTTAAAAGATATAGCTGATGTAAATTTCCTCTATGAAGAAAGAACAAGTTATGCCCGTTCTAACAGTTCTCCTGTGATATCACTAAACGTGATTAAGAGAGCAAATGAAAACCTCCTTTCCGCTTCTGATAAAATATTTAAAATACTTGAGGAACAGAAAAAAGTTTTTCCTAAAAATCTTACGATAAAGTTATTTAATGACCAATCTGTAAAGACCCGTGATGAAGTTTCTAATTTAGAAAATAGCATAATATCAGGAGTGCTTTTAGTGATTTTTGTATTGCTATTCTTCTTAGGATTAAGAAATGCCCTTTTTGTAGGAATTGCTATACCACTATCCATGCTCATGGGCATTTTGATCATGTATCTCATGGGATTTGTGATTAATATAGTACTCTTATTTGCACTAATATTGGCTTTAGGATTACTAGTAGATAATGCTATTGTGGTAGTGGAAAATATTTATCGTTATTTACAAGAAGGGTATAGCCTTTTTGATTCAGCCAGATACGGAGCAGGTGAAGTAGCCATGCCTATCATTGCTTCTACTATCACTACTCTTGCCGCATTTTTACCAATGGCATTTTGGCCAGGAGTGATGGGTAAGTTTATGAAATACTTTCCTATGACATTGATAGCCGTATTGTGTTCTTCTCTAGTCATAGCCTTAGTGATCAATCCAGTTTTGACATCTAAATTGATGAAACTTGGAAGCAATGAATATTTTGGGCCTAAATGGAAAAAGAGAGCTCGTATAAATGTAATAATTGCAGTCATACTCTTCTTAATTGGACTAGCAGGGCATTTCTATGGTCTAAATTGGGTCAGAAATCTAAGTATTTTATTGAGCATAGTAGTTCTGATTAATTTCTTCATTCTTCGATTGGCATCTATCTATTTTCAAAATAAAGTACTTCCTTCGTTAGAAAAAAATTATAAAAAATTCTTAGGTTTTGCTCTTCGGGGTAAAAACCCAATGCTTTTCTTTGCAGGTACTTTTGGGTTATTGGCATTTGCACTTTTTCTTCTTTCAGTAAAATCTCCAAAAATTATTTTCTTTCCGAGTTCTGATCCCACCTTCATCAATATATTTGTGGATTTGCCTCTAGGATCGGATATAGAAGCTACCAATAAACTCAGTAGGAAATTAGAAAAAATTATAAACAAAACACTTGAACCTCACCGTCGAATAGTAAAAGAGGTGTTAACTCAGATAGGTGAAGACACGGCTGACCCTTCGCATTTTCCAGAACCTGGGTCTACGCCTCATAAGGCCAGATTAACTGTGACCTTTGTAGATTATAAATTTAGAGGAGGATTATCTACCGCAACAATAATGGAAGATTTAAGAAATGATCTTTCCAACATTGTAGGTGCGCAGATTATTATAGCACAAGATAATCAAGGGCCACCTACTGGGCCTCCTGTGAATATTGAGATTTCAGGAGCTGAAATAGAAAAATTAGTGCCTATAGCAAACCAACTGATCACTGATCTTAACAACCAAGGAATTGCCGGTATAGAACAGTTACAAGCTGATGTAAAAATAGGTAAACCAGAATTAGAAATTAATATCAATAGAAAAGCTGCAAGAAGATATGGGCTGAGTACAGCACAGATAGCAAGCACCATTCGTACATCTGTTTTTGGCAAAGAAATTTCACAATTTAAAGTAGGTGAAGATGAATACCCCATAATGTTAAGGCTATCAGAAAAATATCGAAATGACATTGATAATCTTATGGATCAGAAGATCACATTCAGAGATCAAGCAAGACAAGGAATATTCGTACAAGTGCCTATTTCAGCAGTAGCAGATTATTCTTATAAATCTACTTTTAGCTCGGTGAAACGAAGAAATCAAGAACAAGTAATAACTGTATTTTCTAATGTACGAGATGGACACAATCCAAATGAAATAATAGATGAGGTAAAGGATTATCTGAGCAGATATTATTTTGGTCGCAACATAGAATATAATTTCACAGGAGAACAAGAGCAACAAGCAGAAGATATGGCTTTCCTAAATGGCGCCTTTCTACTTGCCATATTCTCTATATTTATCATTCTTGTTGCCCAGTTTAATTCGTTGTATTCTCCATTTATTATTATTCTTTCTGTCCTCTTTAGTACCATTGGTGTATTCTTAGGTTATGTGATTTCGGGCAAAGACATCTCTGTAATTTTTGCAGGAGTAGGCCTAATATCATTGGCAGGTGTGGTGGTAAATAATGCCATTGTTCTGGTAGATTATATAAACCTACTTATTGAGCGTAATCGTGAAAGCAAGGGTGCGACTCAAATGCTCAAGATGGAAAAAGAAGATGTAAGGCAAGCTGTGATAGAAGGAGGAGCCAAAAGGCTTCGACCTGTACTTTTAACAGCCATCACAACAGTATTAGGCTTGATACCTTTGGCAATAGGATTTAATATTAACTTCTTCACATTGATGTCTGATTTAGATCCTCAGATATTTATCGGAGGTGACAATACTGCCATTTGGGGCCCACTTGCTTGGACAATAATATATGGATTGACTTTTGCCACTTTCCTTACATTGATAATCGTACCAGTAATGTATTGGTTGGCATATCATGTAAAAGATTTTATTGAAGGAAAAAATAAATCTGCAGCTATCACATCTGAAAATTAGATCAATCATATGAAAAAGACGGATATAAAAAAACTAAGAGAGGACTATTCCAAAGGCATTCTGAAGCCATCTGATTTGATGGATCATCCTTTGAAACAATTTATTAATTGGTTTGAGGAAGCTGTAGATTTCGGGGTCAAAGAGCCCAATGCAATGATTCTAAGTACTATTGACAAAAATAATTCTCCTTCTTCACGCACCGTGTTAATGAAAGAATCTAACGATCATGGCATTGTTTTTTATACTAATTTAGAAAGTGATAAGGCCCTACATATCGCCAGAAACAATAAAGTCTCTGTGCTCTTTTTGTGGTTAGAAATGGAACGTCAAGTAAGAATGATAGGAACAGCCACAATAGTAGGCAATAATACTGCTACTAAATATTTTCAAACAAGGCCTAAAGCAAGCCAAATAGGCGCATGGGCCTCTGCTCAAAGTAAAATTTTAGAAGATAGAAAAACACTGGAATCCAAGGTGAAAAAACTACAGGAGCAATATAAAAATGAAGATGTATTACCAAAACCTTCTTTCTGGGGCGGCTACCTGATAAAACCTTCTCAAATAGAGTTTTGGCAAGGAAGGAGAAATAGGCTTCATGATAGATTAAGATATAATCAATTAGATAATGGTGATTGGAATCTTATCAGATTAAACCCATAATTAAGAGGCAATATTTTCATCATTTGGTTCTAATTACACAGTAATATTAGGGCAAATTCACACCCCTGTGATATTGAACCAATTTAATAACCACTGGAATAAAACACTTTTTTTAAGTTTTATTCTGATTATCACTATTATCTAGGGTAAATACTAGGCACATTTCTATCTGTAAATGTATCTTTATCTATTATTTCTAACTCTGGATGTTGTTTGAGAATATATTCATTTATTTGAAATCACTTTAAGCAACGTTGTTTTATAAAAACACATTATAAAAAAGTATTATATTACCTTTGTTGATGTTTTCATAAAACCATGGGTTTAAAATACAGGCTACAAGAATGGTAATATCGGGTGTTAATTTATGGCACCTTAATTGATATACAAAGAGTTGCAAAAGTATTTGTCAAATATCTTACACTTAAGTATGGTTAAGTTATTCAGTAGTGTCGCTTTAATTTCTTTATTTTCGGTTTTGATATTCACGCATATCATGTCAACTGATTCTAAATCGGTTCAGGGTTATAATGCAAGTGAATTTGTCATTTTAGAATGCCCTCCTAATATTTCAATCCCCTGTACAGGGTCAACTGATCCTTCCAATACTGGCATGGCTACTGTGACTACAGGAGAAATGGCTAGCTTTTCTGACACCACTTTATTAATATGCCCAAATAAGATAATAAGAAGAACATGGGTATCTTCTATTAATGGGGTCAATACAGATACATGTGTACAAGAAATAACTTTAATCATAGATACAATATCAAATAATTTTCAAGATATAGAGCAATTCAGCGGTTTCTGCTCTGCAGATATTGACTCTTTAGTGAGGGACATTTTCAAATTAAATTGCAACAAGGTCTTCACAAATATCATTACAATTCCAACTTCTACGTTTAATTGTGGCAATCAGCAGTTTTTTGTAACATACAATATGGCTGATAACTGTACAGGACAGACTGAAACAGTATCACAGGTTTTCCAGATGATAAATATACCCCCCACCACAGTGGCTAATGTTGTGATTGATTCGGCTGAGACAAGTGATGGAGCAATAAGGTTAGACGTTGTGATTTGTCAAGAATCTGACCTGTCCTATGCTTGGACAGATTCTTCTGGAATGACAGTAGGGACAGATTCTATACTTATAGGAGTAAGAGCAGGAGATTACAATTTAGAAATCTCAAGCAGTGCAGGTTGTTTGGATTCGTTTCAATTTAATATTCCTCAATTGGGAGCTGTCTTTCTCAATTGCCCACAAGATGTGACCTTAGGATGTAATGAAGATATAAATGATCAAAACATTACAGGTATACCTACTGGTTCTGCGGGCATGATGCTTTTCACGGATATAATGACACAAGATTGTCCTGTAATGATCATAGAACGTAAGTGGAGATTAGAAGATAACGGTATTACATTAGACTCTTGTATTCAGACCATCACCATTGAAAACAATGTAACTGACATTTCAGATACGTTGAGATTCACAGCCATGTGTCCTGAGCCAATTATGGCATTTGTTCAAAATATAGAATTGCAATGCAGTCAGACTTTAGATTCTTCTAGTATTGACTTGATAATGGAAGATTGTAGAAATGCTACATATAGGGCATCTTACTTCATAAGTGATATGTGCGATGATATTTCGTTTGTAAGAATGCAAACATTAGAATTTAATGACATACCTTTTATCACCATGAGTGATATACAAGTCATCCCTGATGCAGGAGATAGTACAGGTTCTATATCCTTTGCCTATAGCCAATGTCGAAGTGGAGATTTGACCTTTGCATGGTCACATGGAAGTAATGACACCACTCTTACTATGCTTCCATTCGGCACTTATACGCTTACGATAACAGGGCCCGCTATGTGTGTTGATTCCTTTACTTTTACAGTACCTGTTTTATCTGATGATGTAACATGCCCGGCTGATGTTACGGTAAGTTGTGATGCTTCTACTGATCCTATTAATTTAGGAGTCCCAATGGGAGGTGCAGTAGGGGAATTTACATTTTCTGATACAACCATCCAGATGTGCCCGATGACCATTATAGACAGGAGATGGAGTAGAAATATGATGACTGGCTCAATAGATATGTGTACCCAGCGCATTACTTTAGACGCAGCTGGTGTAAGAGCTAATTTCCCAGATACATCTGTAGTTACTGGTGTATGTGGTGCTGATTTAGAATCTTTTGTAGATAAAAATCTTCCACTGTCATGTGGAGAAAGAGTAATAGATGTTCTTACTGTATTAAATAGTACTTCTTGCGAAGAGGTGGTATATACCACAACATGGTTTGGGGCAAATGATTGTAATGGTGGTGCATCATTCACCGCTATACAGGTTACTATTTTTAGAGATATCCCTGTTGCTAACCTTAGCAACATCATGATCACTCCTGACCCTACTGGAGCTGGAGGAGCAATAAGTTTTGATGCAATGGCTTGTAAGGCTGATATGCTGTCTTATATATGGAGCAATGGAAGCACAGATCAAAGCATAGATACCATTAACAGTGGCAATTATTCTGTTACTATTACCAATGAAGCAGGTTGTACTCAGGTGATAGATTTTGTAGTACCCATATTCTTATCCCTCACATGTCCTTCGGATACAACCATTGATTGTGAGATAGAGGCAAAGCCTTCAGTCACAGGGATGGCACTAGTCACAGGATTTGATAGCATTTCTTATTTTGATATTGTACTACAAGAATGTCCAACAAGAATAACAGAAAGAAGATGGATAGCTTCAATAAGTGGAGGCTCACTTGATACATGCTTGCAAGTAATCACCCAAACTGATGACAACCTTAGGGCTAATTTCCCTGATACTGTTTTTATATCAGGTCAGTGTTCAGGCATGTTAGATTCATTAATCTCAGGTAGTTTGCCAATGGGGTGTAATGAAAGAATAGATTTTGTAGCTACAGATCCTATATCAACGAGTTGTGATCGAGAAATATTCAGAACAGACTGGTTACTATTTGATGAATGTACGGGTAACAGAAATACAATTTCTCAATACACCGTATTTGAAAACCTTCAAATTATTCAGGTAAGTAATGAGGTTATATCCCCTGCGATTGGAGATAGTACAGGTGGTATTTCTTTTGATTTTGCATCATGTAAAAATGATTCTGTTTCATTCCTTTGGAGCAATGGCAGCACCGCCGAAATTATCAACAAATTAGCATCAGGCACTTATACAGTTACCTTGACAAACACAAAGGGATGCATGGAAGTGAAATCTTTTGATGTTCCATTGTCATTTGCGCTCATTTGTCCGGCTGACATAGTTATCTCTTGTGCTGTAATGCCCGATACATCCATAACAGGAATGGCCATATTACAGGGATTTGATACTCTGACCTTTATTGATACAATGATTCAACTTTGCCCTAATATTATTATACACAGAACATTTACAGGATCATCCACTAATGCAGAATCGGTTAGCTGTACTCAAATTATTACATTAAGCAATGAAAATGTAAGATCTAATTTTCAAGATACAATAAGAATTTCAGGTGCATGTGCCGCTGATTTGGCTACACTGGTATCTATGTCTCCTCCTTTGAGATGTGGTGAGAGTATAAGCTCACAGAATATGACCATGAGCGCTGTAAATTGCAACAGCCAAACTTTTCAAATTGATTGGTTTGTATTTGACGAATGTGCCAACCAAACTAGTTTTTTAAGTCAAGTCACAATATTTGAAGATATTTCTGTAATCGATATGACTGACTTTATTATCACGGCTGATCAAGAAGACAACAGTGGAGCAATCACTTATGATTTTGCCATGTGTATGGGTGATACAGTTACATTTTTATGGAGCAATGGAGCTACTTCCCCTACGATAACAAATGTGCCAGGAGGATTTTATGGACTTACAATTACTAATAGTATAGGCTGTATTGATACATTTAGTTACGAAATACCTCTGCTATTTTCACTCAATTGCCCTAATAATATCAGCATAGCATGTATTCAGGACCCTACAACAGATATAACTGGTTTTCCTGCTTTCACAGGTTATGAAACCATAAGCTTTGTAGATTTTGAAACTCAGATGTGCCCTGACAAAATTATAGAAAGAACATTTACTGCCTTCACAGCTGATAGTATGGTAAGCGAAACTTGCCGACAAATCATAACACTGAGAGATAATTCTCAAACCATAAGAAATGGATTTCCGCTCATGGCTAACCTTTCAGGATTATGTACTGATGATGTATTGGCTAATCCAGCCTCAATCTTTCCTTTGGGATGTAATGAGGTGCTGGACTCTACAAGTATAGTAATAGCAAGTAGAGGATGTGAACAAGACGTTGTCAATTTCACTTGGCATATCACTGACATGTGTAAAGACACTTCATTTGATGTAGCACAGGCCGTTGTATTTAGAGATGTACCAGTCATTACTATTGATAGTCTGGACATTCAAGGTGCACAGAACGGAGCAAATGGGTCTATTACATATAGTTTTACACAATGCGGTAACGATACCCTTAGTTTTATTTGGAATGACCTCAGCACTAGCCCATTTTTATCAAATGCTGAAGCAGGAGAATACGAACTTAGGGTAACCAATGCAAGAGGTTGTAGAGATACTTTTACATTCATTGTCCCTACTGATTTGACCGTAATTTGCCCTGATGATATTACCATCTCTTGTATTGAGACTCCCGATACTGCGCTTACAGGGGTACCACTGGTATTTGGGTTTGACGATTTTGCATTCTCTGATGTTGTGGTAACATCTTGCCCTGAAATGGTGATAGAACGAACCTTCATATCCAATGCTGGCACGGATACATCCTCATGCGTACAGCTCATCACCTTGATGAACAATGACAATATAAGAGACAACTTCACTGATACTATTTCACTCAAAGGTCTTTGCCCTAATGATATAAACACAGCCGTGGTAGATGCTATTCCATTGAGTTGTAATGAATCTGTTGACTCTACATCTATAGTAATGATCAGTGAATCATGTATGGCTGCTGAGGCAGCTGTGATATGGTTTATCAGCAATGCATGTACTGGGAATGCAAGTACAGTTACTCAGACGGTACTATTTGATTCTATTCCTTTTGTAGATTTGACCAATATAATGCTCACAAGAGACGACGGCTCAGGAAATGGGGGTGTGGATTTTGATATAGAGTTTTGTGAAAATACCCCATTGAGTTTCGATTGGTCTGATGGAAGTAGCAATAAATCGCTTTTAGGAGTAGTTGGAGGCATATACATGGTCACAGTTTCAAATGAGGTGGGTTGTTCTGAGGTATTTAACTTCGATGTGCCAGCACCACTAGCATTTGATAGTACCAAAGCGATGACTGTAAATATAGTAAATAGAGACGGTGATAATTTTGAAGATGTAAGTTTGAGATTTCTCTCAAATGTAGGTCAAGAAGAAATACGAGCCGATCAATTTTCGGCATCCAATGGCAAGTACGTTTATATAGTTGAAGGTGAGCTTTCCGAAGTAGGGTTTATTTGTCCTTCATTTGATGATGTTGCAATAAGATTGGTTTCATCTATAGATATAGTAAGAGGTCAGCGATTGATATTAGGTATCAGTGAGTCATGTGATGAAGATTTTGTAGCAGCTGATGTAAATTTCTCAGGTGCACCTACTGCTGCAGATTTGGTATTGATAAGAAGGGTGATATTGGGATTAGATCAAAATTTTCCTGATAGCGAAACTTGGAGGTTTGTAAAAGATGGCCCTATTGATCTCAGTAGCCTTAAAGCTACAATAGCAGGATGTATTCCTCTTACACAAGTAGATGTAACAAGTAAAACTATTGACCTAAGAGGTATCAAACTGGGTAATCTAGAATGTCCAGACTAAAAATGTCATAATAAAATATAAATTTTGCAAAAAAAACTAGGGATTAATCCCGAGGCTTTTTTACTCTTTTCACTCTTCAGAGCCATTAGTAAAATGTTCAATCGACGACTATTTTTTACCCATTCTGTAACTACTCAAGTGGTGTGCTTCTGAGACCTGTCTGCCAAACAAGAAGGCAAAAAATTACTATTTTTTTGCTAAACACAGGCTATTTTTATATACAGCCAGATTAGTAACAAAACTTATAAGTATATGTGTGATATATTGAGAAAATAACCTGCCCTGAGAGGGTTCAGCAATAAAATATTAGACCCCGATGGGTCTCCTATTGAATCTTATCCTGTAACTACTCAGGTGGTGTGCTTTTGAGCAAAAAAGTTCTATTTTTTTGCTAAACGAAGCTATTTTCCTCTTAATAGCAGCGCTATTGAGGGGGGAATAGCTGATGTGTACGGAAAAAGAGCCTTTTTTTGCCAAAATTGATACTACCTGAGTAGTTACCTTATCCTATATGTTCTTCAAACATGTGGCATGTACTATTAAACTAAGTTTACTTACTTAGTATCTGAACGAAATCACATAACGTCAGACATAACACGTTGAATATCTGAGAAATACCTTTTGAATTTTATCATTTTTATTCCATAAAAAATAGCGAATATTTAATATATATAAAATTATGATATGTGTATTTGACTGGTTGTCAACGTTTGGCTTGATTCTCTAGCAAATTATTCAAAAAAAAATTTGAACTTTTATCCATGAAAAAGGGATTAGAACAAATGCAATTCCTTTTTCATTTACTTTTTGAATGGCTCAAAA
>JAZGFD010000226.1:0-14580 GCA_036479115.1 Saprospiraceae bacterium | reverse complement strand
ATCGGACAGCCAAATGATTCTTTTTTTTGTTTTTAGCAGTAGACACCCTGCTATTGGACAAAAAGTAGTTTGCAGAGGGAATTTCTTGAGACAATAGCCTTTTTTAGGTTTAGTCGGACACCACTAGATTGAAAGGATAAAATAATAGGAAACAGCAGGGATATCATTAGACAATGAAGACATTTTAAGAAATTCAAAACCCAAAAGTTTGCACCTCATTGGCGACAAGCTAATTTCTCAACTAAACGGAAGAGGATTATTGAGTGTTTATTTATAATTATTGTTGTGAGTAGTAAGTATTTTGTGTAAAAGAAAGATTTGCCATCATTTATGGTCAAAAATATCGCCAAATGACAACAATCGCAACTCAACCAAAGGCGTTGCTCTTGGCTAATCAGCTTAAAGGCTTTCAGCCTTGCTCTGAAGATTACAATAATGAGTACTTATACGTAACTACTCCTTTAGGTGGAGCCAATTTTGGATAAAAAAAGTTCTTTTTATACCATCATTTTAGCTACTTTTTTCGCCAAAGCTCTGCTATGTCTCAAAAAATGAGCTTTATCTGGTAAAAAAAATAACAATTTTTTAGCGCAAAAGCGCCCACCTGATTAGTTACACTTATACTTTATTAAATAAGATTCCCCAATTAAAATCCTACATTTACCTTGACCAACAATAAGAGAGAATGCCGAATGGGAAAATAACAGGGATTGGTTTCTACGTACCTGATAATATTGTAACCAATGACGACCTTGCCAAAATCATAGATACATCTGATGAGTGGATAAGAGAGCGATCTGGTATAGAACAACGAAGGTATTTTGTGCCTGGCAAAGACACCGTATCAAGTATGGCAGGTCAAGCTTGCAAGATGGCTTTGGAAAGAGCACAATTGGATGCACAAGAGATAGATGCCATTATATTAGCCACTATTACACCCAATTATACATTGCCAGGTAGTGCCGTATTGGTACAAAGAGAATTAGGCCTTTGCAATAAATCAATCCCTTCATTTGATATCAGGCAGTCATGTAGTGGATTCATTTATGGATTAGCGATGGCCAACGATTTTATAAGATGCGGGTCGTATAAAAACATATTAGTAGTGGGCTCAGAAATACAATCCACCTTCTTAGAAATGACAGACGAACATCGCAATACAGCCGTGCTTTTCGCTGATGGATCAGGAGCTGTAGTAGTACAAGCTAATGAAGAGGAAGGCGAAGGAATTCTGAGTACACATCTATATTCTGACGGAACATACGCTGAAAACCTAATGGTAGAATATCCTAGATCACACAATCGCAAAGAAGACATGAGCAATGGAGTGATGGGCCTTAATATGGATGGTAGATTGGTATTTAAACATGCATTGCAAAAGTTTCCAGCAGTAATCAATGAAGCTCTTGAAGCAAATGATTACACAATTTCCGATTTAGATCTCCTCATACCCCATCAAGCCAATCTTAGAATAGCAGAATCAGTAAGAAAAATTTTAAAAGTACCCGAAGAAAAAGTGCATAACAATATCATGAAATATGGCAATACCACAGCTGCTTCCATTCCTATTGCACTCAATGAAGCTTGGGAATTAGGAAAAGCAAAAAAAGGTGATTTGGTATGTCTTGCAGCTTTTGGTAGTGGATTTACATGGGGTAGCTGTTTGATGAGGTGGGGATATTAGACATGATCACTATTTTTCGGAAGCCTATTAACCAATTTGTAGCTGCTCAGGTGGAGCCAATTTTGGACAAAAAAATCTTTTTCTACCCTAATTAGTGTCTGAACGGAAACTGTCAAATTTGTAACTACTCAGGTAGTATGAATTTTGGCTAAAAAAAGCTCTTTTATCACTATACTTCGGCAATTTATGTCTCAAATCGAATATGTGTCAACATAATCGAGATTCACTAACGAATAAAATGATTTAGTAATAGCGCTGCTATTAATACAAAAATAGCCTGTATCTATCAATAAAATAGCAATTTTTTATCTCAACAGCGCACCACTTGAGTAGTAACTCAAATTTTATGAGATAGAATATTTTGTATGAGAATTTAGTTTTTTGATATTCGGTGATGCCTGAGTATCAGCGAGTTGAAAAAAATTAAAATTTCGCCAAAAGAACTATTTCTAATTTTGATGAGTTTTCGTTCAGACACTATTTCGCTATTTTTTTCGCCATAGCTCTGCTTTGCCTCAAAAAATGAGCTTTATCAGGCAAAAAAAATATCAATTTTTTACCACAAAAGAGACCTACTAAGTAGTTATGGGTTTTATTCTACTTTGAATGTATATTTGAGGTGGTTTTAATAAATTTCTAAAAAATGTCATTGTTTTCTTTTACTCATTTTATTAGAGACAGCGTCTTTACTTTTCGCAACTTAAGAGGTGCAAATAGATTTGCTCAGAAGCACGAGCTATGGAAAGGTATAATGAATTACAAATGGTTATCCAAAATGCTTTTTGTATTCGCAATCATAGCCAGTATCATGCTGATTAATTCTGTGATGAACTGGTGGAATCAAATGCCGAATCAGATGAACTCAATTGCCGAATTGGGCAGTATTGTGGGTACTATGTTCAAAGGGGGATATGACCTTTTCGTAATTGGAGGGTTAAAGTACGTCGTTCTCATTTTAGTGGAGGTCGTCATTTTTCATTTTGCAAGAAGGACATTGGAAATCGTAAGAGGCGAAGAAGTAGATAACTCTTTTAGCGCCTTTATAAAAGCTCAAAAAAGAATGATTAAAGTGGCTATTTTTTCATTTCTTATGGAGTCGTTTTATTCCATTATTTTAAAAGTTGCTACAGGAGTAATAGGGTTTTCCTTTATTGATCCTGTCGGTATTTTTATTATACAATGTTTCTTTTTAGGTTATGCTATTATTGACAATTATAACGAAATATATCACATGACCTTAAAGCAAAGTTTTAAGATGACTCAGAAGTATGCAGGAGTTACACTTGTGATAGGGATACCAGTATATATTATCATGTTGATGCCTCTGCTAGGCACTATATTCGGGCCAATATTAGGGGCTATTGCTGCTACTATTACAATGAATGAGCTAGTGGCCAAAGATGGAGGAATGGAATGGGTGTATGCTAAAAAGTAATACCTAGTGCTCTGTCAAGGATAAATTGACGGGTAACTTTGGCATCTTTTGAACCTGCTCTTTGTTAAAAATACTCGCCATATCTAATGCTATGACTGCGTTTTTTGCCTCGTTCAGGATCAAATTATGCGCAAAGCCAACCCATCATTTAACACTTGACAGAGCACTAGTGGTTGAAGAACAAAGTATCATATTGCATAATACTTGCTCTTTTTCATCTGATCATCGTATTTCAGCCCCTTGAATTAGCATTACTAAAATATCGAAATTTAAATAATGACGAGATATATAATCATAAGTTTATATGGGATTATTATACTAATTTTTTCATGCGGATCAAGTAATAATTTACAAATTGATCCACATGATCCGTCTACTCCTATTGGCGACAATAGTGCACAATCTAAAGGTGGTATTCATGGAGATCCTGAAACAGCAATCTTCAATATCCTCTTTGTTGGTAACAGCTTAACATATTATAATGATTTACCAAAATTGGTGTATGAATTGGCCAAAACCAAAGAGAAATACATAAGTACTAAAATGATAGCTAAACCAAATTATGCTATTATTGACCATCTTGACATTGGAAATGAGGTAAATAAAGAGATTGAATCAAAACAATATGATTATGTGATTGTGCAGCAAGGGCCGTCATCGCAAAATGAGGGCAGAAGGCTCTTGTTAGAAGGAGGAAAACGTTTTGAAAAACTATGTAATGAGAATGACTCCGAGCTAGTATTTTTTATGGTTTGGCCATCCTTAACTTATTATCAAAATTTTGATGGTGTAATAGCAAATTATAAAGAAGCTGCAACCTTATGCAATTCATTGTTGGCACCAGTAGGTAGTGCTTGGAAGCAATATTTTGATGACACCAAAGACTTTTCATATTATGGCCCAGATGGGTTTCATCCTTCATTGGAAGGTAGTAAAGTCACAGCTCAAGTAATCCTTGAGACCTTAGGCATTTAAATAACACTCAAACAATATATTTTTAATAAAAACAGTCGTAACTACTAAGATGAATGCTTTTGAGACTTGTCTGCCAAACAGGCAGGTAAAAATTTGTTATTTCTTTTTAGACGTGGCTCATTTTTATCAGAATAGCAGAGCTATTGTTATAAAAATAGCCGAAGAATAATGAAAAAAGAACGTTTTTTAGCCAAAATTGGCTCCACCTGAGTTACTATTATAAAAATGACAGTACTCGTTCAACCATTATTTAAGAGGCCTTTTCCAAAGCCAATTTTGATTCCTTATGGTTTTTAATTTCAATTATTTCTGTAGGTATATAAATGCCTTTTTCTTTTAAGGCTGATAATATGAGTGATACTGCTTCTATTTGTACACTGACGCTGCTTACATCTTTATCAAAAGTATTGAGCCAATAATAAACTGACAATTTGATAGCACTCGGCCCCAGGTCACTGATGGCAACAAAAGGCTTTTTACTATCAGTTAGTATGTCTTTAACCTCATATAATTTATCAGTAATTAGATTTATGACCTCATTAATGTCCACTTCATAGTCTACAGACAGTACAAATCCTTTTCGAATAAATCCATCTATAGTATAGTTAGTCAATGCGTTTTTGATGATATTTCCATTTGGAATGTAAATGTCACGGCCATCAAATGTTTTTACTTGTGTGTTCCTGATATTTAAACAGACCACTTGTCCTTTTTCTCCTCCCAGTTCTACTAAATCACCTACTTTGAAGGGTCTATTAAAAGCAAGAATAAATCCTGCTAAAAAATGTTCGCCTATATCCTTAAAAGCAAAACCTATCACGAATGCACCTACTCCTGCTGTGCCCATTATGCCTGATGCAATATCACCAAGGCCTACTATTTTGAGAAAGATCAAAAGGCCTACAAGTATGGTGAAAGCGTTAAGTAATTTTCCAATGAAAGATGTAGTCAATGGATCATTTCCCCTCTTTTCTAATCCAGAAATAACACTTTTCCTTATCCTAAAAGCTACAAGCCTCAATGCAATCAAGAAAAGAAATCCAAAAATTATCTTGGGTAACAATTCTACTCCTAAATCATAATAATTTAGAAATTGAATCTTTATATCATTAAAAAAATTTTGCATTAAATTACTTTTACATCCTTAAAGTGGTTGAGCAAAAACTACTCAAAATTAAAATTGATAGTTCTCGTTCAACCACTATATAGGGTATTATACCCAATGATCTGGTCTACAAAAAATTATACCTATCCATGCAAACTGGCATTCAGTTCAATTTGTTTCGTATTGGGTCTGGCCACTATCTTACCTGTCAAAGAATCTTGGAGATAGAGTAGAAAAGGTTTACCATTTAGCGTTATACCTTTCACCACATTTTCTCCCTCAGCTACCTTTTTATTATCAATATCAATGGGCTGCTTGTCAGCGTTGTAGAGGGAGATTTTTGATGCTGCTGTAATATATACCCCGGCTGCAACAGTGCATCCATCACCTAGAGAAATACCAGTGCCTGCATTTGCGCCAAGCAGACAATTTTTACCTATTGCTATTACATTATCATTGCCCCCTGAAAGCGTGCCCATAATAGATGAACCTCCCCCGATATCAGAATTTTCGCCTACTATAACACCTGCTGATACTCGCCCTTCTATCATAGCAACACCTAAAGTGCCTGCATTAAAATTGACATATCCTGCTGGCATGACTGTTGTTCCCGAACGGAGATGCGCTCCTAATCTTACTTTTGCTCCTGATACTACTCTTACACCTTCTGGCACATGAAAATTTACCATATATGGAAATTTATCTACATGGCTTACTACCAATTCTTCACCTTTAAACGTCCAATACATCCGCTGTGCCGCGAGGTCTTCAGGAAGAATTGGGCCTTTATTAGTCCAAGCTACAATATTCATTTTTCCAAATATTCCACTTACATTGATCCCATGGGGTTTTACTTTGAGTTGGCTAAGACATTGCATTTTAAAATATCCTTCTTCGGCAGATTCTATTTCTTGATTTTTGTCAAATAAAAAATAGACAACTACATCTACTTTATGATATGTTTTTACATCCCTGTATACGTTAGCCAGCTTATCAAGTAATTCTATATTGACATGTTTTTGTCCATCATTTTTGAATATTTGGAATTTGGAAAGGACAGCTTTTACTTGTTTGTGATCCAAACGTAAATATCCATTGTTACTACCTCTATGACCTGTCACTTCTTGCAAAAGAGCAGCTGTACCGTAGGCCGTCTTATAATTGATATAAGGGTAAAACACTTCTAAAGTTTTATCATTCCGTGTTTTTCTTATTCCAATACCAAAAGCAATAGGTCGATGATAATTTTCAGATGCTTCTACTTTTACTATATATTTCTTAAAAGCGTCTATATTACTCATATTTTTATATTAATATTCACACAAAAGTTTGGTAAAAAATCACCCATGACTTTGCAATCAAAAGACAAAAGTATTGATTTTATATAATGATGAAAAAAACTTAAATCAACAATAAAAAGATTAACTACTCAGGTGGAGCCAATTTTGAGCAAAAGCGCCTACCTGAATAGTTACAAAAAATTATCCCAACACCTCAGCTACTGGTGTATAATCCAAATCGAAGGCATCAGCCACGCCTTTGTACACCACTTTTCCACTCACTACATTGAGCCCTTTTTTTAATGGCTCGTTCTCATTACACGCCTTTTTCCATCCTTTATCAGCCAGTTGTACTGCATATTGTAATGTTGCATTAGTAAGTGCTGTAGTGGAGGTCATTGGTACTGCTCCTGGCATATTTGCGACACAATAATGCAAAATGCCATCAATGACAAAAGTAGGATCATCGTGAGTAGTAGGCTGGCATGTTTCAATACACCCACCTTGGTCTACAGCCACGTCAACGAGTACTGTACCTGGGTTCATTTCTTTGAGCATCTCACGTGTTATAAGATTGGGTGCTTTAGCCCCTGGGATAAGCACAGCCCCAATGATCAGGTCATGGTTTTTGGCCATTTTCCTAATGTTATATTCATTGGAATATACCGTAGTGATATTTGCAGGCATGATATCTTCCAGGTAGCGTAATCTTGAAAGATTTATATCAAGGATGGTTACGTCAGCTCCCAGTCCAGCAGCCATTTTAGCCGCCTGGGTTCCTACTATGCCACCACCTAGTATCATTACTTTGGCAGGGGGTACTCCTGGTACTCCTCCCAGTAATATTCCTTTTCCACCCATCGGTTTTTCTAAGTATTTTGCCCCTTCTTGTATGGCCATTCTTCCGGCCACTTCCGACATTGGCACTAACAGGGGAAGACTGCGATCTGGCAGCTCTACCGTCTCATAAGCAAGACATACAGCTCCAGTTTTAATCATCGCCATTGTCAACGGTTCATACGATGCAAAATGCAAATATGTGAATAACAATTGGCCTTTTTTTATCAAATTATATTCTGACGCTATAGGTTCTTTTACCTTGATAATCATGTCAGCAATAGCATAAATATCTGCGATATAAGGCAAAATTTCTGCTCCTGCTTCTATATATTCGCTATCAGAAAAGCCGCTGCCTCTACCTGCATTTGACTGCACAAATACTTGGTGCCCTCTGCTCTCTAGTGATTTTACTCCAGCAGGTGTCATTCCTACTCGGTATTCGTTGGTTTTTATTTCCCTTGGGATTCCTATTATCATTTTTGATTTTCTCTATTATTATAACTACTCAAATGAGCTTTAGCTGGTAAAAAAAATAACAATTTATTATTTGCCTAATTGAGTGGCAGGCCTCAAAAGTGCCCACCTGAGTGTTTGCCTCTTTTTTAAAATATATCGCAAATTCTATCTAATTATTGACATAGAATGGCAAGGTAGTTACAATTTTCTTTTTTAGAAAAAAAATCTCCCTATCGCTATTTTATTTTGTGATATATGTTCTGAATTTTGTGGTGGTGTTTCCCCTACTCTTGGTATTGAACCTGAGCCAGCATCTTTCAAACGAAACCCATTTATGCCCTATTTATGATGAGAGTTTATCAAAATATTACCACAAAGGAAGAAGAGCTTTGTTACAAAGTGGGGCTAAGGTTGGGTTTTAGAGATTCAGTGATGCCTGAGTATCAGCGAGTTGAAAAAAATGTAAAGCTCGCCAAAAGAAACTTTTTTGATTTTGCAAGTTTTCGGAGTGGACTCATCATTAAATCCTTTCAGGATTCATAGAACTCAGGTGTTGTGCTATTTGAATCTCGCTTATATTGCACATCCTCGATTTGAGATTATAATTAGCCGAAGTATTGTGATAATAGAGTTTTTTTTTAAAAAAAATGACACCTGAGTAAGCACCTATATTGAATACTTACATCATTTTTGGGCAAAAGGCAAAACTGTTGCCAAAACATCAGTAATTCAACCTTTTCCACGGAATGCACTGCATGGCTTCCAATATCGGCGCCCTAGGGGATTTTTCTTCTATGCCACAAATTGTTCTCGTGAAACTCAGGTTTATGTCTTATTTTGCACACCTAATTTCTAATATTCCGATATCTATGTTAATAACATTATTATCAGACACTCACAGCCACTTAGGAGACGATGTAATAGAACACATCAAAGACTCTGACGAAATATGGCATGCTGGTGATGTAGGCCAACCTGTAATTCTTGATAGGTTAAAAGAAATAGCTCCTCTCAGAGCCGTTTGGGGCAATATAGATGGCTATGAAGTAAAGGTTGAGACAGAGAAAGATATGATTTGGGAAGTAGAGGGTCTTAAAATTTATATGACTCATATTGGGGGGTATCCCGGCAGGTACTACAAAAAACCATACCACTTGATAAAAAAGAATCAACCAGGATTATTTATTTGTGGCCATTCTCACATTTTAAAAGTAATGAAAGATAAAGAAAATGATCTCTTACATATGAACCCTGGAGCATGTGGGGTTATAGGTTTTCATCAATTTCGAACATTCTTAAAATTTGAAATTAATGATGGCAAGATTGAGCACCTGAGGGCTATTGATCTGGGGCCAAGATCAAAAATAGATGAAGCCCAAATTAAATAAATCACTAAAGGAATAAAGAATACATATAGTAACCTTTATATTGTTAATATCTAAAGGTTAGCAATTCTAATCCAACAATCTCACTCTAAAAGCAAGGTTAATTCTACTGTCTAATTGTGGATATCCGCTCACATTAAATCGGCGAGTCCCTCTTATCATGTTTTCTAAATCATCAATACCTACATAGACTTCAAGGCCAGATATATCAGCTTTGATATAAGGTGATACTCTAAAATAATGAGAAGATAAGGTGGTATTATCAAAATAAAAATCATTTAAAAACGCATGGAATAATGGCAAATTTGAATTGCTGCGATACCAGATGATACTGCCTATACGGGTCTTTAATTTTTTCTTGAAAAATGAGATCGAAAATGCTATATCGTGCCTGGTTGATATTTTGGGCAGTGAAATGATTGTCTCATCGTTTACAGATTGTAACAAGATTTTATTATTAATATGCAAAAATCCAAAAGAGAATTTTTGATCCATCTCTGTTGATATTATATTCAGTGATGATGCGGTCTGGTTATATAATTTTAGATGGTTGAGATAGATATAATTTTGTACCGTTGTATTTTTAATATGGATGGTTGTATTCCATTTTACATTTTGATATTTTATTCCAATATTGAAATAATTTTGATTCGAAAACTGGTGACTCCAAACAGGATTTTTTCCAATGAGTAATGATGTTTGGAATACTCCAGAAGCCTCACTTCCAAAGGCCAAATAGCCCGTTAATTTATGATCAAATTTTCTAAATTGAATATTTGCCATCAGATTCCTTTCTTTAAGGCCTCCCACTTCTTGATAGAATGAAACGTCAGATTTGAGCCCCTTATTTATTGAAAATGAAGCTCTAGTATTCAGAAATATTTGGTTGCGATTTACATTAAAAATTGAATCTTGACTGACTATATTTTGCATTATTTGCAATCCTGAAGAAAGTGATACATTTTCGCTTTTTATTCTTAATCCAAATTTTTCATAGATGTTATGAGAGCTTATATTTATGGTATCAATGAAATCGGGTATTATAATAGGTAAATATGAAGTCATATCATCTTCATCTATTGTCTTTTCTATATGCCTAAACCTTTCCTTTTCACTTCCAATTTCTGCAAATCCTATCTTTATCCATTTTTGAGGTATACTATCCCTTCCCAAAGTGATCGTTGTTCCCATTCGGAAAACGGTGTTTTTTAGATTTACTTCTGAGTCATTATTAATTACAGAATAACCAATATTCCCTCCAGATATAGCATTTATAATTTCACTAGGGTTTGTTAATCCTGCATTCAATGATTCTTTATTTCTTAAAATATTAAAATGGATATAAGATCGCCTTCTGTCTTTTTTACTTCTTTGTAAAATATTAAATTCCAATGCATTGAAGCTGGAGTTTTGGTGATTATACTGACCATCACTCTTTCCAGAGAAAATCCTAAAACCAAAGGTGATATTTCTAGCAAATGTTCGACTAAAGTCTAAATTGATGTTTCTATGACCATCATTAAATCTGGTACCATATGCGCCTTTTACTACTGGTCTATTAGGCGATGATAGGATGCCCGTGGGTACATACTCACGATATAAATCATAAGAATCAATACCCAGTTCATTTCCTTTTTTACCGTGGAATTGAAACCGAACAGATGTTATAGCAGAAAAAATATTTCCAAGTCCAAAATGGCGTAAATCATCTTGGAGTAGGTCTGTACTGTGTTCTTTTTGAACAATAGATTGAAGGGTTTTTTGGATATATCCCATTTCATCTAATTGGTAATAGTCTACTTTTAGAGGGGGTTTTTCTATAGAATCTTTAGCCGTATTTAGCGGGCCTTCTGGTATTTCTATTCCACTAAATCCTTCTTGGCCTGGAAAGTTTTGTGCATAAATATGATCAAACGCGATAAGTAAAAAACACCAAAAAATAAGAGTAATCTTCATAATGAATGAAGGTATACACCGTGTCGGTATCGATTTTCTATATTTCTTCTTTGTGTACTCTTTACTTTCATGGGAAATTAACGGTATATCTACTCAGATGGTATCAATTTTGGCTAAAAAGGTTCTTTTTCCACTACACTGCCTGAGCTACATAAAATTTATAATTTATAATCAGAATATAAAAGCATAATATGCATCAGAATTACAAGCCACCTATGATCTATCGGACCAAAAGCAAATCCCCCGTCTTTATCAATGTACCTCCTGTACCTGCTTCTGTGGTTCTCATTACAATGTGATAAACGTATACTCCAGGATTGAGCAAGTTACCACTTCTTCTTCCATCCCAGCCAGCCGATCGGTCATTAGGAGCCGCATTCACCACTTCATATACTTTTTCTCCCAGTCTATTATAGATAGACATATCATATGCCGTGATCACACCTTCAGGAGATTGCAGGAAAAATCTACTATTCAGGGTGCTGCTAGGTGCAAAAGCATTGGGTATAAAAAACAGTATTTCGTCAGTAGGGTTGTTGTTTATTGTTATGCTTATATTTATTGAATCTACGCATCCATTATCATCAAATGCCGTAACGGTATAGATCTGATCTTCCATAGGGCTTGCTACTGTACTCGTACAGTCATCACAACTCAATCCTGTAGGTGGGCTCCATGATATAGAGGATATATTTTGATCACTGGTAATGTCTATATTCAGACCTCCCTGAACGTTTTGAGTTGACTGAAAGTCAAGATTAAAATCTAAAGTATCTACGGTAATTGTTTCGTTGGTTTGACAGCCATTGGCACCTGTAATGATAATATCTATATCTCCTGTGGGCAAGTCTTCCAATATAATTATATTAGTATCAATCACCTGAATATTCCCTCGAATGTCAACAGAATAAGGGGCAGTGCCACCTGACCACATAACATCTATGGTGCCATTAGATAATCTAGCACATGATGGTGTACCACTGGTCAGCAAAACTATCTCAGTAAGATTTACTTCAAACCGCAACAAGGTATCACAAAGATTGGGGCCTATAGAGTAACTCTCATTCATAGTAGTATTCTCATTCACTTCTACGTCGAATAGTGTCACTATTTGTCCCGGGCATAAATCTACAAAATGGGTATAATCTACTGTTTCAATAAATTCTAATGACACAAAAACAACGCTATCACAGCCAGTCACTGATGCTTCAGGAAAAATGACCTCTCCGTCCGTAGCGTTTTGGTCAAACAATTGACCGCCTACCATTATAAATTCTCCATCGCATAAAATGGTATCTAAATCTTTAAATACTCCTGCTTCAAAATCAATCAAGACATTGACCGTCTGCATGCATCCCTCGGGAGTCACTATCATAAAGCTTCCTGTGGTATTATCAGGATTATATAGTACGCCATTAATGGTGATAGGGTCGTTCTCACACCTTTCATCTTGTAAGAGAGAATCAGGAGCCACTGTGGGAGCATAGAGCACCTGGTACAATGTATCACAATCACCATCCATACCTGTTAATATAAATACCGTATCGGCAGTCACCATGACGCCTCTGAATGAACCATTGTTAATACATGGGTCTACTTCTGTTTGTAATTCTAAAGATGTTTCTATATCTATTGTCAATAAAAATGTAGTATCGCAGCCTACTCCTTGGTTGCTAAGGATAGCAAGATCATCCACAGCATTGGTATAATCCACACCTCTAAATGAAAAGAAATCTCCTTGGCAAATCAAGGCATCTACAGAGATTATGCTGGTGGGTTCAAATATTACTGTAAGCATAAACATAGTATCACATCCATTTTCACCACTTACCAATATCTGTTCGGTAGCATCAAAAGTATATTGTATTCCTTTAAAATCTAAAACCTCACCGTCACAAAGACTGGTATCAATAGAGATATTCAACACATTGTCAAATGTGATCATTGTAGCTCCAGTAACTTCAAAAGCAGAACACATATTAGCATTTACTGAAGTAAAACTTGAAACCAAAATGGTATAGCTGCTACTGAGTTGAGGGTTTAAAAAAATGGTGTCATTTATAAGACTACTTACTTCATCAGTGGCGCTCACATTTACAAAATGAGACTCTTCTATAGTTTCTAGTTCACCCAATAGTATGACATTTCCTTGGTCATCAGTGGCTTCTAAAGTGATCGTATAATTGGTTTCTGGAAAGGCAAAGTCTAACAGGATTTGACCCTCCAGGTTATCACATGTTATCTGTATGGTTTGTGTTGGGATATTTAATGCTAAATCTGGCTGTACATTAATTCTTAGAAGAGCAGTATCAATGATTGGGTTGCCGCAAATACTGGTTTCGGATACAATATATTCAAAATCAAAGGTACCTATTGTCAAAGTAGATATGTCTACACCAGTAGGGCTGGTCAAATCCAACCCAGTATTATTAACATCTCGCCAAACTCCATTTGCATTAGATGTCAAGGACAAAGAGTCTTGAAAATTAGGAAAGATAAGAAAGAGGTCGTCTTCGCAAAGATCAATGATCTTGTCAATCCCCACTTCTATAAGTTCAAAATCAATAATTACGCTAAAAGTCTCTTCATCACAATCACCATTGGAGATGGATGTGATAGTAATGATTTCTTGGCCTGGCATTGTGATATTAGAAACATCAATTCTAGATAATTCTCCTATACTGCGCCCTCCTCCAAAAGCAAAAACTGTAGCTATATTTTCAAGATTCAAATCAAAGAGCTCTACTAAATTTAAAAATGGCCGATCACTTTTTACACATACATCCATCATTACAAAATTGTTTCCAATAGAAGGAATCGTATCAATTCTGAGGTACATTGAATCAGGAGGAGATGCGCCATCATCATAAGTAAAAATGAGCAAGGTGCTATCACTATATAATGAAAAGTCTAAAGGCTCATTGATGTTCCATGTACCTGTACGAATAAAGTTTGGAGCAGCAGCATTTTGCAGTTCTAAATCAACTGTATTTTCACAATACCTGTTAGCTATGAAAGGAAATCTAGCTTCTACAGCTTTTTGGTCAGCTCCTATTACCTCAATGTTAATAGAAGCTTTGCTGGTGCATCCACTTGCCTCTGTTACAGTTACAAAGTACTCTCCATTATCAAGAGGAGATACAAGATTGCTTGGACTATAAGTGGATGAAATTTCACCAATTGGGCCTTGAGGGCCTTCCCAATTGTACAAATTTTCAGCTGAAATAGGGCTTGCAAGCAAAATCAGCACATCCTGGCCTTCACATAATTTATTATTGTTACCTGTGCTAGAAATGATATTGGCATCCTGAATTGATTTAGGAAACCCTTCGATTCTGATATTATCAAAAAAGTATGTACTGTTTTCACTAGGTGCTCCACCTGTGACTTGAAACTCAGGTACAAATCCCAATTTTACATTTTCAATAGTATATGACGATGATCCAGAGACATTTTCTCCACAA
>JAZGFD010000225.1:0-3979 GCA_036479115.1 Saprospiraceae bacterium | reverse complement strand
CAAAATCAAAAAAGTTTCTTTTGGCGATCTTTATATTTTTTTCAATGAGCTGATACTCAGGCATCACCGAATCTCAATAAATGTAAATCTCATCCAAAACAACTCATTTTGTGAAAAATGTCTGTTTACGGAGTGGACTCAATTATGATTTTTTAATATTTATTTTTACACTTAACGTTTCAGTTAATGCAAAGGTCTCTCCGTTTTCAACTGTCTCAATTATCTCGATTGTATTTGCCAGTACTTCATTGCTTATAAACTTTCGGAATGCATCTACGGCATTTTGCACCTCAGCACTACCACTTAAAGATACATCAATACGATCAGTCACATTATAATCATTGGACTTACGCATATTTTGAATCCTATTTATAATTTCTTTTGATATACCTTCTGATATTAATTCATCGGTGAGTGTAATATCGAGGGCTACTGTTATTTCCTTATCGGTAGCCACTTGCAAGCCAGGCACATCATCTGTAGTAATTTCAAAATCTTCTAAAGTAAGGCTATATTTTTCACCTTCTACACTAAGAGTATAGGCATTGGTCTTTTCTATTTGAGCAATCTCATTTTGACTCAAATTACTTATCACCGCCCCAGCAGCTTTCATGTTTTTTCCTAGCTTCCTGCCCAGCGTTTTGAAATTAGGTTTTATTTTTTTTCTAATGATACCAGCAGTGTCAGTGATGTATTCAATCTCTTTTATATTTACTTCTGAGAGTATCAATGCTTTAACATCTTCTATTTGATTTTGATACTTTTCATTAAGAATAGGAATGATCACTTTCTTAAGCGGTTGGCGTACCCGTAGTCTTTCTTTCTTCCGTAAGGATAAGATTAAAGAGCTGATACGCTGTGCATAATCCATCCTTTCTTCTAGGTTTTTATTTATCGCGTTGTCTTGAGTCTCAGGCATTAGTACCAAATGTACACTTACATGATTTTCCTTGCCTGTTACTTCATTGAGATTTTTGTATAACCAGTCACCAAAAAAAGGAGCTATCGGCGCCATCAGCTTGGATACGGTCACAAGGCAATGATAGAGGGTTTGATAGGCTGCTATCTTGTCATCAGAATATGCACCTTTCCAAAACCTTCGTCTGCATAATCTTACGTACCAATTACTCAAATGATCTTCTACAAAAGATTGTACTTTTCTCCCGGCATAAGAAGGCTCATAGTCAGCATAATCAGCATCTACTTCTTTTACCAATGTATTGAGTAAAGAAGTGATCCATCTGTCTATTTCAGGTCGTTTTGATAAATCAATTTCTGTTTCGGCATATGTAAATCCATCAATATTTGCGTAAAGCGAAAAGAAGGAATAGATATTATAAAGCGTCCCTATAAATTTACGCCTCACTTCATCTACTCCAGAAAGGTCAAATTTTAAGTTGTCCCAAGGCTGTGCATTAGTCATCATGTACCATCTGGTGGCATCGGCTCCATACTTGTTTAATGTACTAAATGGATCAATCACATTGCCCAGTCTTTTTGACATTTTAACACCATTTTTATCTAAAACAAGGCCAGTAGAAACCACATTTTTAAATGAAACACTTCCTTTTACCATAGCAGCAATGGCATGCAGGGAATAAAACCACCCTCTGGTCTGGTCTACACCTTCACAAATAAAATCTGCAGGAAATAAACCTTCTAAATTATCTTCACTAAACGGATAGTGCCACTGTGCAAAAGGCATGGCTCCAGAATCAAACCAGACATCAATTAAGTCAGATTCTCTTTGCATCTCCTTACCACTCTTTGATACGAATACTATGTTGTCTATATACGGTTTGTGGAGATCTTCAGGTACATTTTGATTTATCCCAAGCACCTTGTTGGCTTTTTCAACCTCGGCTGTAAGTTGGGCAATAGAACCTATACAAATTTCTTCTTCTCCATCAGCTGTACGCCATATGGGCAGCGGTGTTCCCCAAAATCTAGATCTGCTAAGATTCCAATCTTGCAAATTCTCCAGCCAATTTCCAAATCGTTTTTCACCCGTGTGACTAGGCTTCCAGTTGATGGTATTGTTTAGCTCTACCATGCGCTCTTTATAGGCTGATGCTTTGATAAACCAACTGTCTAGGGGATAGTATAATATCGGTTTGTCTGTTCTCCAACAATGTGGATAATTGTGTTTGTGCTTTTGTACATTGAAAGCATTATTGTCGGTTTTAAGCTTTATACAAATATCAATATTGACATCTTTATAATTTTTTTCGTCCCTATAATCTTTTACATATCGCCCTGCAAAATCGGTAACTTCATCTACAAATTTTCCTTGATTGTCTACAAGTGTTAAGGCCCCCATGCCATGCCTTTTACCCACTTTCATATCATCACTACCAAAAGAAGGAGAAATGTGCACAATGCCAGTACCATCTTCAGTGGATACAAAGTCACCTATAAGAACCTTAAACGAGTCACCTTCTTCAGGTTGTACATAAGGCATCAGTTGATCATATTCTATCCATTCTAGGTTGGCACCTTTATATTCTCCAATAATACGTGCAGGAATAATTTTTTTATTTTTATCAAACTCTTCGTGATTTGCTTCCCATTGTTCTGATTTAAACCATTTTTCCTTCAGCTTACTGGCCAGTATTACACTTACGGCTTCTTTGGTATATGGATTAAAGGTTTTAACCTTTATATAGTCAATCTTTTTACCTACAGCCAAAGCGACATTAGAAGGTAATGTCCAAGGGGTCGTAGTCCATGCCAGGATTCGTATATCTTCATCTTCGCTATCAAAAAGAAAGGCAGATTTATCATTTTTCTTTACTTTAAATTGTGCTACTGCTGTAGTATCACTTACTTCTTTATAGGCTCCTGGCATATTGAGCTCGTGTGAACTTAGGCCAGTACCAGCAGCAGGGGAATAAGGCTGTACAGTATAGCCTTTATAGAGCATGTCTTTATCATACAAATTCTTTAATAGCCACCAAACACTTTCTATATATTCCTTTTCAAATGTAATATATGGGTTGTCTAGATCTGCCCAATATCCCATCTTGCGTGTAAGATCATCCCATAAATCTTTAAATTGAAGCACAGTCTTTCTGCACTCTTGATTGTACTCTTCTACGGTGATCTTAGTACCGATGTCTTCTTTGGTAATACCAAGTTCTTTTTCCACTTTCAGCTCTACAGGGAGTCCATGAGCATCCCAGCCAGCTTTTCTGTTTACCTGCTGCCCTTTCATGGTGTGATATCGGCAGAAAAGATCCTTAACAGTACGGGCCATTACATGGTGAATACCAGGCTTTCCATTAGCTGATGGAGGGCCTTCAAAAAATACGAATGTGTTATGGTCGGGCCTCTCACTTATGCTTTTTTCAAAAATCTTTTCACGCTCCCAAAAGTTTTGAATTTCTTTGTCTATTGCTGGTAAATCGAGCCCTTTATATTCACGATATTTCGCCATGAGTACTGTTCTAAAAAAATTAAGATGCAAATATCGGTTTTTTCTTGTCATGAATGCCAATAGTTTTCCTATTGGAACCATCTGTTTCCCAAACAAATATTTTACGATTCTAAATGTACTAAGAAAGAAATTTTGGTAGAATGTAAGTATTATTTCAGGTCAAAGTACATACTCGAAAAATGTACTTCTGTCTTTTAAGATAACTTCTCAGTCGTAGACATTTCTGTTTAAAAGGCAAGTATCTTTTTAGGTGATGAAGTGAAATTTATTGTAGTTGCGTGATTCAGCCCCCCTATAATCGGACAAAATTCTGATTAATAATAAAAAGTATAAAGAATGCAATACATTTGTATTACGAGAGCGCCAACGGCGACCTTTGTACGATGACCAATTCTTCATTAGGTCGTTCTATCACCTCATCAGTAGTATGGTTTTTCCACCTCGTGACATGGGTAGGCCTTTTGCCAGACTTCTCACTTTTTGGCCTATGATACAGTTGATGCTTGGTCAGCCCTGTGATCATGAGTACCTTATCCCTACTCA
>JAZGFD010000224.1:0-27470 GCA_036479115.1 Saprospiraceae bacterium | reverse complement strand
CGGACAGCCAAATGATTCTTTTTTTTGTTTTTAGCAGTAGACACCCTGCTATTGGACAAAAAGTAGTTTGCAGAGGGAATTTCTTGAGACAATAGCCTTTTTTAGGTTTAGTCGGACACCACTAGTTCAAAAGTACACCACCTGAGTAGGTACGCCATAGTTATGGACATAACTTGCCGAAGTAAAGTGATAAAAGAGCTTTTTTTTTCAAAAAAAATACTCCCTCAGTGGTTACGAAACAAGGGTTAATCTAGATTTTGAAGAAGGCTGAATCTGGGAATTCAATAAAGGTGCATTTCTAAATGTCAATCCCACAACACATATATTTTTCATGCACAGTACTCATGATTGCACAACTACCTCTGGCAGCTTTTAGAATGTTCTCAAAAGCACTCTCCTGAGGAGTTACCTATTCTTTCATATAAAAAAGAAAAAATGTTTTTTTTGCCCATTCCATAAAAAAAGGCTTCCCACCCGAAGGTGAGAAGCCCAATCCCAAAAACTGTAAACTCTTATTTTCGAGTTTTCACTATCTCTTATTCTATGAGTACCATTCTTCTTGTACTAGTAAATTCTTTAGTATCAAGAGTGTAGTAAAGTACTCCAGAAGCGCCCAAGTCGCTTTTGTCAATTGAAATTGTATTAAGACCTTTGGTGAAAGAGCCCGTGTAACCTTTTACCAGCTTACCCGTCACGTCAAAGATGTTGATCGTCGCTTCAGCATCTTTGGCTAACATAAATCCTATTGTTGTCGATTGTGCAAATGGATTTGGAGTATTCTGGAATAACTCGTATCCAGATACTATATCAGCATTCACTTTTCTGAATTCTAATCCAAGTCCTAGCACTTCTGCATCTGCATCATAGACTTCGGCATTGGTTACTTGAGAAGTAACATTTAAAGCCTTACTCAATGACCCTGCACTTACAGCTGTGAATTCTAGCACAAATGCATCTCCTTTACTTACAGACTTAGCATTAACAGAACTCCAAGAAGTTGTAATATATCCTTGATCCATGCCCTGAACTCCGAAGTTCTCAGCTTTCATATCTAATAATCCAGAATCAAATCCTGAAAATTTCAATATTCTCTGATCATATTCCATTGTAAACTGATAACCCAACACTTCAGAAACTCCATTGAATGATACTGGTACTTTCACAGTTTCTCCAGATTCAAAAGAAATATCATTTAGAATCAAATTAGCTGAAGATCTTGGCGCTGTAAGAAGACCGCTTACATTCACATTGCCATTTACATCGCCTACTTTCACACCGATAAAGTCAATGATCATGTTATTTGAAAGATCAGCAATGTTATAATTCTCTGTAAACGACTCATTAAGAGGGTCTTGAGGTCTTTGAAACTCATACTCCTGATCAATGAATCTCCACGAATTATTATTGGTGAATTTATCACTGAAGCCTAAGATCACTTTTCGAAGATTCACAAGGTCAATAGCTGAAATACTGTTGTCATTATTTATATCTGCTGCGATGATCTTATAAGGAGTTCCTAATTTCTCTAATCCTAATATGTGCTTTTGTATCAATACTAAATCAAGGGTAGACACACCATTCAAGACATCTTTATCAAGCTCTGGCACTACCTTATAAGTACCACCTATCGGCATATCGCCAAAGGCATACATACCTCCTAAGTCAGTTGACGTTGCTATGGTACTTGCCCCGTTATTAGCTGCTTGTAGCGCTACACCTACTGTAGGCACATTAACACCTGACTCTGTTCTAATATTTCCAGATATCAACAAATTTGCAGGATTCTGGATAGTGGTGTCACATGTATTGTTATTGTCATCCAATCGGAATACTACAGAGCAGAAATCAGAGCTAATGATGCTCATTACTTCTCCATCTTTATCCAGTGTTACTGCCAGAACATGAACTTTCAAAGGAATGGTAGTCGTACCAGTACCTGTATGATCAGCACAAGTAAGATTTTTAGATTTTACTACTGAAAGTGAATCAAAAGAATATACAAGATCATAATCACACGGATGTGAGCTGGACTCTATGTCATACTCATCAGCCCATACCGTAAGCATACCACCATCCGCTATTCCATCTCCTGCGATGTCATCATTTGGTTGCCCATTCTGACTGCTGCCATCATCTACAGGCATCAATGATCCTGTAATGTCTGTAAGACATATTGGCGATGGCTTCTTGTTGTTTTCTATTGTGAATAACTGCTCGCACACGTCAGTATTACCACACTGATCTCTTACTTCCCATGATACTCTATGTGTACCTATTGGGTATACACCACTTACATCTGCTGAGTCACCAGAGAATGACCTATTGATATTAAACGATCCGTCATCATCAATATCTATTCTCACCGTCCATCTGAGATTTTCAGGCTCAGTGCAGTTGTCAGTTGCTTTCTGTACCAAATCAACCTGACCATCCTTACACTCACTATCCATTACAGTTTTTGTCACTGCTACACATGTTCCATTGGCATTCCCCGTAATTACTGGAGCTTCAGGGTCATTTACCACGATTACCTGAGTGCCTGTACCTATTGTAAATGAGGGTTGTTTACACCAATCTATAACTGTCCACTCTCTGATAATTTTAAAGCACGCTGAGCTGTCATCATTGTTGAATCTTACAGTAAGATCTTCATAAGCCCATCCTACTAATGAACATTCAGCCTCATTGACTGAAGGATAACCTGTAGAATCAGGAATAAGCATAGCAGGATCAAGACATCCTTCCATAGTGACATCAGCTGGGAAGTTGATATCCTTGGTTTTTAATGCATTTTTTCTACTTATAGTTATTGTCTGCTTGCATTTGGCAGTATTTCCATTGTTAGAAGTCACTATAAATGTTCTTACAATTGTGCCTTGCCTACATTCATTAATATCAGATTCTGCTGTTACTGATACAGTAGCACTACAGTTACCAAACCATACTCCATCTACAAGGTCTTTTCCTTTTTCTACTTCTAGTACATATCCCATCGGAATATTAATAGCCTTCTGTTGGCCCTGAGATACAACATTTCCAAAAACATTTAATAAAGAATCTGACACAAAGTCAAATCTACAATCTATCGTAAGATCTGGAGGGCAATGTATGGTAGGTCTTCTCTTATCTTGAGCAGTTACTTCTACCATGCACTCATTTCTATTGCCTGATTTGTCTTCTACTCTGAATACTACCATGGCAGTCTTCGCTACATCATCACAGCACAACATAATCTGAGGAGTACAAAGGTCTTCTCTTATGATGTAGTTTACACCATTTGCTGTTCCAGATTTTTCAAATATTCTACCACATGCTGCGCCATCATTGATCGAATCAAGTGGCACATACCAAGCACCATGAGGATCATTACCTACTCTATTACCTACACTATCTGCTTGTAATCTATCAAATTCATTGAGGTCAACCATACGAGCTACACATCTGTCTTTAAAGCCACAATCATCATACGATCCATTGTCAAAAGCACTGGCTTGTATCCATACCTGGCCTTTACCATTGGTACCTTCGTCAGCTATACCTACTACTAAAAACTCTTTGCAGATGGCTATAGGAGCTGTCTCATCTACTACTGTAATTTTCATGCTATCAATAGTCACATTGTGACAATCATCAAATACTTGATATTCTACCTTGTTGACACCTACTGGAATATTTAAAATTCCACCTGTTTCAGCATTGAAAGTTCCGTTATCAGTATTAAGTGTGCCTATAGGCTCACCATCTTGATTGTATACATTCACTATTGTTCTGCCCGTTTCTGATTTTTTACAATAGTCAGAAACATTTAATGGAGCAGGAATTCTCATCGCTCTCTCACAGGTTTTAAGGTTAGTAGTAACCTTCATATCTACAGCTACATCAAACTTAGGGCCTAATGTATCAGCGATCTCAATAGTCTGTATTATTCGCAACATGGTTTCATGACCACATACCCACTCTCTTATTTCAAATGTTCTTATCACTTTTTCTACGCATCCTACTCTTGGCAATTTTTGATCACTAAAAGTAACTACTGTTTTACATGTCTCTAGTAGCTTAGCTACATTTGGATGTACATTTTTGTAATTAGAAGGATGTAGCGCAAAATTCCATCTTACACCATTTATGGTTGTATCTATTCTTGGTACTCCAGCACCACCTTGAGCCATGCTTATTGGATCAGGAATATGATCTTCATCAGCATCGGCAAATGGGAACCTACTATCACACACAAATGCATTAGTATCCCTTGGGCTTGATGGATCATTGTATACCAAATAATCTACAGGTCTTATTAGTCCTCTAAGGTCTAGAGGCCCTACATTTCCTGTCAAAGGATTATTGAGTGGATTAGCATCTAATCTTCTTACATCTAGAGTATCTGTACATGTCTTAGATGTATTGCCCCAATTGTCAGTGGCATTATATGTTCTAATGATTCTTTTCAATATTGAATCCTGTGCATTTCCATTTCCTATTTGATGACAATCAGTAATTATTCTTTGATTTACAATAGTTACTATAGGGTCAGGATCACAATCAGTAGCTTTTATATTACTTGACGCATTGCCATTAAATATGTAGCAGTCTACTATTTTCTTATCATCACATTCTAGTACTGGAGCTAATTTATCCTCGAGGTTTAAGTTACCCCAACAATAATTGCTTACTGTACCATCAGATGAATGCAACTCCGCTATCAATCCAGGCCCATGGATATACTCCATCGCCTTTTCTATTATTAGTGTATCGCCTTTGCGATTGATATTTTTTTCATCTATAGGCTGACCGTTACCATGTTTAATAACAATACTATCCATATTGGTAACCGCACATACACTAGACTTACCAGCTAGCAACATACCTGGATGAATTTCAGCCATACATGTAGCATCTACAGATACATATATTTTGTCATTACAAGCTATGGTAGGCTCATCGGTTCCATCTCTTACTACATTTACTACCATCACAGTATCTGTACATGATCCTGAATAAGCAATAACATTTGCAGAAACAGTACCTGCCATCAATCCAGTAACAGTAATTTTGCTTCCTGAAGTAATAGTACCTGATCCTGAAAGAGGTAACTTGAGATCATATCTTAAAGAATCTAGGCCATCATAAGTATTTAATGTTCCTACTGTTGCTCCAAATGTCCACTTACCATCAGTACTACCCATACATGATGGTGCCCAAGTACGCCCATTGTCTCCAGTCACACTGAGTGTTGGGATATTTGTAGGTGAATTGGATGTAAATTCAGAAGCCATCCATGGTGTATTGGTAGCAGATGAAGCATCTGATTTGAATGTCCATGTCCCAGCCATGTTAAGATCGGGTGGTAATACAGCTCTGAAAATATCAGAGTCAGTTCCGCCACCAGTGTTCGCACAAGATTGTACAATTATGATGGTATCTCCAGCTGAAAATTTGGATTTAGCTGTTCCAGTTGAATAATCTCCATTACCCCCTGAAAAAGTGCCTAAAAGAATATTGTCAACTGAAAGACTATAAGAAAATCCGGGGTGACCGTGAAAACTTATATCGTACCAATCACCACAGCCAATTTGAATTTTTACATTGTCTAAATTGGCTATGCCTCCAGAACACTTAATGGTCTGGGCTGATGCCTGTTGTGGCAACACCCACATAAGTAGCATCAAAGCCATGCTTACGTAAAGTGTAAAACGTTGTTTAATCATGAGAATCCTAGTTTAAGAGTTAAAAATTTGAACTGCCTTTTGGGAAAGTCAAATCCCTCCAGGGTTATGAAATAAAAATTAATTACTTGTTCTTTGAGACTGCCGTGCAGCTCATACTAGGTGCTATTTACATTTCTACAGATATGCAGAAATTGAAAGGTATCTACTGGTTTAAAATTGACTATATGTCAATTAATCATCAAATATAAAGATTAATTATAATATGTAGTATGCTATAAATCAATTAATTGTTAAAACATATTATATTTTTTATTTATATATAATACTTTTTTCAATATGTATTATAATGCCTGTCAAATGCTTACCCTTAAACCTTGACATCTATTGATACTCATCTCATTTATGTTTTTTGGTTTTTTTTGTCTGGTTGTTATGGAAACTAAATGCTGTTCTTTTATAAGAATGTTCGATTCATTTGTTCTTATTCAAACCATTATGAAGTGATAGTAAGTTCAGCACTCCTGACTTGGAGTAAAATGGGTTGTCGTTAAAGGCCAATATTTGAGCCCACTCCGAAAATGTAGATTACAATCTAAAAGGAATTCTTTAAGTGCTTGTATACTACGACTCTTATGGTATTGGAATAATACGATATCTTGCACTAGTGCTCTGTCAAGTGTTAAATGACGGGTTGGCTTTGCGCATAATTAAGATGCAAAAATGATTGTTTTTTATGAAATACAATTAGAAGTATTAACTCAAATGAAAAACAAGGTATTTGACATTGGCACTAAAATACTGACTTAATCTCCTATGCGACAAATACGTATTCAACTTTTAAAAAGTATCATTTCAGTAAAGAAATAATATCCAATCAATTATTTAATAAAGACATGAAAAAAACTTGAGCCTACTCTGGAAACTAACATTTTTCAGAAAAAGAATCGTTTTGGATGAAATTTACATTTTCAGAGATTCGGTGATGCCTGAGTGTATCAGCGAGTTGAGAAAAATGTAAAATTCGCCAAAAGGAACTTTTTTGATTTTGTGAGTTTTCGGAGTGGACTCAAACTTTTACTTATATACATAATGAGATAAATAGAAAAGGTAGTGCACAAGATTTTGAATTAAAATTACATTACACTAGAGAAAACAGTTTAAAAGATGAACATAAAGGAGTCGTTTACATCGCTATTAATTCATATGAACTCTGGGCACCTTCCAATTTAGGATGGCAAGATTTGTCAATTTGCAGGATAATGGGGAAATTATCCTGCAAGTTTAATCATCACATCCGGGAGCTTTGTTACTCTACAATAATCATTTCCTTAGTATCAGAAAAATCTACTGATTCAAATGAATAAATAACAACCCCTGAAGAAATGGCCAATTCTCTTTTGGAGATAATAATTCTATTTATACCTTCACTAAAATGGTCATTATATTCTTTAAGTAACTTCCCATTGATGTCAAATAACTTTAAAGACCCTTTGCCTTCTGAGGGAAGGATGAATGATATCTCTGTATATTCAGAAAAAGGGTTAGGCGAATTTTGGAAAAGAGTATGTTCTCCATAACTCATACTTTCTCCTGGGATAAAATTCAAACCTAAGGATATGGTACTCAAGTCATCTGAGTACATTTCTGTATTTAGTATACTATGATCTAACTTCAAGATGTCACTAAGTCTTCCTGATCTCTTCGCTTTGAATTCTAAAATAAAAAGGTTTTCTCCTTTAGTGATTATACCTTGATGATCATTCCATGAAGATAGAAGTAATCCATCATTCGGGTCTTTCACACTAAAATTGTCGGTTGTTAAATTCAGATGATCTCCTGAATATCCTGAAAATTGAAGAATTTCGGAGTCATATTTAAGAGCATATTGATATCCTACAATTTTAGCAGCACCAGTCATTTTTATTGGAATTAAAATGGTCTCACCTAGAGAAAAATATTGATCTATTATTTCAATAGCTCCACTTATACGTGGGCTTGTTATTAGGCCTGCCACATCCACTGTCTCATTCACATCACCTGTTTTGACCCCTATGAAATCAATATCCATATCTCTCTCTAATTTTTGAATAGTATATTTTGTATCGAAATTTTCATTTAGCGGGTCTCGCTCTTTTCTAAACTCATGCGATGCATCCACAAATCTCCATGATGTATTATTGGTAAATGCATCACTGACATTTAGAATCACTTTTCTCATCTCTATCATGTCTATTGCCGATATATTTTTATCGTTATTTGCATCTGCTGCAATAATTTTATATGGCGAATCTAGAGGCTCTAATCCTAATATATGCTTTTGTATTAATACCAAATCAAGTGTAGAAACACCATTGAGTATATCGTTGTTAAGGTTTGGGTTTAATACATATGACTCTCCTTTAGTCATAGAGGGAAAAGCATACATTCCATTTATATCAGTCACCGTCTCAATAGTAGAAGCTGAAGAATTCACCCCTTCTAAATCCACATTAACTGTGGCAATGTTTTGTCCTCCATGTGTTCTAATATTTCCAGCTATAAGTACATTGCCATTATTAGGAGGTGCTACGCCATTGTTACATGAGAACTGAGAATCATACAACACAAAGGTAGAATTACACAATGAGGCACTCACGATAGATGTATCTTTCACACCATTATTATCACTGATTATCGTAGCCAATACGTATACAGCCATATCTACCACTGAAGAATCAGCACCTAGAGGTGGTTTAAATTCTGCACAAGTCAATGTTACTGAAGCAATTATTGCATTTTGAGAAAATGAATAAACAATTTCATAACCACAAGGATGGCTACTAGAACCAATGTTATACTCATCAGCCCATACTACAATCTGTCCTTCTCCACTTGTTATCGGTGTGAGCGGCCCTGTAATGCTTGTTCTACAAATTGTATTTGGTTGAATCCCATTTATTATTGTGAATAGTTGCTCACACGAGGTAGTATTTCCACATTGATCATTTAGTTTCCACACGGCTCTATGTTTTCCATGAGGATATGACCCAGTAAGGGCAGCAACACTTTGACTGTTTTCAACTGTAGGTGTGATTTTTTTCGTTTCGTCTATTGTGCCATCATTGTTGAGGTCAATATCGACAATCCAGATAAGATTTTCAGCATTAGTACACTGATCTGTACCTCTGATTTGAAGAAAAATAGCTCCATCAGAACAAGTAGACACACTAAAAGTAGTATCTTTGCAAATACCTCCATTTAGTATCATTGGGTCTTCATTATCTATGAGCTTGATGATCTGGCTTTTACTTGATATTACTTTAGGGGGTTCTTCACACCAATCTATGATACTCCATTCTCTTATTATACTAAAGCAAGCATCACCACTAGGATTGTTACTTCTTACCGTTAAATCTTCATGAGAATCTCCCAAAAGGCTACACCCTTCTTCATTCACAAATGGCCGGCCAGTCACATCAGGCCCATAATCATTAGGATCTCCACATGCTATAATGGTAGTATCATTTGGAAATACAATTTTACTTTTATCAATCGGGATTGCTCTTTTCATGGTAATGTTCTGTACACATGATGAGGAAAACCCATTGGCACTAATAGTGAAAATACGCTCTATTGTGCCACCACTACATTTCTCAGAAACTCTTTTTGCCACTACAGAAATCTGAGCATCACAATTTCCTGACCAAACTCCATCTACAAGACTTTTTCCACTTTCCACAACCAGCACCTGGTTAGCTGGAATGTTTATTGCTTTTTGTTGACCTTGAGCCACAACATTTCCAAATATGGAATAAATAGAATCAGTAACAAATGAATATTTACAATCAATAGTGATGTCAGGTGGGCAATGTAATATTGGCCTACGTTTGTCTTGTACATTTACTTGCACCATACATTGATTGGCATTTCCTTTATGATCTATAGCTCTCAATACCACAGTATCTTGGATGCCTCCATCTTCACAACAATATTCTACATGAGGTGTGCAGATATCACTTTTGACAATATAATCTATACCATTAATTGTTCCTGATTTATAGAATTGCCTCCCACATGCTCCGATTAGAGAATCTAATACAACATAGGCCGTTCCATCAGTTAATAAACCTCCATTGCCTGACATTCTTAGTGAATCAAATCCATTAAGATCAACCATTCTAGCTATACATAATGACTCCATAGTACAATCATCAAATGAGCCATTATTAGCCGATTGAGCAGGAAGTTTGACTCTACTATTATTAGATAGGCTTACAGTCACGAATTCTTTGCAAATCATAACAGGAGCAGTCTCATCTGCTACCTCAATAATTATAGTATCAGTAGTAACATTATGACAATCATCAAATGCTGTATAAATCACAGTATCCAGACCTAAGGGGATATTTAAAACACCACCAGTAGTTGCAGAATATGTGCCATTGTCAGTGCTTATAGAGCCTAACACACCATTATTTACCACAATGACTGTCACTTTTGTAGGTGTGCCATTGAAAGCACACTGATCAGAAATACTCACCAAAGGGGGTATCTGCATTCTTCTTGTACAGTCATTTTGATTGGTGGTAACTTTCATGTCTGTAGGCACTACGATAATAGGTCCAGCCGTATCTTGTATTTCAATAGTTTGTCTGAATTCTAGAGTTGTTTCTTTATTACACACCCACTCACTTATTGTCCATGTTCTTACTACTTTTTTTACACATCCTATTGCAGGCAATGGCACATCTCTTACGGTAGTCACAGTCTTACATATTTCTAAAAGTTGGGCGACACTAGAGTCAGGGTTGGTCACATTAGAAGGAAAAAATTTAACCAATCTTTGCACACCATTGATTATGGTATCGATCTTAGGCACACCTGCTCCATATAAGGTATCACCTGTGGCATTCACTAAAAAATCAATAGGGTCGGGTATTCCATCTTTATTGACATCAGCAAATGGATTATTATCATCACATATAAAAGGTGTCGTATCATTTGGCATCGTGGGATCATTATTGACTAGATAATCCAAAGGCATCATTAATCCTTCTATATCAAGCACTCCTCCTGTAGCAGTATTATTAGTTAAGTCTGCATCCAGTCTTCTTACATTAAGAGTATCAGTACAAGTGGTAGATACATTACCATATTTATCTACTGCATTAAATGTTCTAATGAGCCTTTTAACTATAGAATCATTAGAACAATTGGTAATAATCTGTTGATTGATCATATTGATAGTAGGATTGGTATCACAATCCATGGCAATGATGTGACTTGTATTGCCTCCAAAAGTGAAATCAAAACAAGACACTACAAAGGAAGTATCACACATTAAAACTGGGGCTAATTTGTCTTCTAATAAAAGGTTGCCCCAACAAGTATTAGAAACTCCTCCCCCACTAGAATGTACTTCTAATACAAGAGGTACATTGATAAGAAGACTAGCATCTAATATTCTTATCGTATCAAACCTTCCACTAACCGGATATGTAATCGGCATCACCACAGTTCCATCAGTCAGTTTTACTACCAAACTATCCATAAGAGTAGCGACACATGGAGAACTTTGTCCTGCTAATATCATTCCCACGTTTAAATCCACCATACACGCAGCTTCAACTGCTATATTGAGGTCACTATTACAAGCTACGACAGGCTCATTGGAGCCCTCTCCTACTGTACTTGTCTGAGTGATACTATCAATACATACTCCTGAAAAGATAATTACTTTGGTCTCAAAAACACCAGCAGCTATAGTGCCTGTGACATTTATGGTGTGGGATGTTTGGGAGTCATTGAGTACATCAGCTGTAGCAGAAGGTTGGACAATAGCCGAATTATCCACTCTTATTGTTGAATGAGTAAGTGAGTCTATCGACCCTGCTGTAAAATTTAATAACACATCAAAAGTTCCGTCAGAAAACGAATTACAAGTAGGTCTAATAACATTTGTGGTGCTAGGAATCAGGCCAGCATCTGTTGATACATCAGGGATATTGGTAGGAGAATTAGCTGTAAATGCTGCTGATCCTGAAGGTGTCATCATAGTACCTGATCCTGTCTCTCCTTTGCGTACAAAAGACCACAATCCAGCGGAATCTAAAGGAGGGACCACAGCCATAAAGGTATCAATCCCTGTAGTATTCGTACATGGATCAGAGGCTAGTCCTCCACATGATTCTATTATTGATATTTTAGAATGAGTACTTACTCCTACCGCGTCTTTGGCAATAGTGAGAGAACCAGTGGCCTCTACATTATTGACACCTGTACCTACCGTCACCTTATAACAATTAGTAGAATGGGCGGGCCATAAAATAGTAAAACTATCCTGACAAGCCACCAGTACAGTAACCTGCTCAATAGTATCAAGGCCATTGGTACAATTTTGTGAAATTGCCTTTACGCCTAATAAAATAATAAACAAGTGGGCAAGAAGTACACTCTTCTTATATCTCAAATTCATAATTAGATCCATTTAAGTGCATTCAGATTACCAAAACCCCGTAATATTCTATTGGGTAACAATGATCACCAAATGCCTTTATACATATTAGAATTAACCTGCCCTCATCAGAAAAGAGAGGTCTTGTAAGGATCTATTAGAGGATTCCTGTGTTATTCAACAAGAATACACATGGCTCATTTTCAACATCTTACAAAGATAATTAAATCTTAATATGTTATACTACCCTGAATTGGGTATTTAAAACAATTACTTTTTATTAATAAGTAAAATATCATTCTGTATCCCCTTGAGGCTCTCTATATTAACAATATATGAGCCCGAAGAAGGGAAAATTGAGGTTGGAATAGAAAAATTATTATTTTTAAAATCAGTCAAATTGAGGATTATTTTACCAGTTATATCCACAATTTTAAATGATATTATGTTCTTGGGTTCTTCATACATTTCAAAATTAACCTGGTCAACAGCTGGGTTTGGAAATATTTCAACAATTTTACCATCTTGGTTAAAATCTGGATTTTCCTTATTGTACCAAGCTAAGTCTACACTGGATTTTTGTTGATATTGAGAATATACTTCAGAATTATTCATTATGGTAATGACATTATTACTTAAGCCATTACTAGAAGCCACAAAATTAAGTGATCCAAATTTTATTCTATTCTCATTTTCAAAATCGCCAAAGCCGATAATATTAATTTGGTCACCATCTTTATACCACTCTATTGATATATTTTTATTCGATATTCCTTTTACAAAATTAAAATTTTCAATATTATTTCCTATCAAAGAAATATGAAAAGATACCATACCATCATGTGGTAAAAATGATATAGGCAGGCTATACATTTTTCCTTTTTCTAAATTTATACTCTCAACCAAAAGGTCTACATTGGCATTGCTCCTTCCTGAGGCTTCATTATATATATCACCACTCACATCTCCCATTTTTACAGCCCTAAAAACTACCTCAGAAGGAGTGATAGGTATTATTTCACTAGATGTATATACCAAGCCATTCGCTATCTTGTTTTCTTTTAAAAACAGCCAAGGAAGTTCAGAATGGTTAGGCAGCCCAAGAATTGTGTTTTGAAGGCTTAATAAATCAAGAGCAGATACCGCTCCTGACTGATTTACATCAGCGGCCAATTCCAAATACGGATTGTTTAATTTTTGTAATCCTAAAATGTGCTTTTGAATAAGATAGAGATCTAAACTTGAAACACCATTCATTTCTTCACCGTAGCCTTTTAACTTCATAGAATATCCATCAGTTAAAATCTCCTCAAGCAAATTAAAGAAGCCAATTGCATTGGTTGCAGTTGTTCCAATCTTTATGTTATTTTTTAATAAAGTGATATCAATACCTCCAAGCCCTACATCAAATGGATCAGACACCAAGCCCACAAGAAAGTTAACCCCAGAAATAGAGAAAGTATCCTTTACAGTTACCATACTTACACACTGTGCCGTGCTTCCATCTATATCAGAAGCTGTTACCACTAAAGATACTACTGCGTTTGTATCTGCTCTTAAGAAGGTATCTCTGGAAAGACTAATGTTGACATCAAATCCACAATTATCAGTAACATTAGTAAAAAATAATGTGCTGTCTGTAGTAAGTAGCTCGCCACTAGCTGGTAAAAATACTGTGGTATCTTTGCATACAATCACAGGTGGAGTTGAATCTTTTACATCAATTACAGTGAGTATAGTATTGGTCAGTCCATTTTTATCTTTTGCTAGAATTTCTATTGGAACAAGAGTATCAGAATCCGCACAACAAATATTTATACTGTTGCCAAATATAGTATCTGAAGGAATACCGCATCTTGTACCTATTCTCCTAATAAACATAGAATCCATACCACAATTATCAGATATATCAAATGCCTTTGCTATTAGTGCAATTGGTATTAAGGTATTACCAGTGCCAGTATGAGATACTTGGATAATGGTAGGGCCATTCATTTGTGGTACTGTATTGTCCTGAATGGTTATGGTATCGATACACGAAGCAGCATTACCACAATCATCAGTCGCAATATACTCGACATAGTTTTCACCAACTGGCATAAAAACCGAATCTTTATTTAATACCAAGGCGCCATTAAATTTAATATCAATTGCAATTTTACTGTCGTCTGAGCAAGAATCAGTCACTGTCACAGAAGGGAAAACAAAATACGCTCCACATGTGTCTAAGGTCGTGAGTATCTTATTGATATTATTTACATCACCCGTAGGGCACGATATCACAGGAGGTAAGGTGTCTAATAAAGTAATATATTGCACTGTATCTATGGTAATATTATTGCACCAATCAATAGCCAACCAAGTTCTTTCAACCTTCTTCATACCCGAACATCCAGTTGGAATAATTCTATCTGAAAATCCAACCTGAATCTTACAATATGTTACCAGTGAGTCCAAGTCTATATTTAAGCCACCAGTATTAGATGTCATAAATGAAGTATCAGGGCAATAAATCGTAGTATCTCCAGGAAATACTATTGTGTCAAAAGGAACCATTTTAATTACAATATTTGATACAGCATTTACTACTTTGCCATTTGGACTCCTTATTATCCATGTACGTTGTATATATTTCAATGTATCTCCAGAATTGCAATCACCAGGTGATTTCACGTCAGCGAATGAGATATCTAAGTCCGCAATTTTTGTGCAACTTTCGTTCACCATTAATAATTTTTCAGCCGAAAGCGAATCCATACTAGTCAGGCAGCTTATCATTGTGTCTCTCGCAATAGCGGTCACCACAGACCTGTCTTTTACCATTACCGAGCCCCAACATTTCTGATTAAAAATAGTATCCTCTACCACTATATTAATGGTCATGCCTACGTGACTACAATCAACAATATTAGAATTCGTACCTTCTATATATGATTTTTTATTAATTACAGATTGGCCCGGAAGCATCATAGCAGGGGTAATAGCAAAACCACTATTGGTAATAGAGATTTGAAGGTTGCCATGACAAGCCATGGTAGGTTCGTCAGAGCCCGCTCCAATAACTGTATTGACTTCAATAGTGTCTTTGCACCTTCCATTAAAGAATACAACTGAATTGGAATGTGTCCCAGCCGCTATTCCTGGCTGGTCTAAACAAAAGGTAAAATTTTCAATAGAACTGAGTAACAATCCAGAAGAAATAAATCCAGTCACATTCTCACCAATAAGAAATACAGAATCTATAATGGCTTGTTTAAACTTTGCTGTGATGCAGTACCTTGCATCAGTAGTAGTAGAACCTGATGGCCTTATTATTGATGATGTAGCAGCTGATAAACTAGCATCGCTGATTAACATAGGAAGGTCAGTAGGAGAATTTGCATCAAATACAGTGGCAGTGTCTTTTGTATTAATAGAAGAGCCACTTGAAGCATAATTCCATGTACCTACAGAAGTAACATCAGGCAGTACTCCTGAATATATATCTACAGAAGTAGCAGATCCTGAAGTTCCTTGACAAGGATTAGTACTTGAGCTTTTTGAACATACTTCATTCAGGTAAAATACTGCTCCTGTGACTATTCCTACTCCCGACCCAGTCAAGGTAACCTTGCCTTTTGTTAAGCCATATCTTGTAATTACTCCAGGGATAGAAAAGGTGTAGCACTTGTCGGGATGAGCATCCCAACTTATACAGACATCCCCAGCACAATCAAGGCTTACCGAAACCTGCTGAATACTATCCAAACCACCAACGCACTTTTGTGCAGTGATGTTAGGATTAAAACACATGCTAATTACAAACAAAAGTAGTGCACATCTCATTGAGAGACGTGCACTTCCATCTGTTTTTGGGATCAAAAAATAAAAATAGGTTCTCATAGAAACAAGGTTCTATTATCCACACAGGATATAGTAAATAAATCTTTGTACTGCTTTGCAGTAGTGTAAGTGTGTTTTGGTAGGATTGTAAAATAGTACGAATAGGAATGGTTAATTCACTATTCTTTTTCTTTAGTTTCTATCAAATTTCTAGGAAGGAATTTCTTAATATATTGCAAATATAAGTAATATGTAAATAACTGACCAAATATTACCCTCACTTTTTGGTATTTCATTTTAACATATATGTAGTTGGGAAGTCAAGAAGTCACATTAGTCATGAAGTCAATAGGATAGAAGGTACATTAGTCATGAAGTCGGGAGTCATGAAGTCATTGGTCAAGGAGTCAAGAAGTCAAGGAGTTAAGGAGTTAAGAAGTCAATAGTCAGGGAGTCATTGGTCAAGGAGTCAAGGAGTCAAGGAGTCAATAGGATAGAAATTACTTTAGTCATGTAGTCATGAAGTCGTGAGTCAAGAAGTCAATAGGCCCTTTGTTAAAATGTCGTTTGCCCCTTAGTCAGAGAGTCATAAGTGAGGTGCTATTTTTTTGGATGAAGTGATTTTATTAAGCCTCCAATTATTCTTCCTATTTCTTCGGCTTTTTCTATTAAATTATAAGCGCTTTCTTTGTCTAAATAATTTAGTTTGTTAGCTAAATATAACATTGATTTTACTTCACTACAAGATGCCTGGGCAATGTATAAAAAACGAACAAATTCTTTATCGCTCATTCTATCAAACCCCTCTGCAATATTATTGGAAATAGAAACAGAAGCTCGTTGAATTTGGCCTTTAAACCCAAAATCCCTCGACCTTTCAAATGATTTATAAATCAGAACAGCAATATCTTGAGCTTTTTGCCAAGCAATTATATCTTCAAATCTTTGAATTTTCATAACCATTCATTTTAAGGAGTCAAGAAGTTAAGGAGTCAAGAAGTCAATAGTCAAAAAGTCAATAGTCAAGAAGTTAATAGTCAATAGTCATTGGTCAAGGAGTCAAGAAGTTAAGAAGTTAAGAAGTCAATAGTCAAGAAGTCATTGGTCAAGGGGTCGATTGAGGCCAAAAGCTGGTCTCTGTCCACTATCGACTATTCTGACTATTCTGACTATCCGACTATCGACTATCAGACTATCGACTATCAGACTATCGACTATTTCGACTATTTCGACTATTCTGACTATTCTGACTATTCTGACTATCGACTATTTCGACTATCGACTATTCGACTATCCGACTATCCGACTATCCGACTATTTCGACTATTCCGACTAAAAACAAAAAGGGCCCGATCATCACTGATCGAGCCCAAATGTCTATTTATATGACTGTTAATCTATTTCTAGATTTTAGTCAATAACAATCATTTTTCTAGTAGCAGTGAAATCACCACTTTCTAGTTGATAGTAAAGTACACCTGAAGTTCCAAGTAGAGACTTAGAAAGAGTAATCTCATTATAACCTCTTTCGAAGTTACCTGCTTCTACTCTTACTGTCTTACCTGTTACGTCAAATACAGTCAATGTAGCTGGTCCAGCTTCTCCAAGATTGAATCCGATTGTAGTCGCATTCTGGAATGGATTAGGGCTGTTTTGCATTAATTCAAATGCAGCACCAATTGTACTTCCATCTTCTGAATTGAAAGCTAATGTAGTTTCAAATCTTTCAAGCTCACTGTTGTATGCTCTCGCATTAGTGATACTAGAAGTCATAGAAATTGCATTACTCAATGTAACGTCAGTGATTGCTCTAAACTCTAATGTGAATAAATTAGAACTAGCAGTAATAGGATTTACAGATGACCATGCAGCTGTAATACCGTTACCATTAATTGCAACATTATCAGCACTCATATTTACAGCTCCCTCTAGTACACCTATGTACTCAAGACCAGCAGTATTCAATGTGAACTGGAATGCATTCATTCCAACAAAATCAGCACTTTCAAAGCTTATGCTTACAAGATCACCAGCTTTGACACTTCTGTCAAGAGCAGTGAATGCAACAGTAGCATTACTTCTAGAGTCAACAAGTGTACTATTAGCAATAGCATTTCCACTTACATCACCAATTTTAACAGCTATAAAGTCATTATTGACATTAGCCGTTAAGAAGTTGATGTTAATCGCATCTACAAAAGTTGCAAATGGATTAGCAGGGTCAACTGTTACATTAGCATCACTAAATCTCCAAGATGTGTTGTTAGCGAATTCATTTGTAATACCTAGAATTACTTTTCTAAGCTCTACTAAATCAATTGCACTTACATTAGTATCATTGTTGATATCAGCAGCAATTACTTTGTATGGTGAATCAAGAGTTTCAAGACCCAAGATGTGCTTCTGAATCAATACTAGGTCAAGAGTACTCACACCATTAAGGTGATCGTCATTCTTAACAGCTTCGAGAGTATAATTCAAGCCCATAGGATTGTTAGCAAATGCGAACTCTCCAGTTACACCTGTAAGATCACTGTGTTGTCCCATAGTAACCTCAGCACTTTCTACCATATCACCACTTTCAGTGCGAACATTTCCAGCAATTAGAGCAGCACCTGTAGAATTTTCACAAGCATTGTTACTATCTACAATTCTTAATGTCACTTCGCAGAATCCTTCGTTTCCTTTCTCATCTACAGCGTATACATTAAATTCTTTAGTAGCAGCAGTATTACCATCTAGATCAGCACATTTAAATGTCAATGATGGAACTAAATTGCCATCAGCATCTTTAAACCATACTGGTACTTCTTCACCATCACAATCAAATGCATGACCATAATCGTTAGCCCATACTTCAGCTTCACCATTAGTACTCATAGCATTAGTGCTTAAGTCAGCATAGCAAAGTAGAACCGGAGCTTTTACATCGATGAAGTAAATAACTGTTAGTTTTTCAGCTCTGTTGTTACATCCGTCAATCACTCTCCACTTAAGGTGATAGATTTCGTGAGTAGCACCTTGGAAAGAGTAAGTCGCTGTTGGAGACTGATTTTCATGAGAGTACACTACTTGGTGTCCATATTCATTGCCACCTTCAGCAACTGTTATGAAACCATGTATAGTAGTTTCTTTACCAGTTTCCTTGTCTATTCTAACAAGTTTAACTTCCCAATCCAATTCAGGACCTTCAGTTTTAGTGTCATCTTCGGCAACATCAGATACATTAACTCCACCACAGAAATCTTCTGCACTAGCAGTACCAGTCCAAACACCAGTACAAGCCGCATCATCAGTTTTACTACCTGCTCCTACTTCTACAGTATCTTTCTTAACTGCAGTAATTACAGGCTGTGTTTTATCCACAACAAGAATTTCTTGTTCGAATGTATAGTAACCATCTCTGTAATCATGAGCTCGATCATCATATACTCTAAAGAATGATTTTCCTGAACAGAAATCTATCTGATATACATTCTCGTTAGGATAAATATTTCCTTGCTTAGAATCATATGCACACCAGTCAATAACAGTCCATGTTCTTAATAATTTGAAGCAAACACCATCATTAAATTTGATGTGAAGATCATTAAAAGTCTTACCTACAAGACCACATACTGGATCTATCCACGTAGGCTCTTTAGTACTCCCTTGTTCACATTCAAATTCAGAATCCATTGATAAAGATCCTAAACTAATCCCATAATGAGCAGCTGTCCAACCTCTGACACAAACACCATGTGCATCAGGTGCATCAACAAATACCCAGTCTCCAGGATAATCCATATCCTTTAAAGTTTTGCCATTGTTATGTAAAGGCCAGTGTATAGTTCTAGGATCAAATACAGAATTGTCTCCACCTCCATCTTTATCATCACTTGTGATAGTGATCGTCTGTACACACTGTACATCAGTACCTGTGATTCTCCAAGTTCTGTCAATATAACCATAGTAACAAAGATCATCTACATGGTAGTCATCTTCATACTCTATAGCCGGAGCTTCACATATACCAAATGCGTGAGGGTAACCTACCCAGTCAGGGTGGATCGGATCATCACATTCTATGATAATATCCTCACAAGTGATATAAGGGCCGTTTTTCTGCTCTATAGTCACGGTCATCCAGCCGATAGCTGTATTTCCTGACCAGTCAGTAGCACGGTACTCTACTTGTACTTGCCCTATATCATCACACGTAAAGTGTACGAAATCTTCCCAGGCATCGCCTGATCCTTTTCTTCTGATAGCGCAATCTTGTAAATCACCACAATCTCCATCATGAGATCCTGCGTCTACATTCTGACAGTAAATCTTAGCAATACCTTCTCCTGGAGTACCTTGAGGTCCGTGTTCTACAGATCCTACAAAATCTTCATTATTAGAAGTAAGTGTTACTATTAACTCATCGTGAAGTACTACTACTGGAGGTAATTTATCGATTACGTCGATTTGATACCAACGATCATCATCATTATCACACTCATCCCAAAGGTTAATTTTAACATGGTGCTTAGGTGCTCCGTGATACCATGAAAGGCTCACAACATCACCAGCACTGTAAGTACCACCATTCCACTCAAAGTTATAACCTGCAGTAGAACAATGCTCTCTCAATGTCAAATAAGGGAAAGTGTATGAAGCATAACAACCCCAAGGGTTAGTCACCTTAACATAATGCGTGTTATAATCATAAAGATCATTTACCACATTACCATGAGGGTCTATACCATCTTCAGCAGAATCAGTATTGTCACGACTATTGTCTCCAAAGTAGTGATCTTCCTGTCCTTTACTATTATCATCATCAAAATCACCAGCTGGATTAGGAGATTGACCATTGATAGCAAGAATAACAGGAGCATCTAGATCAACAACTTTGATAATCTGAGTCTTTTCACTAGTAGTACCAGTACACCAGTCTAGGATCGTCCAAGTTCTGAAAAACTTGTAATCTCCAGGACATATTTCTATTGGGTGAAGATCAATCTTAGTAGCTGCAATGTTACATACTACTTTATTTACAGGAATATAGATAGAATCCATATTTATTACTTCTCGTCTGCCTCCAGTAGAAGTACCTATTTTAGCACGTAGACCAGGATCATACGTCTTAGTCTTTCTTTTCACATATGGGTAAGCAGTCTTAACACCATAGTTATTATAACTAGCATGTTGGAATACTTTACTCCATGGCAAATAGATGCCTGGAGGTCCATCGTATTGAGAAGAAAACAATGCACAAGGATTACCTGTAACGTATTTGTTAGGATAATCAAGATCAAATCCTACAATAACAGGAGTCTCACCTCTTAAACTAGAAGAAGTACGGTTACCACCATTATGAACAAATGCATGGTATAAATACTCAGCAAGGTGCTCAGGATCATACTCATCTATAATTCCACATTTTAATACCACTGTAGAATCAGGAAAGTATACATCTTCAAAAGCAATAGGAGTAATATATAAAGAATCTTTAGCCAATTCTTTGATACTAATTTTTCCTCCAGAACCAGGATGATCTACGTAAAAAGTTCTTACTTTAAACATAGTATCACAAAGCCAGTCATAGTTTTTGATATACGCATCACTACTTGTTACAGTATGAGCATAGCAATGACGTACAGAACTATTAACTACGGACTGTACAGTTCCCGCTGTTCGCAATGCATTATAGAATCCAGAGAATCTATCATCCAAGGTATTACCAGTAGGTCTGGTAATCAACTCAGCCCAAGCACAAACATCTTCTAATTTTCTAGCAGTAGTAGGATGATAATCATAATCATCGGCTCTGTCATAATCAGAAAGATCTACACAGCTTATAGTGTCAGATCTACCTGGAGTAGAAGGCCATAGTTTGTATTCTACATTAATATTACCCCAGCACGCATTAGTACCATCTTGTGTATAAGACTCGTACTTATATGTTCCAGGTGTTAACGCTTTGGCACCATTAGACGACCCTGGTGCTACTACATTCCCTCGTAATGTGAAAAAGTCGCCAGAGAAATTATTATAGCATTCAAAAACGTGCTTTTTCCCTTCCTTATAGTCACCACCGTGTACAAGATATACACCCATGGCACCTGTTGGTACTCTGCTACCACCTAGTAGCTGACCTGCAGAATTAGGGAAGTGAGCCGTAATCGCAGATATATTAAGCATCTGCGTACCTCTTACCCATCTAAGTCCCTCAGTGTGAGAGAACGTATCTGATCTCATCACCTCCATGATATGAGTCTTAGTAGTATAAGAGACTATTCTGTCAATTACTTCGAATTCACCATCTACAGCGTTTGTAGCATTGTGAGCACAAGTAGGAATGTCATCCTCAGAGTCAATGAGGATTACAACAGCAGAGAATGCTGTTCCAAAAGAACCACCAGCTGGTCTAAATCGGAAAGTTCTAGAACAACCACCAAATTGAGAATTAGCTGGAAGCTGCTCCCAGTCATATCTCAACACGTAGTAAAAAATACCCGTTAAAGGGCAATCAGTACGCCATGCACTGACAAAATTACTTGAGGTCTTAGTTTTTTGAAGAACCTCAAAATATACACTATCCACGGGGATAGCACAAGCAAATTTGGTAGGAGCTGTAATACCAGTCCCGCTACCTACAATCGCCGCCATCACTTGATGTTTGGCATTTTTGATTAACATACAACTTGGTTGCCATGTATTAAATGCTTCCCAAGGAATAGCTGTACTACAAGCTGCTCCTACAGAAAGATTAATTTCATCTTGACAATCTGCAGATGTTTGTGCAGATGAAAAGTTGAAAGCAAATAAGCCCAATGCAATCGTAAATAGAAAAGAAGTAAACTTCGATCTTTTCATGAGATTGAGTTTTGGTTAAAAAGTTTAAAAAAAAGTTTGAAAAATATTAGATTGGAAATGTCATCATCAGGCACTCTGAATAGAGCTGCTGATAGTCAATTACAAAGGGAACTTGTTGATCATTAGGAAAATTGATTTCGTCTAATTATCAACAGTCGTGTTCTTTAAGTACTGAAGAATTTCATTCCATTAACAGGGATCAGATATAGCGAGAAGTGTGTGTTGATTGTGTTGATTATTAGGAAAAAAGACTGACTACTTAGGGGAGTACTTCTTGCTTTTTTCGTCACACAGAATCTAATCAAATGTATGCTACATTTAGCCGTACATGTAAAATCTTGGAAACCACTTTTGGTTTCAGACTTTGACTATTAGGGATGAAAATAAACTGGGAACAATCTGAGTATAAACCGGCTCGATTAAGCCAGGGTGAATGATTTCGTCTATTAGTATAAATAATACTAAGATTTTTTATCAGTTCCCAGGTATTTCGTCTTTTCCTAATACAGTTGGAATATAACATTGCTATATTCGGGTGTAAATATAGCACTTCGATTCATCCATCCGATATCCCATCTAGGGTATTTTTAATATATTTTTATTTTATAATATATAAATACTTGATACTCTTTGATTTGTGTTTAAAATAATTTTATTATTATCTCAAATTACTTCATATTTAATATAAATTTGGGTAGTTACCCTAGTAACCTGAGTTTGATCATTACACCAACAGGTAGGATTAAGCTTTTTTATCTACTAAGAATATAATATATCTAGTAAACATATCCATCACATATGAATTTTAAATTTTATGCCTGTTTAAGATAGCAGAGAAATGAGCACTCCAGCAGCAACAGCACTTCCAATGACACCAGAAATATTGCTACTCATCGCATATTGTAAAATATGATTGCTTCTATCGTATTTGAGGGCAATTTCATTGGCTACACGAGAGGCCATAGGCACAGCACTGAGGCCAGTGGCTCCAATGAGAGGATTTATCTTCTTTTTTGAAAAAATATTGTGAACCTTACATGCCATTATTCCTCCTAATACTGAAATACAGAATGCTACGCCGCCTCCTAGGACAATGAGTAAGGTCTGGCTATTTAAAAATGTAGAAGCTGTCATTGTCGCACCTATGCACAATCCTAAAAAAATGGTGGATGTATTCATAATAGTAGTAGTGGCAGCATAAATTAACCTATTGGTATCTGATCCAATTTCTTTAATGAGATTTCCAAAAAGCAACATTCCCAATAATGGAACTGAAGATGGTACCAAAATAGAAATTACGATTCCTAGAATGACGGGGAAGATGATCTTAGCTGTTCTTAAATCTTTTATTGGTCTTTTATTAGGAAAGAGTATATCCTGCTGTTTCATATTTATCGAAAGCTCCTTTTCTGTAGTAGAATATTTTACTACAAATGGAATAATAAGTGGCACAAGGGCCATATACGAGTAAGCAGCAATGGCTATCGGCCCTAACAGATGAGGAGCTAATATAATAGCCGTGTATATAGCCGTAGGGCCATCGGCGCCTCCAATAATGCTAAGTGCACCTGCTTCTTTAATAGGAAATCCTATCAATACTGCTCCTATCATCACAGTAAAGATTCCCAATTGAGCGGCAGCTCCAAAAAAAGCCAATTTGAGATTCCTTAGCATTGGTCCAAAGTCAGTCATGGCTCCTACGCCCAAAAAAATAAGAGGAGGCAGCAAGCCTGTTTTAATAAAAGTGTAGTACAGCATATTCATAATACCATACTGTTTGCCCACTTCTATGACAGTGAGATGTTCTATCTCAGGTGCTACTGAAGATGCAATCACGGCCATATTACCGCCCGGAAAATTGCCCAAAAGAATACCAAATGAAATGGGAACCAATAAAAGAGGTTCGAATCGCTTTTGTACACCAAGATAAAGTACAACCAAACCAATGAGGATCATTAATATGCTTCCTGGATTTTCAGCCAGCTCACCAAAAGCTGTCATATCATACAACTGCCGTAATATTTCCACCTATTTAAGTTTTACAATTACTTCATCTTCTTCCACATCTTGGCCATGTATTATCATGATTTCCACTACTGTTCCTTCCTGATCAGATGTGATGGCATTGAGCACTTTCATTGATTCTATATATGCTACAGTATCTCCTTTTTTTACTTTATCCCCTACTTTTAATACTCGTTCAGAGGGTTGGCTTTTGCTAAAAAACTTCCCCTCTATTGGAGAGATAATATTTTTAAAAGTCTCAGATTCAGATGAAGTCAATTGAGATTGGTCATTTTTTATCTCTATATCATCATCCCATTCCAGGCTTACATCAAATTTTTTACCCTCTACTTCTATCTGAATCATTTTGGGTCGATGGTTTGATCCTTGGCTCACAGGTGTTGTGTTTCTTTTTTCTTCAAGTGTCAGGTCAAATTTTTCTTTTGCTTTGCCTGATTTGTAATCTTCATATTGAGTCGGGTGCATAGCATATTCGAAAAGCTCTTCATCATCTGGGCCGTATTCCCACCCGTATTCATCCATTTTGGATCTATAATCATTGAGTTGGTCAGGATATAAGTCTTGAGGATTTCCAGTAAAAAAGGTTCTTTCTTGTTTTTTTACTAAAGCCAATATTTCTTCATCCAGAGGGCCGGATAATACACCACTCTTGCCCAAAATCATAGCCCACGTATTTTCATCTATCATGCTCCATCTCTCCTTGCCTTTTTCCATTTGAAGGACATTCATCAATGCCACATTTTTTACATATTGACTAAAAGGGGTGACCAGACAGGGATAGCCTAGCTTTGGCCAAACGTACTTAACTTCATTAAATAATTTTAATAAAAGACCATCCTGTGAAAGTGGTTCTTTTCCTCGCTTTTTCAACCATTTATTAAGACTTAACAAATTTTGTTCTAAATCAGCCATGAGACTGCCCATCATTCCTCCCGGAAGGCCAGGAGAGATGAGCATTGAATTCATCATGCGATTTTTTGGGTTTATAAAATATCCTAAAAAATCATCCATATATTCCTGAGTAAGCGATCTTACTTCCATGTAGGCCTCCATGTTGATATCGGGCACTTGAAATCCTGCATCTTCAAGCATGGCATGAATGGTAAGAAGGTCAGTATGACCAGTACCCCATGAGAGTGGCTCCATGCCCACATCAATATAATCAACGCCCTGACGTGCTGCTTCTAAGGCTGAGGCCGCTGAAAAACCGGGGGTGCTGTGACCATGATATTGCAGGATTATATTAGGATGTCGTTCTCTTATTCCTTTTACAATCTTACCTAAAGTTACTGGTCTGGCAATACCTGCCATATCCTTTAGGCATATCTCTTGTGCTCCACGTTCAATATACTGATCAGCTAGGTTTACATAGTATTCTATTGTATGGATTGGGGAGTGGGTAATACTCAGAGCCCCTTGTGCTATCATGCCACCTTCTTTGGCATATTGAAATGAAAGTTCGAGATTTTGGGGATTATTTAAGCCATCAAACGATCTGGCAATGTCAGTGCCTTGGATTTTTTTAATTTTAAACATGAGTTTTCTTACATCCTTTGGTACTGGGCTCATTCTGATGCCATTCAGCCCCCTTTCTAACATGTGAGTTTGTATTCCTGCTTTTTTAAAAGGGGCTGTCCATTCTCTTACAGAATGGTTCGGATTTTGTCCATATAGCAGATTTATTTGCTCAAAGCCTCCTCCATTGGTCTCTACTCTTCTGAAACAGCCCATGTCTATAATGGGTTGTGCTACTCTTACAAGTTGATCTTTTCTTGGCATGTATTTTCCAGAAGATTGCCACATATCACGATATACCAACGAAAATTTTATCTCCCTTTTCATCTGAGTTTCTTACCTTTTTGTGATTTCTGAAATTTTGGCTTGACCTCCTGCCCATTTCTTAATTGCGGTTGATAGAATAATCTTTTCACTTTTAGTAGGAAGGTGTGAATCGTCTCTTTTATTGAGAATAAAGTCTGAAGAATTGAGAAAGGTGATCATCAGATTTCCGACTATAACTACTACTAATAATATGAAGAAGACAGTGGTCATGCCTACCAATAAAATAGTCAATGCTTGTCTCAGAGCTTCACTCATTTCTTATATTTTTCTTAGTGATTACAATATTAGCATTTTGATGTTGGAAAGAGTGATAATTTCAAAAGTTAAGTTGATTGTAACTTCTCAGATGGAGTCAATTTTGGATGAAAAAATTCTTTTTCTATCATATTTCAACTATTTTTTTTGTCATAGCTTATTATGCCTAAAAAAAATGAACTTTGAGTCTGCTATGGAAACTAACATTTTTCATAAAAAGAATCGTTTTGGATGGAATTTACATTTTTGAAGATTCGGTGATGCCTGAATATCAGCGAAGCGAGTTAAAAAATCAAAAGTTCGCCAAAAGCTTTATACAGAGTTTGTCGAAGTAAACTATTTCTAATTTAATTTTGGTGAGTTTTGTTCAGACACTATATAGTGTCTGAACGAAATCACATAACCTCAGACATAACACGTTGAATATCTGATAAATACCTCTTGAATTTTATCATTTTTATTCCATAAAAAATAGTGAATATTTAATATAAATAAAATTATGATTTGTGTATTTGGCTGATTGTCAACATTTGTCTTGATTCTCTAGCAAATTATTCAAAAAAATATTAGAACTTTTATCC